>CAZXPD010000004.1:0-72232 GCA_964643065.1 uncultured Gammaproteobacteria bacterium | reverse complement strand
CATCATCGAACATAGCTATTTTGCATTGTCGGGTGCTTCAGGAAGACACAAGAGGTAAGACAGATGGTTGACGACCTTGAGATCCTTCGCTTCGCTCAGGATGACGAGGTAAAGTTTATGATAGAGATTGCCACAAAAGGCTTCGCCGTTTTCGCAATGACAAGAATGCGCTATTAACAAGGATTTGGCGTTGGTCAGACCCTGAACATCAGCGATTATAATTATTTTGCTTAGTCTGATGCTTCAGGGAATCAGAAAGGGAAGTATAGAGGAATGCGACCTTGCGATGCTGAAATAAAATCAACTGAATTAATTCAACGACTCCCCGTCTTTATCAAAAAGATTATTGTAAATATTCTCAAACCGCTTGTCTTCCATGACTTTTATCAGGCATTCGACAGAATTAAATTTTTGAAGTTTAAGTCCCGTTTCTGCAATCACAACACATTCATTGCAAAGATGATAACCGGCGTAGATGAGCGAACCTGCAAGCATCTTTTCCAAACCGCAGCAACTGCAAACAAAACTGTCAAAAGCCCTTTCGGGGTTTTCTTCAATGTCGTCAAGTTTCATTTGCGCAACAGACTTTTGTATTTCTTTTATAATTTCAATTTCGTTTTCTTTGCTCATATAAACAGTTTACTATATTATGGGAATGGTGAGGAGTAGTTAAAAAGCTCGTTTTTTCTAATCCTCACCATGACCCTATCGGAGGTGAAAAATGGCGGAAACGATGAGTTTTCGACATTTTGACACTGAACGACGGGGACGTAAGACGAAACAAAAAACAAAGTTTTTTGAATTCGTCAACAGTCCCTTTATAGTATCAATCTGAAGTCCCTTTATATTAATAAGTGAAAGGCTCGAGGACAAGAAATTGGAAAACATTAAACGGTTTCAAAAAGATATTATTGCAGCCTTAATTTTGTTGGTCATGTTCTGTATTTACGCGCTTGTTATGGTCGGGCATCAGTCGCACTTGATTATTGATGTCGGCAGAGAGGCATATATACCGTGGCAAATGCTAAAAGGACAATTGCTTTATAAAGACATAATTAATATTTACAGTCCTCTTTCCTATCAAATTAATGCCTTTTTGTATTTTGTTTTCGGGCAAAACCTTAATACGCTTTATTTTGCCGGACTTATGAATTCACTGTTGATTTTGGCAAGTTTTTATTTGATATCCAGGCTCCTTGTTACGGTGTTTATGAGTTTTTCTCTGACTTTTTTTGTAATGTCTGTTTGTGTTTTCAACTATTATATTTTTAATTTCGTTTTTCCGTACACCTATGCGGCAGTTTATGCGCTTGGCTCGTTTCTTCTTGCCCTGCTTTTTGCCTGTTATTACCTGAAATTTTCAAACAAGGTTTTTATTTTTCTGTCTTTTTTCTTTATGGGGTTTTCAATAGCCTGTAAGTATGAATATACATTGTTCACGGCTGTTTTGATTTTAACGGCGCTGTTTGTTAAAAAATTAAACTTCAAAGAACTGCTGATTTCAGCAGGGTTGTTTTTGTCAGTACCCGCAATTAGTCTGTCTGTTTTGTTTCTTCAGGGAGTGAGTGTTTCCGACTTATTAAAAGCGGTCGAACTGGTAAAAAACATTTGCTCATCCTCAACATTAAAATATTTCTATACTTTCAGCGGATATTTTTATAATCCCAAATACATAGAATTAACATTCAACAGTTTTATTACGGCTTTTCTTCTTTCAATCATACCGTTTTCATTGTTTTATCTGGCAGTTTGCAAAACCGGAAAAATTCAAACTTTGATTATTGAAAAAAAGCCGGCATGGCTTTTATATGTCGTAAGTTATTTCGTTATTGTATTAATTACTTTCGTCAAGTTTGTTACCTACGGGTTTGCCGAAAATTTTTTTGCATGGCTTCCTATAACAACATCGGCTATATTAATCTTTTTGACTGCAGATTTTTTCAAAAAAGGGTTTAAAAATGCTGAAATTAAAAGACTTCTCTACTTTTTGATAACGCTGGGAGCTTTTATCGCTTCGCTTAAAAGCTATTTCCTTCTAAACACCCATACGTACGGAACTTTTATATTCCCTTTGACGCTGCTCGTAAATCTGATTTTTGTAATCGATTACCTGCCCAACTCGCTCAACTTCGAAAATACGAACTACTGGAAAAAAACCTGGGCACTGTACATAATATTTCTTTCCGTGGTTTACTCTACTGTTTATATTTATATGGCAAGAAATGTATATAATACCAAAGTGAAAACAGAAAACGGAACCGTATATGCAACCAAGGATACAGGCAAAGCCGTTAATGAGCTTATAAAATATGTAGATGCAAATGCTCCCGCCAATAAGAGATTTCTGATGATGCCTGAAGGGGTTATTTTGAATTTCCTTACGGGAAGAGATTCCGACAACAAATACTATTCACTGCTGCCTCTTAATATAGAAACTTTCGGAGAAAATAATATCATTAATGACCTCAAGAAAAACCCGCCGGATTATATTTTTATAAACAACAGAAATACGAACGATTACGGATACGATCATATTTGTAATGATTACGCAAAGAATCTTTGCGGGTACATTGTTAAAAACTATGATTTTAAGAAAATAATCGGTTCTGAGTTTATAATTAAAATTTATAAATTAAGACAAGAGGGTAAGGTTGTGAAACCGGAGTTATACAAAAGGAAAGGATGAGTTTTCTTTATCTTACAAAGCAAATATCCGTATTAATTTTCCTTAATAATAATAAGATTTTAAGCAATTTTTAGGTGCAAAATGTTTTCTTATATATAGGAATGTCTAGGGAGAATGGAAAATGGAAGAAAAATCATCAAGAATTTGTCAAAAAATCAACAAAATCAACTCAAAATTGCATAATAACTATGCGGTTCTGTGCAAATTCAAAGAAGAAGAACATTCACCAAGATTTACGGTTAGTCCGGATACCTCTTGCATAAACGAATGCAGAGAGGTAAAAGATGTTTTGGAATATTCAACGCCGCAATTAAACAGCAGAAAACTTGCTTTTCAAAGAATACATATCAGAAACAAATAATCAAATCCTATAAACATTGTCTTATTTTATTATTGAAACTTATTGTGAAGAAATATTAAAAATAGTACTTAATATTTATATCAATTTGTGAAGTTTTTGTATTTTTAATGTATAATGCATGCAAATGGAAATATAGTTGAGCATAGGGATTAAGGTTAGTTTTCCTTCTTAGTAGTTTTACTTACTTTGTGTGATTTTTTGTAAAGAAAGGTTATTTTATGTTTAGCCTTGGTTTGCGTGTAGTTATGAATTTCAGCATATATTACTGCTATTTTTAACGGTAATTCGCTAAAATTAATTATCTTTTGAATCTTAAATAATATTTGTCGGCGGGGAGGTGATGAAAAAGACTTCTGCCGGAGTTGGACAATTGTATTAGCTTTTAATACCACTTTGCAATTAATAATAAAAGACCGGCAAAATCTGTAAAGCGGTATGGCGAAGCGGGAGTATTAAAAAAGTAAAACAATGAATTTTGCTTTTTAAAAGCTCTTTCGTTACAAAGCTAGTGTTAGGGAAATGTGTATCTTCATTTATAAGGGGTAATGAATTATGCGTTTTAATATCCCTAATATGTGGTATGTATTCGCAATTTGGTTAGCTTTCTACCGGCAGTTAATGCTTGAAGTTGACCGAATCGATTTAAAACTTAGGTAATATTTTATTTGCAGAGCAAGGGGGATATTATGGTGAAGCCTTTAGGTTTTTCCGGCTCTGTGCTGGAGAGATTTCCGTATTATAAAAACGGAACTGGTATAGATGTTTCCAAAAACAAACAATATGCTCAAAACTTGCAAAACGGCTGTGCCGGAATGACAAGTTTGAATCCTTATAACTCATACAACAGACCTTATCCCGGACAGGAAGCGAGTTTTGGAGGGAGCTATTTAGGAAGATTCCCAAGCAACAGTTTTCAGTTTATTTCACTTGCGGGCACTGCCATGGCAGGTGCGGCGGTAATTATGACTTTGCTTAACAAAGGGAAAGTCAGCCCCGAAATTCTAAAATTGATTGAAAAACAAAAAAATGACAACCAAGTCCTTAATGTAATTATGTCAAAATTAAGCGAATTATCTCAAAAAACGGACATTCAGGAAAAGCTGCCGCAGAAAGTTAAAGTGATTTCCGATACATTAACCGGCAAAATAACATACTCGGAAGAAGAGCTTGACAAGCCAATCCTTAACAAAATCAGAATGGAAGCCCGAAAGAGAATTGAAAGACACGATATTCCCCGGCTGGAAAACCCCACTGTCTGGATACCGACATCGGAAACCGTCAATACAGTCAAAGAAGGCGGTTTAGCTGAAGTTCCCGTACAAATTGCAGATACTCTTAATAATAAAGTACTTAACGGCGGTGTTAAAGGAGAAGGAATTGTTTTATCAGGTTTGTATGTTCACAACGGAGCCAAAACATTAAGCGGAATGAAGGCTTTCATTACCGAACTCGGAAACGGAAAAGCATTTTACAAAGTCGGCAATAATAAAGACGGTCTATTATTGCAAAAATTATGCGAACTGGAAATTCCTGTTCACGAAAACGGCATACTGACTTTTGAGAAAACTAAAATTTATACAACCAAAGTAAATAATACACGATACATTTTATTCTCCAATAAAAGAATGGATATTACCGACGGTAAGGACGCCGCAAAAATAAGCCCTTACACAAGTAACGGGAATAGCAACGAACAGGAAAGATTTGCATTCTTCTCAAAAGCGGTTCATGAATTTGCTCTGCATCTAAAGAAGAATGAAGAAAACGGAAAATTAATGCTGACTGACGGATCATTAGTCAGCCGCAGCGAATTTGACGGAAAAATTGACGCAATAAAGCCGCCTGATGCAATGATAGCAAACGATTGGCAGGCAGGGCCGTGTGTAGCTCTCTTCAGGTATATGACACAAATAAAAGCCAAAATGAATGTTATCAGCGAAGAAGCCGCCGAAAAGCTCAGCAATATTCCTATAGTTTATGTCGGGCATAATATGGCATATCAGGGATGGGTTAATGACAAATACGCGCAGGATAAAATCCTGTCTTTGCTGTTCGAAAAATACATGAAATCTCTTAGAACAGTCACGATATCACATCCGCAGTTCGATAACCATAAGCTTAATAATACTTTGTATACCGGGGAAAGCGTTAATTTTGCTCAAATGGGATGTACTCTTGCTGATATGGTTAAACCCGTTTCTAAAAATTATGCCGAACAGGTTGCCACAAGCGGCGAATTTTCCAGAGATTTGCCCGAGCTGTTAAGACTTAGAAAGAATCAGGGAACAATGATAGGAACGGTTAACGGTAATGATAAAGCAAATTTGATACCGACAGAGCCCCTCATATCAAAACTTAATAACACATTGAAGCTTAAAGAAATAACGGGCATAGAGCTCAAACCCTACACAGCAGAGGATGCAGATCAAATTAAGCCTGAAAACAGCAAGGTTTTAAACAGATATCTTAAAAAATACGTTGCGGATCTCAAAGCAAAGTCTGTCAACAGTAAAGACCCTCCGCTGATTAGCCCGGAATATACGGATATCTCGGATATAACAGATAAAACGCCGATTTATGTAATGATTGGACGGATGGATCCGCAAAAGGGCTTTGATATAAACATGAAAGCAATAAAGAAGCTCTACGAACAATTAACAAAGGATAACAAGGAAAAACCCGTATTTATTATGGCCGGCAAGCCCTCTCCTCCGGTAAATAAAGGAGATAAAGACATGCTCGAAGATATCCTGAAACCCAAAAAAGCTGAAATGAAGGAAATGGGAAACAGAATAGTAATTATGCCGGGTTTTGTAACAGATGAATTGAAAGAAATTCTTCAGGTCGGAGGTCAATATTTTGATATACCGAGCTGGTTTGAACCCTGCGGGCTTGTTCAAATGGAAGCTATGGCAAAAGGCACAATTCCTGTGGCATCCAGAACAGGCGGACTTGTTGATACAATAAAACACGGCGTCGACGGTTTCCTGAGCAAGGAAATATTGCCCGAGATGACAGACGCGAATCTTCAAAAAAATGCCGCATCCTTTGCTGAAGCACTAAAACAATCCTATGATTTGTTCGTAAACGACAGCGGTAAATATTATCAAATGGTTAAAAATGCAATGAATAATGATTTCAGCTGGATTATCGATAAAAATCCTGCCGATAGAAAAGGTTCATTCTGGGAATATATGGATGCGTTGAATATAGCGGTGTGATTATTTCCACTCTAAAACCCGCCCGAGAAGGCGGGTTTTTTATTATCCTATGTAAATACTTTGAAATATTTAAAATAAAATTGGCAATTTTTGAAGTTCAGGGGTTTTATATTTACAGTTAAATTAATAATCAGGGAGATAATAATGTTAGTAAATCAGGTTCAAAATGTTAAATCTATTACACAAATTCAAAGTAATACTAATCATCAAAAAAATATTTCAAACCAATTAAGCGCTGATGAGTTTGTCAGTTCCGGAAGAGCTACTAAAAATATAAACTTCAAAGGTTTCTTGGACAGTATTATGAATGCCGGTAAAAAAGAAATCACTGACGAAAAAGTTCTTGCAACAGCTAAAATTATTGCTGAAAATTTGTGTAAAAACCAATCAGAAAACTTATTGAAGCCTCCGATGATAAGCTTTTTGAAAATAAACAAATATTTATCTGACCTAAAAAAGCTGTTAAGCGAAACTGATAAAGACCTGACTAATGTTGACAAATTAATTGAACTTGTTCAAAAAGAAATAATTGATAATAATCAATTACCAATAAATCTTATTAGAACAGATAAACCGCAAAGCTCAATGATTTATAACAATAAACATATTACTGATGCCAGCATACCTTCTTCACAATCGTTCCAATTAGCAGGCGATGCCAAACAAACAGCTGTTAATATGGCTCATTTCTTACCTGATACATTAATCAGGTTTGCAAACAGATTTGCATCCAGAACATCTTACGAAGTTTTAAGATTATTTGATAAATCTGCAACAAATCCCAAGTTTGGTGATGGTCTTGATAACCTTTTGAATATCAAAAATTTGTGGCTTTTGAAAGACCATTCTAAAGGATTAATACTGGAAAACATTTATACATTTAAAGAATTAAACTTAAATTATTTATCAAGTTTGTTCAACGTAGGAAGCGAAACAAAACACCGTTATTCTTTTTATGAAAAGAAACTTCAGGAATTTTTTAAGCAAAACAACATCACAAAAGACTTAGAAGAACAGGAAATATTGTCAAATATAATAGAATTGACCAAAACAATAAAATTTGCAGATCCTGCTGACAAGATAAGAATGGATTTATTAAGAGGTATTGAACCGGCTGCCTATCCTGAAGGATTAGCAACCGCTTATGATTTGAAATCATTATTCCATGAGGATCTGGTTGGCTTCTTAAAATCCAAAATAGAAACATCTAAAGGCTTCAAAAGCTGGAATGATACCATTACAAGATATTATCAAAAAGTTCTCGACAGCAATATGCAAATTGATGAGGAAATGAAACAATTCGTTTCTAAAAACAGCATAGACTTAGGACAAACTGAAACTGCGACTAAAGACGCGATACAAAACAACAAAGAATATCAGCAAGAAAGACAAAATTTCATTACCTCTGCCGTTAAAGAATTGGAAGAATTTTTGGCTTAATATTACCCTAAACCAATAAACCTGTCCTACAATATAACTAGGACAGGTTTTAATTTGAATGAAAAAACAGCCCAAAAGCATCTATATACATATGCCCTTTTGCATCAAAAAATGCAATTACTGTTCTTTTGTGTCTTTTGATGACAAAAACGACTGTATTAAAAACTATATTGAAGCTCTTAAAGAAGAAATTACCGCTTACGGCAGGAAATATGGGAATTTAAATATAAAAACCGTATATTTTGGCGGGGGAACGCCGTCCGTCCTTAACATTAAATATTTGCAGGAGATTTTTAACGCTGTTAAAAGCGATTTTGAGTTAAATAATAACTGCGAGATAACGATAGAAATTAATCCCGCAACGGTTGATTTTGAATATCTCAAAGGGCTGAGAAAAATCGGATTTAACAGGCTGAGCATCGGAGTTCAGAGTTTTGACGATAAATCTTTGAAAATTCTCGGCAGGGCGCATAATTCGGAAGATGCCTTGAATACTGTTGAAAATGCTCTTACATCAGGCTTTAAAAACATTAGCATCGATTTAATTTACGGACTTTCTAATCAGACTTTAGAGCAATGGAAAGAGACATTAATGAAAGCTCTTTCATTAAATATTAACCATATTTCTCTTTACGGACTGAAAATTGAAGAAGGTACAGCGTTTTATACAGAAACCCCTGAAAATCTTCCCGATGATGAGCGCTGCGCAAAAATGTATCGAACCGCAGTTGATATCATTACGGAAAGCGGTTTTGAACATTACGAAATCAGCAATTTTGCGAAAAAAGGGTTTGAATCAAAGCATAATCTGACATATTGGAACAATCAGGAATATTTCGGTTTTGGGCTGGGTGCGCACGGCTATATTGGCGAAGTTCGATACTCAAATACAGCTGATATTGAGAATTATTTAAATAACGAATATAAAATTGACTTCCATGAACAACTTTCATCTCAAAAAATAATTGAGGAAGCAATATTTTTGGGACTAAGATTAAGACAGGGAATTGATTTAGAGAAATTTAAAAAACTTTATGATTTTGATTTATTAGAAAATCACAAAAAAACGATAGAAAAGTATATTGATTACGGTTTTATGACTTTAGATAACGGATACTTGAAGCTCACGATTGACGGTGTGCTTCTGAGCAATTCGATTCTGGCTGACTTTATTGATTAGACTAGAGTCTCTCAATTAATTCAATCAAATATCCGTCAGGATCTTTGACAAATGCAATGGTAGGACCTTTGGGCGTTACGTCAAAGGGTTTGATATAATAATCTATTTCATGCTGCTTTATCTTTTCGGTAAATGAAACCATACTCTCTGTTGCAAACGCCAAATGCCCGAACTGATTGCCCATCTCATAGCCGTTTTCCGGCTGTTCCTTATTATATGTCAGCTCGATTTCACAACATCCGCTTGAATCGCGTAAAAAATGCAGCTTGGCATCCGCAATGTCAATAACATGCGAAAGTTTCATATCAAGTATTTCAGTATAGAATTTAAGAGATTTTTCGATATCGGTTATCCTAATCATTGTGTGAAGAAACTTCATAATTCTTACCTTATTATTTGTTCTGAAGCCCAATCATAAACATCTTGAGCTATTTCTATAGACATAAAATATTCCTTTTCGGATACAACATCTTGATACTCGGATATCTTGCATCTACAGCATATACAGTTAAATCAACGGCATCTAATAAGCTGTCGGGATATTCCTGAGCATTTTCTTTTAATAATTCTATCAGTTTTGAAATTGCATGAGTTTTTGGGAATTCTATATTTAAATGAATAAGTATTGCCTTTAATGATTTTTCGACACACTGTTGAAGACCAAAACACAATTCCTCATAGAAAATATAACCTCCATAAGCGGAAAGGTCTTCTTTATTAACTCTGCGAGCATGTTCAAGATTACTCTTTGCTCGCAATAACCAATCTCTTGCATTATTTTGCATAAACAACCCTGCCTTCATTTAATGCAAATTTATAAATATATCCGACAGAATCTTTGTATTTTTCGACAATTTCAGGTTTTTCAAGGAGTATATCAACGCTTGCACCGGTACCAAGCATGCTTCTGTATAATTGTTTTACTGTTTCTCTCTTATTCTCAATGCCTGATTTAATAATCAACAAATCATAATCACTGTTTTCGTTCTCTGTATTCTTCGCTCTTGAGCCAAAGAGAATTATTTTATCAGGATTAATTATTTCCAATATTTTTTCGATAATTTTATCTAATGTTTTATCTGTCATATTTATATCCTCAAATTTAATTTTATCCGAACAGAAAGAAAATTAGAACCGTTCATAGAATATCATTCTAAAAAATGATGAACTGTCCGCAAAAAATCAGCATAATTTAATCCTGTGATTAAATGGGGGATTTGTCCCTTGGGATACTCCGACTTCTTTAAAATCAGCGGAAATAAAACATACACACCCGTTTCTCAGTTAAAAGACAAAGATAAAAACAGGAACGGCAAAAATTACATGCCGAGAAATATCTTTGCCGAACCCCTCTCTGATGATGTTTTTGTAAAAAGTCCCCAACCGCAGAAAAGAATTAATGACATTGATTCCAAGATAATGAATAAAAATTTGCTGAATTATCTTCCGACAGACTCTCTCAGGCTCGAACTTCTGCTTGAAAATGCCGAAGCGGAACTTGAAAAAACACAAAGAGAAATCAATGCCCAGAAAGTTCTGAATCTTGATAATGATAACCAAAAGATGCAGGAACTGACTGTAAAAAAAGAACTGCTTGAAAACCAAATCAAGGGCTACAAAGAACAATACAGAGATCTTGGATTCTTATACAAAATTAGCGATTTCTTCTCCGAAACATATCAATCAGCAAAAGAAAATGTCGTGAATTTGAAAGACGCATTTGTGCAAAATACCCTCGTGCAGATACTGGCAGGATTTATACCCGAAATTAAACAAAAAGCCTATGTATCATCTTTGATTGAAAAATTCAAGGCTGTTCAGCTCAAAACAACTACCGTTCTTGAGCAAAAATCCAGTCCCTATGGTGAAAAAGACAGCTATTCAAAAGAATATGAAGATTTGGCTTTTAAAAGCTCAATTCTCGAATTTCAAAGCAAAAGAATACTTTCCCCGAAAGAAAATTTAAAAAATAAAACCCAAGAAAGGCTGGAAACAATTAAAGAAAAAATTCTCTTCTTTGTTTCAGTTTTCGTTGATATAAATGTTCCAAAAGCTTAGTTTTCTTCTGTTTTTTCTTCGGAAGTTTCCGGTTCGGTTCGTCGAGGCTCGGCTTGCTCCTGTTGCGATTCCTCTTCTGAAACTTCAGGTTTGTTTTGCAATGCTAATTTGTAAGTTTGCGCAAATAAATTCATTGCAATTAAAGCCATCGGAAGAATTAAAAACGGTAAGAGGACAATTCCTAAACAAGTGCAAACCATTGCCGTCGAAAGTAAAAACCAGACAATAACAAGACAAAATGTTAAAACCAATGTTAAAAGGTATTCGGGGAGCACGTTGAAAACAAGAGCGAATATCCTGTCGAGTTTAAAAGCATCCTTTATATTTAATCCTTCGGCGTAAGAGCATACTATGAACGGCAAAATTAATGCATAAATGAAAAAGAAAGGAAGACAGAAAAATATTGCCGAAAATATTCCCAAACTCCCGACCATCGGATTTTCGGGATATAGAGTATAGACAGTATATCCCGCAATAAACGGTATTGCTGAAATTACCGCAATGATAGCCAAATAAATTAAATCAATTATAAAAAAGTTTATACCTAAATTAAAATACCGTCCCAGTAAAGAGTCCCATTCCGGCAAAAGCGGTTCTTTTGAGTTTATCTCATTATGCATGGATTGAATAATATAACCTTTCGGAATTGAATAAAGAAGAATAAAAACTACCAACATAAACAGGCTAAAAGCTAACAGGCTAAACATTCCGTTTAGAACCACAGGAAATGTAAAAATCGGTAAATGTAATCTTGTGCATACCGGCGTCAGGAATCCTAATGAAAATCCGTCGAACATATGCAAAAAAGATGCCACAAAGTAAAATACTCCGCCTAAAAGGATTTTTTGGAGCCAGTTTTTGTCCTCAAAAATAAACTTAACAGCTCTTTTAATTTCTAAACCCATACAAACTTCTCCTTGTCGTTATTAATGTTTATAACAAAGAAGCCTTTCTTGTTTCGCCTGTTTTAATTGTATTAAAAAGATTAACCATTTCAATTGCGCTTTTAGCAGCTTCTGCGCCTTTATTGCCTGCTTTTGTTCCTGCGCGTTCTATCGCTTGTTCGATTGTTTCGGTTGTCAAAACGCCGAATATAACAGGGATATTAGAGTTTAAACTTATTTGAGCTATGCCTTTTGAAAGCTCTGCGGCAATATATTGAAAATGCGGAGTGCTTCCTCTGATAACCGCGCCAAGACATATAACAGCGGCATATTTGTTTGTTTCAACAAGTTTCTTTGCGGTAACGGGGATTTCAAATGCGCCCGGAACCCATGCCACATCTATTGCTTCTTCTGCAACGCCATGCCGATAAAGAGCATCAACACAGCCGCTTAGAAGCTTTGAGCCGATAAATTCATTGAATCTTCCCACTATAACGGCATACTTTTCTTTTCCCGCCGTCATCTTGCCTTCGTAAACGTTAACCATATCTTTTCTCCGATTATTATTCTATAAATATTCTTCTCTATATTTATCTCTCAATAGATTGATAGATACAAGAGCATTGTTTTGTTTAATAAACCAAAAATCCCAGCCGTTGCAGGACGGTTTGTTTTGCAGCTGCGCGCCCAGCTTGTGAATTGAGCCTCTTAATTTGTCGGATTTTAAAAAGCTGTCAGCACATAATACCGCTGAATATTTTTTATCTTCGGAACAAAATATCTCTCCTTCTTGAAGCAAACCAACTTCTATCAGCTTTGCCACGCTGACTCGAGGAAGCTCTCTTCTGGTAGGAGTTGTAAGTTCTTCTTCGGATAATTGACATTCTGAAACTGAATATATCCTTTCAGCGGCAATATCTGTGTATTTTTGCTCTTTTTCAATGCCCAGCCAGTTTCGTTTGAGTTTCTTTGCAACTGCTCCGGTTGTACCGGAACCAAAGAACGGATCAAAAACAATATCACCCGGATTTGAAGAAGATAATATTACCCGTCTGAGAAGCCCTTCCGGCTTTTGAGTTGAATGCGCTTTGCTTCCGTTTTCTCTGCATCGTTCATTACCGGAACAGATGGGAATTTCCCAGTCGCTTCGCATTTGTTTTTCGTCATTGAGGTTTTTCATTGTTTGATAATTAAATGTATATTTCTTCTGTTTCTCAGATTTTTTAGCCCATATCAAAGTCTCGTGAGCGTTTGTAAATCTCACGCCGTTAAAGTTCGGCATGGGGTTTGTTTTAACCCAAATAATATCGTTTAATATCCAAAAACCTAAGTCCTGCATAATTTTCCCTACGCGGAAAATGTTATGATAAGAGCCGATAACCCAGATAGTTCCGTCATCGCTTAATAATCTCTTGCACTGTGCAAGCCATTGTCTTGTAAAATCGTCATAATCACTGAAAGAACCGAATTTGTCCCAATCATCGTCAACTCCGTCGACTCGTGTCTGATTCGGGCGGTAAAGCTCTCCGTTTAACTGCATATTATAAGGAGGGTCAGCAAAAATAACCTTGGCAAAGCCTTCGGGGAGCTTTTGCATTTCTTCTATGCAATCGCCGTGGATTATTGTGTTTAAATTAAGTTTTTGCGAAACGGTTTTCATATTCTGCAAACTCAATTATCGTGCAGGTTAAACTAACTAACCGCTATTACTTTACAACAAATCATAATAAACTTAAAGAATGGTCTGAATATTTTCATTTAAAAACAGACAGCTGTGTTTGCTTAGCTGTCTGCTTATTATAAAACCTTTAAAATATTATGCTGACGGCGGGGGCGGCGGGGGTGGCGGGGGCGGCGGTGTCGAGGGGTCACCGGACGGCGGCGGAACAGGAGGTTTTACCGGTTTAGGAGTTCTACCAACTCCTCCTCCATGTCTTTCATTTCTGCATCCGCGTGAAAAGAAATCCCCAAATCCGCCTTGTGTAAAAATTGATCCCTGATTAAAGAAGTTTTGCTGATAGATACTGCCGCTTGCAGTACCCGGTTTGTTAAATTGAAATGCTGTATTGCTTTGATTAATTCTAAATACCACGTTCTCTCCTCCTTTGGTAAAAAATCTAACCTTTCAGTTATATATATAAAAAAACAAAAAGAGGAAAGTAATTGACTTTGAGATAATGAATAATTTTTTTACGCAAATATATTCATCTGGAAATTCAATTATCACTGGATTTTTCAAATGTTAAGTTTTTTTAATATGTCTTAGCTGAAATGATACACTGACGCTGAAAATTTAAATTGGCTTACAGCAAATGTTCCATTTTATCTCGTTTGGTTTTGAGATATTTTTCGTTGTATTTGTTGCAGTAAACAGGCAGTGAAACCCTGTCGGTTATCTCTAAACCGTAGCCTTCAAGCCCGATAATTTTTCGAGGGTTGTTTGTTATCAATCTGAATTTTTTCAGTCCCAAATCAAGCAAAATCTGAGCTCCGACACCGTAATCCCTTAAATCCGGCTTAAATCCCAGAGAAATATTGGCTTCAACCGTGTCCTGACCTTTTTCCTGAAGCGAATACGCTTTTAATTTATTTAACAGCCCTATGCCTCTGCCTTCGTGAGATCTTATATATACAAGGGCTCCCGCACCTTCTTTTTCTATAAGCTCCAGTGCAGATGCAAGCTGGTTTCCGCAGTCACACCTGAGGCTGTGAAAAATATCTCCCGTAAGGCATTCGCTGTGCATTCTGACCATTGGGTTGGTTTTGGCAAAGTCTTGCGGATTGCCTTTTACAAGTGCGACATGTTCGATTTTATCAAGTTCGTTAAGGTATCCGTAAATGTCGAAGTCCCCGAACTCCGTCGGAAGTTTAGCCTTGATAACTCTTTTGACAAATCTCTCTGTCTTGAGCCTGTATGCAATAATTTGAGAAACGGTAATAAATTTGAGATTGTGCTTTTTAGCAAACTTGAACAAATCGTTCCTTCTTGCCATAGTTCCGTCGGGATTCAAAATCTCGCAAATAACGCCCGCAGGAGTTAAGCCTGCAAGTTTTGTAATATCAACAGAAGCTTCTGTTTGTCCGACTCTCTCAAGCACGCCGCCTGCTTTAGCCTCCAGCGGAAAAATATGCCCCGGGCGCCTTAAATCAGAAGGTACAGCATTTGGATTTACCGCTGTTTGGATTGTAACGGCTCTGTCGCTCGCAGATATTCCGGTTGTGACGCCGAATTTTTCTTCAGCGTCTATACTGACCGTAAAAGCCGTACGCAGAGACTCCGTGTTATTATTCACCATTTGATTAAGTTCGAGTTCTTTTGCTTTTTCCGCTGTTAATGCCAGGCAGATTAAACCTCTTCCCTCCGTTGCCATAAAATTAATGATTTCGGGGGTTATTTTGTCCGCCGCGCAGGTAAGGTCGCCTTCGTTTTCACGGCTCTCGTCATCGGCAATAATAATCATTTTGCCTTGCTTTATATCTTCAATTGCTTCTTCAACGGTATTAAAAGCTATTTTTTGCTCTGTCATTTTATAATCACTTCATTTTTTTGATTTGATTTAATCATTATCAGATTGACAAAGCAAGTTTTCAAGAATTAAATACCTAAAATCTGTAAGACTTCTCTATCCGGTTCTGTCAGATCCTTAAGATATCCGAGGTTTAATATTTCGAATTTTTTATTTCGTAAAAGACGGAACAAAGGAACAAATTCTTCACTATCAGGTTTTTTACCGAATACTCTTAATCCCTGATGTAAAAAATTTCTCAGCGTTTTTTCAGAATCCCCTTTATCTCTTAATTCTGACAATTCATTTATAACTTTGATTTCTTTATATGTATCACCAAATAGTTTTTTAGCTAAGTCTTTGGCTTTTTTATCCATAATCTCAACAAATATATTGCCTTCTACGCTTGGTTCATATAAACGAGTCATGGCATTCCATATAGCGCATGATTGTTCATCAACAACCAATGCTTTAGATTCTCTATCCAATTCTGTAAGTTTTCCTGCTTTTCTTGCTTCATTTACTAATTTTTTATCAATTTCAGAAAGTAAAAATTTATTTGTGTAATTCGTGAATACATCAAGATTTATTAATTTTTTTAATTGATCTAAAGCGGGTGACATAACTTCGAGTGCAAGTTTCTTTCTTGCTTGCATATTTTCAATGAATTCAGCATCCATTGATATTCCCGGCGTTGTAGCTTCAAGCTCTTTTATATAAATTCTATCCTCAAAGAGACTACTACATAATGGTTTACATTTACTGATTACTTCTGGGAATAAGCTCAAAGTTTCAGAAGAAAGCAAACTTCCTGTAAAATATATATTATTTCTTTGGAAAATATCATTCTGTGAATTAATACAGGTTTGAGGTGATGAATTTTTTTTACTGCCAATAAACTTCTGTGATACCAGCTGATTGAAATAAATTGCTCCAATATTCATTTTTAGTCCTTTCTAATTTATTAAATTTATTTTAGTTATTTCAAATTTCCTAAGTTGGGGATAGAAATGGCTCATAGAGAATTTTTAAGATTGTATCGACTTGGTAAAATCAATATTCAAAATGATTTTGACTTGGCTGCGTAAGTCCTGTTATTTGTTTAAAACCTGAACAAATTGAAATTTGATACTTAATATTAATCATGTTTATAAAAATTTACATTATGGTACGGGAATTTATTCAGATTGCTTTGTACCAGACATTCATGCTCTCTATGCTTCCGCAAATGCAGGTATTATTTTTTAACGTTCCGCTGAAGGTGTACCCCATTTTTGCAAAACATATATTAATACCGTACGAAAGAGACCTTGCTATTGTATAAGCAGTTTTAATCCCATTCTTTGCGGCGTCGGTTTCCATTTTTGAAAGGATGTAAGCTGACATATTGCTGCCTCTGTATTCAGGCAATGTTGCGAAGTCAGTCATTTCCGTGTTTTTGCCCTCTAAGTCCATTTCAGAGGAAGCGATGGATATTATGCTGCCTTCATGGCAAACGGCATAATAATCAACATTATTAGACATCATATCTGCCAAATAATCCGGGTTATCAATAGGAAACGGATAACTTTCAAATACTTTCGAGTAAATTTGCGCCATTTGTTCAGAATCTTCGGAACGGCATTTTTTGAAGACGAATTCTTCTTTAAATTTTATGTTTAAATCCTTTGCGGATTTTTGTAATGCCGTTTGTAAAACATCATTTATTTTTTTTTCATCATTAATAGTTTTTCTCTCTTGCGAAAAATATTTTGCGAGAAATAAAGCATCCTTTTTGCCGTTATAAAACTCCGGTACAACAGCTTCAATAAGATAACCGCAATCCTTAAATTTTTGTTTGAAATCCGAAGGCACTTTTGCGAAAATTTTTGCGTATCCGTTATCCTTCACAAGAGTGTCTATAATCAATAAAACATCGTTAAGGTCTTTTTCATGCAGTTTCATCAGATAAACTCGGTCGTTTTCCTTACCGTGCTGAATTATTGATTCTCCAATTTTAATAACCTTATCGCTCAATTTTTCTTCTTTCTATTCTTTCAACATCATTAGGAATCAATGAAATTGCATCATCCGCATGAGAAAGCAGTTTTTTAATTCCGACAGGATTAACTTTTTCAGGGTCTTCCATTTTTAAATAAAGATTGCAGTTGTCACAGGCTAAGTCACAGTAATTATGTTCATACTCAGCCGGTTCGTCATAAGTAGTAATAACTCCTTCAAAATTCCGTAAAATTACTTTATTTGCAGACCAGGAAACAAGATAATTAGGCATGACCGGAATTTTGCCTCCTCCCCCCGGCGCGTCAATAACATACGTCGGTATTGCCAAACCGCTGGTATGCCCCCTAAGTCCTTCCATAATTTCAATTCCTTTACCGATTGGGGTTCTGAAATGAGACAATCCTACGGTCAAATCACATTGGTATAAATAATAAGGTCTGACCCGATTTTGCAACAATTTTCTGACTAGTTTTTTCATAATATGTGTGCAGTCATTAACTCCTGCAAGCAATACGGATTGGTTGCCGAGCGGAATTCCTGCGTCAGCCAGTTTCCTGAGAGCCTCAATTGAGTCCCTTGTGATTTCTCTGGGATGGTTGAAGTGAGTGTTTATCCATATCGGATGGTATTTTTTTAAAATTGAAACCAGTTTGTCAGTAATACGATAAGGCAGCACAACAGGTGTTCTTGTCCCTATTCTGATAATTTCAAGATGTTTTATTTCTTTCAGTTTATTTAATATCCATTCAATATATTCATCCGAAAGCATAAAAGGATCACCGCCCGATAAAAGAACATCTCTTACGACAGGATTTTCTTTTATATAATTAATCCCTTCTGAGATATCTTCCTTTTTAGGGATGAAGTCAATATCTCCGACTTTTCTTTTTCTTGTGCAATGCCTGCAATACATAGCGCACTTGTTGCTTATATGAAAAAGTACTCTGTCGGGATATCTGTGAGTAATTCCTTTTACCGGACTGTCTTTGTCTTCCGCCAAAGGATCAAGCATATCTGATTTGCTGATTATTAATTCTTTGGGATTAGGAAAAGCCTGTTTAAATATAGGATCATTTTGATAATTTTCAGTTTCAATTAATGACAAGTAATACGGAGTAATTGATACAGGGAATTTTTCAATCGTTTTTAACAGTTCCTGTTTTTCTTCATCACTGAATCTTATGCCCGTTAAGGCTTCGAATGTATCAATATCCCTTATGACATGCTTAACTTGCCACTTCCAGTCTTTCCAATTGCTTGAAGCAACCTTCCTTTTTATGGTTTTAAAGATTTCGCTTAGCTTATCGATATTTATATAGTGATTTACATCATGTTTACTCATAACTCCCCCTTGCATTTCTGCATTATAGCATTTTTATTCTCTGTTAAGCCCTATGTCAGCTAAAATAGGCAATTGATGACGATATCTACTATATTATACACCAAAATGCTCAATAATTAAACATTACAGCCATATAGCAGTTGTCAAAGAATTTCAGGTTTTATAAATTGAAATTTTAAAATTAAAACCCGTTTTCAGCCAGAAAAGCTTCTGTTAAGCCCTGGTTTAAATAGGATTTTCTGCTGAATAACTTTTCAATGTATTTCGCAAGAATATCGCACTCAAGATTGACTTTATCTCCCTCAATCATCGTCCCCAGACTTGTTGAAGCAAGCGTGTGAGGAATAAGCGCAACTGAAAAAACATCATCTTCAATACTTGCAACCGTAAGACTTATTCCGTTAACGGCAATCGAGCCTTTGTAAACGATATATTTTGTTAATTCCTTCGTCGCTCTGAAATAATAAAGCCATGAGCTCCCTTGATTAACTTTATTAATAAATTCTCCAGTTGAATCAACATGTCCCGAAACGATATGCCCGCCCAATCTGTCCATAGGTCTCAAAGCTCTTTCAAGATTAACCTTTTTGCCTGTATTAAGAGTTTTGAACGTGGTCAAATTCAATGTTTCACCTGACACTGTAAAACTGAAACTTCCGGAATCAAATGTCTCAACGGTTGTACAGACTCCCTCAACGCAAATACTGTCGCCGATTTTCATATCCTTTGTTATTTCGGAACATGCAACAGATACAACGGCTCCGTTATTTTCGTACGAAACCTTTCTAACCGTTCCTATTTCTTCAATTATTCCAGTAAACATTTTTCATTTCTTATTTTTTGTTGAAATTAGACCTTAGACATCTCCGGTGGAACTCTGCTCATCATCTTCCAGTTGTTTAATTTCACTGTAGCTGACTTCCTCTTCGGTATAATTAAGCGGATTATCAATCTCAATACCGCTGACATCTTCTTCTTCAATCATTTCAATTTCATCTTTGGAAAAATCCTTAATTCTGCCGTCTTGAAGCTTGACCGCAACTTTTCCGCTAAGAAAATGAAGAGCACTAACTCTGCCGATTCCATCGTCCGTCATAACACCGCTTCCAACAGGAGGCATACCGGCTGCCGCTTCCAGATAAGTTGAGTATTCGTAATTAAGACAACAAAGAAGCCTTCCGCATACGCCCGAAACCTTGGCGGGATTTATCGGCATTCCCTGATCTTTGGCAAGCTTGATATTGATTGAAGCAAATTGTTTAAGCCATGAACAGCAGCAAAATTCATTTCCGCACATGCCTAAGCCCGACATTATCGAGGTTTCGTCTCTCACTCCGATATGACGCAAATCAATACGCACTTTCCTGAACGTTTGGGTTAAATCTTTCAGCAGTTCCCTGAAGTCCACCCTGTGCGGAGCGGTAAAATAAAAAGTCAGCTTTCTTCTGTCAAAGGTATAATTGGCATCTACAAGCCTCATAGGCAGGTTGTTTTTCTCTATGAGTTCACAGCATTTTTGATAAGCTTCATTCTCTCTTTGCTTAATTTCCTCAAGGACTTTGAATTCTTTTGATGATAAAACTCTTATCAGATGAACCGGTTCAGGCAAATCTTTTCCCCATTTTTCCCAAACAGCATCGGCAATTCTCAATGCCTTAACAACTTCCTCCCCTTTTTCAGTCCTCACTATAACCAATTGTCCGTGTTCAACATGTGCTGTATCCGGTATGGACAGAGGGTGAAGCCTGTTTTTGAGAAGTCTGACACCGAATTTATACATTATATTTCCTGATTGATTTTTTTATTCAATATTTATTATACGGGAAATATCAAACTTCAGAAAATTTAATCTTACTGTTTATTCGTCAAATATTATACATCTTATTAAGTTCAGAAATTCGATTTACCGTTAATTCATTAAAATTCGTTGTATAATTGCATTTGGAAGAAGCATTTTATAAATTTGAAAGGATTATTTCAGATTGCCAAATCAAGAACAATTTCCCCGATACGTCAGGATAGCTGTTGATATTGCCCATAAAATAACTCAGGATAAATTTTATGAGAATCAAAAAATTAAAGGGCGCTCAATTTTAGCCGGAGAATACAATGTTTCGCCGGAAACAATCAGAAGATCGATTGCTCTGCTTGCTGATACCGGGGTTGTCAAAGTTATTGACAAAAGCGGGATAGAAATTAAATCAAAAAATAAAGCATTTGATTTTATTGAAAAATTTTCTTCAAAACAAACTATTTCAAATCTCAAAAACAAAATTCAGGATTTAATGATTCAAAGAGATAAAAACAACGAAGAAATTTTTTATAATTTCAACTTGCTCTTGGAACAAATAAATCATCAGGATCTGGTTAACAAAATAACCTATTATGAATATAAAATTCCGGAAACCAGCCATGTAATAGGAAATACTTTGTCTGAACTTCAGTTCTGGCAAAATACCGGCGCAACTATTATCGGAATTCAGAGAGCCGACAATATGCTAATATCGCCGGGACCTTATTTTGAGTTTGAAAAAGACGACATTATCCTTTTCGTAGGAATACATGACGCAAAATTAAAAGTAAGCAAATTTTTAGATACTATGTAAAATTTGTTTTATATATTGTTATCATGCCCCTGAAAGTCAGTCATTCAGCACATATTGCCAACTAGCAACTTATGGTATATAATAAAGTTGTCAGATTTTGATTTATAATATGAAGTAGTTAGAGATATTAATGTTTGTCCGCTTAATTAAATAACCCGTTATCTGAATTTATTGAGAAAATGTTTGTTTAAAGCATTTCCGTACTTATTTGGGAAGGAAAATTTTTATGCGGCTAATAATAGCAACAAATAGGGCTCCATACGATATAAAAAAGCCTAAAGATGAAGTAATTATAGAGAAGTCTCCCGGCGGACTCGTTGCCGCACTTGACCCGATAATGAAAAATAATCAAGGAATATGGGTTTGCGGGGGAGAAAAAGCTTTGGAGGATTACGGCATTGAGCTCCCTTATCCCGTCAGACAGGTAAAATTAACCAAAAATGAAAACAAACATTATTATGAAGGGTTTTGCAATACTCAAATATGGCCATTGTTTCATTACTTTCCGACAAGATATAAGCTCGATACCAAAGACTGGCCCTTTTACAAGCAGGTAAATCAAAAATTTGCCAACCAGATTGCAGATATACTTGAACCTAACGACAGAATTTGGATTCATGATTATCAATTGATGCTTTTGCCCAAAATGCTCAGAGAAAAAGGCGTTGAAAATAAAATAGGATTTTTCCTGCACATACCTTTTCCTGATTTTGAGATTTATCGAATTTTTCCTAAGAGGTCGGAAATTCTTGAAAGCCTTATAAACTGTGATTTAATAGGATTTCATACAGAAAGTTACAAAAAACATTTCTTAGAATGTGTAGAATCTATTTTAAACAGTCAGGCAAAAGTCAAAGGAAATAAAATATTTTATAACGAGCGTGTTTCAAAGGTTGAAGCTATGCCTATAAGCATTGATTTTAAGGAAATTCAAAAAATTGCGCAGAGTGAAACAACAGAGCAATCTCTGGCAGAACTGCAGGAAATTTTTGCAGGACAGATTATCGGACTCGGCGTTGACAGACTGGATTATACAAAAGGTTTAATAGAAAAATTTCTGGGACTGGAATATTTTCTTGATAAGAACCCCGAATACATAAAGAAAATTTCTTTTATTCAAATTGCCGTTCCGTCAAGGACAAATGTTCAGGACTATATAAAAATTAAAAAAAGAACGGATGAAATTGTCGGAAGGATAAACGGAAAGTTTTCAAGAGAAGGATGGAGCCCGATACATTACATTTACTCAAACTTAAAATTCGATAAACTGGTTGCATATTACAGATTAGCCGATTTCATTATAGTTTCCGCTCTCAGAGACGGTTTAAACCTTGTGGCAAAAGAGTATGTTGCTTCAAAAATTAATAATAAAGGACAGTTGATATTGAGCGAATTTACCGGCGTTGCTGAAGAAATGCCTTATAAATACCTGATAAATCCCTACGATGTTACATCCATATCAAATTCTATATCGCAGGTTATTAAAACCAGCGATGAGGAAAAGTTTATCGTAATGGAAAAATTAAGAAGCTATGTTGAGGAAAATGACATTTTTAAATGGCTCGACAGTTTTCTTGAAAAACTTGGTTAATATAAAAAGGAGTTTCTAATGACAGAATTAGCAAAAGGATTACAGGAAGTAAGGGTCACCCCAAGAAGTCTTGATGATTATATTCCGATTGTCGGAGAAGAAAGAATAAAACATTTGAGGGAACTTGCCAAGCCCCTGCAAAACAAAAAGGTGCTTAACCTAAATGCGACAGCATTCGGCGGTGGGGTTTCGGAACTTTTAAAAACTCAGGTTGCTCTTATGCAGGATTTGGGAATATCAACAGAATGGCACGTAATGAGAGCAAAACCTGAATTTTTTGATGTGACCAAAATTCTTCATAACACCCTTCAGGGCAGCAATGTTTTAATTACCGAAGAAATGAAAGAAATATACATTGATACCGTCCGGGAAAATGCCAAAATGATTGCAGAAAGTTATGATTTTGTGATTTTTCATGACCCTCAAACTATCGGGATGAGACAATATATCAATGCGCCTATTTCAAAGAGCATTTGGAGATGCCATATTGACACATCCGAACCCAATAAAGAAACATGGGAATTTTTGTATCCGTTTATGCAAAATTTTGAAGCCGTTATCTTCACTTTGGATGAATTTGTAAACGAAAATGCCGATTTTAAAAATCTTACTTTTATTCCCCCCTCTATTGACCCGTTAAGCCCGAAAAACAGCGAAATGTCAGAAGAAGAAGTCAGAAATCTTATGATAAGCTACAATATTGACCCCGATAGACCTATTATCTCGCAAATATCCAGGTTTGACCCGTGGAAAGACCCTCTCGGGGTTATTGATGTTTACAGAAACATTAAACAGGGACAGGTTCAAAAAGGAATTAAAGGTTTGCAGCTGATTCTTGTCGGCAGTATGGCTAATGATGACCCTGAAGGCTGGCTGATTTACGACAGAGTCATGAGAAAAGCCGGTGAAGATTTTGATTTAAACGTATATACAAACTTCCATAACGTTGGCGACGTTGCAGTTAAAGCATTCCAGTATGCTTCTGACGTTGTTTTGCAAAAATCTCTGAAAGAGGGCTTTGGCTTAACCGTATCGGAAGCGTTATGGAAAGGCAAACCTGTTGTAGGCGGAAATGTCGGCGGAATTAAACTTCAAATTCAAGACGGCGTTAACGGCTATCTCGTATCAAATATTCAGGAAGCAACCGAGCGAACATTATACCTGCTGCAACATCCCGAACTCGGCAAAAAAATGGGAGAAGCGGGAAAACAAATCGTAAAAGAAAAATTTATTGTCATAAGAGAACTGGAAGATTTTATCAACCTGTTCAGGAAATTAGAGCAATGAACATAACTGAAGAAATCTCTAAAAAAATTAACAACCGTGAAAAAGTTTTGCTGATGTTTGACTATGACGGAACTTTAACTCCGATTGTCGAAAAACCGGAACTGGCAATAATGGATGATAAAACAAAAAAAGCTCTTGAAGCTATTGCCGAAAATGATTTGATAAAAATTGCAATCATATCAGGCAGAGATATAGAAACTCTAAAACAATTATCGGGAATAACGTCAATGCATATTATCCTTTTCGGTTTACACGGAGGGCAAACACAGGTTGAGGGTGAAATTCACGATTATTCATCCGAGACACAAAAGAACAAAATTTGTGAAATCTCTAAAACGCTTGAAAAAGAATTAACTGTTTACAAAGGGATTATTCTTGAAAACAAAGGGCTTTCGGTTGCAGTGCATTACAGGCTGGCTGAAAATAATGCCGTAGAAGATATACTTAGGATTGTTAAAGATATTTTTAATTTTTACAATTCGCATAATGAATTTATTTTGCAGCCAGGAAAAAAAGTCCTTGAAATTTTACCTGCCGGCTTTAGCAAGGATAAAGCTGTCAATCATTTGATTAGTTTTTTCCCTGACTGTTTCCCCGTATATTTCGGGGATGATATTACCGACATTTCCGCAATTAAAGAAACAATAAATCACAACGGCTCCGGTATTTTGGTAGGCGACAATAATTCCCTACCTGCCAATACAGTCGGTCAAGTAATTGATTTCGAAATGCTAAATGAATTTATAGTTAAGACGGCAAAGAACAAAATTCAATCTAAATTAGAGGTTATTTAACAGCCTTTCAAGCATAGACTTCCAGCCGACCGGCGATTGGTGTATTGTGTCTTTTTGAATATACTGCTGTGTAAGTTCGGTTAATTCCGCTAAATACTTAACATCTGTATTATCGAGTTCATCAGCGCCCTTTTCATTAGGAAGTTCGAGCTGAAAACGATAATAGCAGTCTTGTGGCAAAAGTATTTTAAGCTGATGCTGAACGGTATCATTGCTGCCGTCAAAGAATGAAGAAATTAGAGGTCCTTTAATCCAGTCTAAAAGGTTCCATTTTTTAATTTCATCGTATTTGATTGAGACAGTTTGAGTCCCCGTTCCCAATGAAACCATAACTATTTTTTTCTTTGTCCAGTCAATTGAAGCACGGTTCATGAGTTTAATTACTTCTATATAAGCGCACATTGCAGGGTTATTTGCCGCAATTCCTCCGTCAATAAGCGTTCCTATGCCCTGCAAGTGAACGGGTTCAAAGTAAGTCGGGGCTGACGAAGTAGCCCTTGCTACGTCCTTCATGCATATATCAGCGTACATTTCTTCGTAGCTGTTAAAGAAAACCGCATCTCTCGTTTGGGTTTCGTATGACGGAATCAAGACAGGCTTTAACGAATCTTTAAGGCAGCAGGTTTCGAATTTTTCGCTCAGAACAGTTTCTATTCCCTTTTTATTGTATTTTTTCCCTGCCAGATAAAACTTTAGTGAAGTAAGCAGATTCTTTTTAAAAATAGTATTTACTCCGTCATTATTGTAGAGGGCAATAATATCTTTAGCAGGCAGGGGATTTGGTTTATTTAACAGCAGCGAAATTATCCCGCCCGTTGAAGTGCCGGCAAAAAAATCAAAAAGCTCGTATATGCTTTTCTGCTTTTTCTTTTCGATTTCTGCCAGTATCATAGCGGGTATAATGCCTCTCATTCCACCGCCGTCTATGGATAGAATTTTAATTGTGTCTTGGTTTTCGAACATTTATAGCTCCTTATGGCAACTTACAGTTAATAACGTAATTTTGTTTCTATACCCACCTTCCTCCCTCAAGCAGATAAAGGGCTCCGCCCTTTATAATCCCAATTTCGGATTCCATATTCAGGAAAACAGATTGGTATTGTTCCCTCTGCAACTAATGTTATATTAAACTGTCAGGATATTTTCTTTATCATAAAAGGGCAGTATATTTATATTGAAAGGGTTAAATTATGAACTGCAAATATTGCCGGAGAGAATTAAAAGATGACAGCAGGTTTTGCGATTACTGCGGCAATCCGGTCATATTTGAAAATAATCGAGAAACGAAATTTGAACTCGATAAGTCTGCTCTTATAAAGGGCATAGTAATATCGCTGGGGATTACATTTATTATAACGGCAATTATAAGCGGCTTTGGTCTGCCGATATTATTCGGCGGGCTGTTTCTACCGTTTTTTTGGAGAAATAAAAAGAAGGGATAAGTTAATCCATTTTTATCAATAGTTTATTAGTACAAAAATTTGTATAATGGGGATTATTTAATTAATAACCTATAAATCATGACTAAAAAAGACAAAATTTTGATATTTGCCCACACGCACTGGGACAGGGAGTGGTACAGGACTTTTGAGGAATTTCGTCTTAGGCTTATCGAAGCTGTTGACGAGATTATCAGTCAGCTCGAGCAAAACAAAATCAAATCTTTTTATCTCGACGGACAGACTGTTGTTATTGATGATTACCTTGAAATTTATCCTGATAAACTTGAAAAAATAAAGAAATTAATCAAAAAAAAGAGGCTTTTTGTTGGTCCGTGGTACTCTCTTCCCGATGAGTTTCTTGTTTCGGGCGAAAGCCTTATCAGAAATCTCCTGATTGGAATAAATTCCGCCAAGAAACTAAGATGCAAAGATTTCATCGGATACATGCCGGATTCGTTCGGGCATAACTCTAATATGCCTTCAATATTAAATTCATTCGGATTAAAAAATGCTGTTTTATGGAGAGGAGCAGGTGAATTAAAAAATCTGTTCCGATGGACATCTGAAGACGGAGCTTCAGTATTAGCTTTAAATCTGACCGAAGGATATTTTCAGGATATTTTTTCAAAAGATATTCCGTCAAAAGAGAAAACAGTTCATATAAAAAATTTAATTGAAAATCTTAAGAAATTTGCAGTTACCGATAAAATTCTTGTCCCTGCGGGCGGTGACCACATAGGAATTGTTGGGGATTTTGACCGGCAGTTAAAAGAAATAAGCAAAATCAATGATGATTTCAGCCTGGAATCGGGCTCAATCTTCAAATACTTAAAAGAGGTAAAATATAACCCTGATGAAATCGAAACATTTAAAGGCGAATTGAGAGACAACAGCCGAAGCGCAATTTTACCGGGGACGTTCAGCACAAGAGCTTATTTGAAAAAATTAAATGCCATTGCAGCGCATAAACTCTGTAAAATTGCCGAACCTCTGCAGGCTTTGACATCATTCGCGGGGATTTGTCCCGATAAAAGAAACGAAATAGAATACGCATGGAAACTTCTTTTGCAAAACCACGCTCATGACAGCATTTGCGGTTGCAGTATCGATGAAGTTCACAGAGAAAACGTCTTGAGATTTGAAAAAGTCATTCAGATATCAGATTGGATAAGCTCAAAATGCCTGAATGAAATTGCAAAAGGAATAAATAAGGAAGATTTTGCGCTCTATAATGCTTCGGATTACGAATTTTCAGGAGTTGTTAAAGTCAAAACAAAAAATGAACTTCCGAAAAATCTGACCGCGCAAGAAGTTAGCAAAAAAAGAGTTTTTCCCGATGAGGTACTTTATGACCTCAGCAGGGCACCGATGATGGAAGATATGGCTGATTTTACGGAAAATCTCATTTGGGTTGAAAATATAAAGCCTCATTCATTAAAAATAGTTACGCCAAATACAAAATTCGGCAAATTTGCTGAAGTCAGCATAAGCGAAAATCGTCTTTCAAATTCTTTAATTCAGATTTATGTAAACTCGGACGGCAGTATCAATGTTGCCATATTGAATGACGGTTTAACGTTCAATAACATAAATATAATTGAAAGCATTGCAGATGTCGGAGATACGTATAATTACTGTCCCGTTAAAAATGATAAGCCTCAAAAGGCAAAATTTATCTCTTCCGAAATTCATGAAAAGGGCTCATTAAGAAGTATTTTGAGATTAAAATATCAGCTTGAGCCCCTTGATAACTACATTATTGTTGATATATGCCTCGCGGCTGCAAGCGCAAGAGCAGAATTTGAAGTTTCTTTCAAAAACAGCATTAATGACAGGCTAATAAAGTTAAAATTCCCGCTCAAAGACAAAATTACCGAAACGCTCAGCGAAAATAATTTAGGACTGATAAAAAGAAATATTAATCCTGATTATGACATCAAAGATTATATGCCTGCGGAAAAAAACAAAGAGCTCAAAACAAACTCTTTCCCAATGCAGAGGTTTGTATGGTCACAGGGATTGGGAATTATAACAGAAGGTTTGCAGGAGTATGAAGTTAATCAGAATGAATTATCAGTCACTGTTCTAAGATCGGTCGGCATGCTCTCTAAAGCGTATCTGGAAACAAGGGCTTTTCCGGCAGGTCCCCCTCTTGAAGTCCGCGAAGCGCAGTGCCATGGAATGCAAACTTTCAGATATGCGCTGTATTTGACAGAGAATCCGCAAGAATTATTCAGGGAAGCAGACTTTTTTATGGGCAGTGTTTTGGCAAAGGAAGGAATCAGCTCCGAAGAATCTTCATTAAAAAATACTCAATTTTTCAGTTTTGATAATCCGAATATTTATGTTTGTGCGGTTAAATCGCCTGAAAATAAAAAACAAAAGGGAGCAGTTGTTAGGCTTTTAAATCTGAGCGAAAAAAACCAAACCATAATTTTAAATTCTGACTTGAATTTTTCAAAGTATATTGAAGTGAATTCGCTTGAAAAAGAACTGTCTAAAAGAAAATCTATCGATATTCCTATTGATATCAAAGCTTTTGAGTTAAAAACAATTCGTTTGGAGTAAATCTTTATCTCGTTTCGAGTTTTTTTCCGTGGCAGTCTGTCCCGCCGGTGACTGTTAAATCCATTTCTTTGGCAAGCTTAAGAAGATATTCTTTAGAGTAGATTTTTGTCAGTTTTTTATGTCCTGAATAAGGATAATAAACTTCAATTCCTTCTAATCCTAAATCTTTAAGCTCTAAAATGAGTTTGCGAAGGTTAAAGCATAAATAACTCGCAGGGTGAGCTAAGATTGCAATTCCGCCGGAATCTTTTATGGCTTTTATAACATCAGCGGCTTTTCTCCTGTTAAAAAACCTCACAAAATCAAAGCTCTTGCCAAGTTTGTCATTTGAACAAAGCTTATTGATTTTGTCATTGTTAATATCTATTGCGTACCCCAAAATATGAATCATATTTAAACAATGCCAGCAGTCAAATTCAATGCCCGATATGATTTTTAAATCATCTTCCCCGTTAACGTCAATTTCATGATAGGCTTCAACAGTATTGTGGTCGGTAATCGATATCAACTTTAGCCCCTGTTTCTTTGCCTCAGCAACAATTTCGGCAGGTTCTAATCTGCCGTCAGAGTAACTGCTGTGTATATGCAGATTGACTTTTGAAAAGAAATCTTCTTCTTTAATGTTTTTTAAGTAATTTTTCATATGTAAGTTTTAACTTTCCTTAATTCTAATCCAAATCCCTTTTATAATAAATAATTTGCCTTGAATATTAAAAAAAATGTATACTTAAAAAAATAAGGACGTAAAATTAACCGGAGAATATTTGTACGGTAATGCTATATAATAATTTACAATGTATTTAATTTTATGAGGTGGTAATAATATGAATTTAAAAGATTATAGGTTAAAAGGGTTTTCTTTGGTCGAAATTCTAATAGGACTGCTTGTTGTAAGCATAATCATAAGTTCAACCATGCTTGTAATGTCAACAAGAAAAAAAGAAGACGTGAATGTGGATAAAAATGCTCAGGACTGTCTTTTTAAAGAAGGCGGAAATCTTGCATCGGTTGCCTGTAATGCGGCAATTTTGGGATGCAGGTACAATCAGGAAGCAAGCTGCAATGCCTTAATTTCATATACAAAAAAATCAACTCCCGCTAAAATGCACTTAGCTCTCAATGCATTAAAAGAAGCCTGCAGCGGCGGCGGCAACAAAGCGTGCGACTTTCTCATCCAAAACTGTATTGAGGATAAAGAAAAATGTGATGCTTCAATGACAAACGGTGATGTAAGATACTTTTTAACTCTTCTTACAAGTCAAAAATATAAAGGCAGAGAATATATCGGAAAACAAGTCATGAATTACTATAAAAACGGCACTAAGAATATCGTAAATGAAATTAACTTGGATTGCCCCACCCCTTGTAATGATGCGGGAGATAATTATTACAGGACGGCTTGCGATGTTTTAAGGAAGGTAAAAGGAAAAGGCTTCTGTTCTGATATTAACGAAGCAAATCCCGAGACTCCTCCAATGCCTATTCCGCCTGCAGCACCGACCGAAGCATCAATTATCATAAACGGCAAAGGAAACTAAACACATTTCAATATGACATACTTAAAAATGCGGGGATAAATTCACCCGTATTTTTATGCTCAAATTTAGGGTTTAATAAAAATCCTGCTGTTTAAAGATTTAATATATTCGTCAGATAAATGCGCATAATCAAAAAGCACTATGCCGTCAGCTTTTGCATTTCTTGCGGATATAATTTGATAAAGCATATCCGACGACGGAGCTGAAACAAAAGGCTCAAATAAGCCCGCATAGACTTTAACACTTTCATCGGAATTATTGATTATTCCCTTAACATAAGTATCCGCTATTTCCCTGTCAGTTCCTATTATTAACGGAGTAAAGGCATCGACATACTTGTTATATCCCCAGTCCTGCCAATTCTGAAGCTTAACTGTATTGCCTTCGGTCAGGTTGGGGAAAATGACCACAGATAAAATTATAGGTTTGTCTTTGACAATATTTTTGAGATTTTTGACAAATTCAGTAACTTTATTCTGCCGGTATTGAACCCATTTATTCCATAAATCAAACATTGAAGGAGTAATTTCCGCCGGGTCGGCACCGTAAAGTGACTGAAATTCATTCCTTGCATAGTCGGTATATCCCCAAGTGGACTGTAAAAATCCCGGAAAATCAGGACGTATGCTTGCAGGGTATCTGATGTAATCAATATTAATTCCGTCAATATCATACTTTGCAACTATTTCAGCAATGATATTTTTCAGATATGTTTGAACCTCTTCATTAGCAGGATCCAGAAAATATCCGTTATGCTCAGAGGCTGATTGCGATGGTGCATCAACGTTGTAACTTCTTCGCTGTTTGTTGCCCCATTTGGGATAAACAGAAAGAACATGTTTCGGATTTTTAGAAAGGTCATCATTGCCTACATAAAAAGTCTGAAACCAAACATGGACTTTTAAACCTTCTTTGTGTGCCTGTTCTATCCAAGACGCAAGAGCATCAAATCCCTGAAATTCTTGTCTTTGGCTTTGAACTTTATAATTTTCCAATGTTGAAGACGGGAAAATTGTATATCCATGATAATAAGTTTCCAGAAAAATATTCTCGATACCCGCAGATTTAATTTTTTGAACTGTTTTTTCAATATCATCAGATTTCTTTTCCGTCGGTCTTATCCAAATTCCGTGAAATTCTCCTTCTTTCGCAGGCAGCGCAAAATTCAGAGCTTTATTCGTCAAATCTAATGCTGACTTTGCCAGGTGTAAAGATTTTTCAATCTCGTGCTGTTTGATATAAATTTTTGCGTTGTCTATATCCTCCTGAGCATCAGCAATTAAACGTGAGGATTCTGTGTAATCATAAAACTGATCAGTCTCTTTATAATAATTTATAACTTCCCAAACCTTTTTTAAATTTCTTTCAGCCCAAAAAATATAGCTCTCGGGCTCAATTCCGCTTGTAAGCTCCATCGCTGCATTGTCGTATTTTATATAAGCTCCGGGTATAATGTTCTTCTCTATCCACGTTTTTGCTTTGCCATGTCCGCTTATTACAAAGCCGTCTTTCGGAATCAAAGAATCCGAACCGTTCATATCCTGTACAATTAACTCTTTGACGATTGCTTCTAAACCAAATTCATTGGTCCCTGTTCTTTCGCCGTATTCGGGAGTATAAATTATAAGCTGATTTGCCCCTCTGAAGCCGGGATAATAAGCACCCCAAGGATTCTTAACGGGTGATGGATCTATGGCATCAATGTTTCGCACAGAAGACTTTGTTTCTTGAGTTTTTCCCGTATCCGCAATTGATGCATCGGCTGTAAAAAATGCAAACAGAGCCATTATTAAAAATATTAAAAAATTCCGTTTTTTGCTGTTAGTCATAATAGGTTATTTTACCAGAAGATTTATGACGCAGATAAATAATATTTTCCAAAAAATCAGAATTGTTCTTAAATAGCAAAACTAAGTTTAAACTTTGGCGTAGTTTATAATATCCTTCATTTGGGAATGAATCAAACCGTTCGAAGCTATTATGCTTTTTTCGTAAATATCAAACGCATCACTGTGCATATTTGTAACTTTGCCGCCTGCCTCCAAAACTATCAACGCCCCTGCGGCTGTATCCCAAGGCGCGAGATTTAATTCCCAGAAGCCGTCCAGCCTTCCGCATGCCGTATAGCACAAATCCAGACTGGCAGAGCCCTGACGCCTGAGAGCCTGAGCTTTATAAACAAAACTTTCAAAGTATTTGAGGTTCTCTTTCATAACTTCTTCCCTGTCATAAGGGAAGCCTGTTGAGAGGAGCGATTTCTCGATTGTATCTACCGTGCTGACTGCAATCGGGCTGTCGTTCAAAAACGCCCCTTGACTTTTGACTGCGCTGAACATTTCTTTTTTAAAAGCATCATAGACAACGCCCATGAACAATTCGCCTTTGTATAAAATCCCTATCGAAGCCGAAAACTGCGGAAAGGCATGCGCATAGTTGGTCGTTCCGTCTATCGGGTCAATTACCCAGGTGAAATCCGACGCGTGCGTGGCGGCTTGCGTGCCTTCCTCTCCCAAAATGTCGTGGTCAGGGAAGCTCTTTTTTATAACAGAAACGATTTTTTCTTCCGAAAGTTTGTCAACGTTCGTGACTAGGTCGTATTCATTGAATTTATGGGATATTTCGAGTTTTTTGCCAAAAAACTGCATATGAATTTTGCCCGCCTCCAAAGCGGCTTCTTTCGCGGTGTTTAATATTTTTGTGCTGTCGGTCATTGGTTAGGTTCCTTTCGCTAACTTGCCTTCGGCTTCGGACAGAACTATTATAAAAGACACAGAGCGACACATTACAGCAACTCGCTACTTGGGACACTGAGGGAGATTTCACATTGACTTATTAAAAAAATCATCAATAGCTTTTTGAGTTATATAATAATAGCTCCTTTGTCCATGTTTTTTATTGTGAGTTTCTTCTTTTTTTTCAATATAGCCTTTAGCAGATAATATTTGTGCTCTTTTTCCCACTTTTTGATAAGAACAATCTAATTCACCAGCTAGCTGACTAGCGAACATGGGAAAATTATTTATTCTAATGGAATTCAGGATGTCAAAGTCTATTTCAGGCAACTTTATTGTGTTATCAATAGTTTCTTTAGGTAAGGATACGTTTAAATGCTCTATGCCACAAATTCCTTTTTTACAAATATAGCATTGCATATCATATTTTTTTAGGCTTTCTAATTCTTCAATTTGGAACTCAGCTTCACATTGCTTGCATTTTATAACTTGTACCCTTTCGATATAATCTTTAAGCAACTCTGTGTAATTAAATTTTCTCTCAATTAAATATTTTCGGTCATTACCTTTTCCAAATATAATATCTTCTTTCATACATAAACCATAATTTAGCCAATATAAACTGATACTCCTTCCATCTTTGTTTTTTTGTTCATTATACTTGGTAATAAAGAAGTTCAATTCTAATGAAGATAATAATTTTTCATATTCCCTAATAGATAAAATATAAAAGAAGCTTGTCGGAGCTGTATTTACTGCATAATCTTTAAATATTGATGCAACTGATAAACCTATTTCTTTTTTATTTATTTTAGCTTGAGATACTAATGCATTCAAAATTAATTTTAAATGATGTCTAGATAATTGATCATTATAGGTTTGCAATATATGGCTGTCTTTATTAAAATACACCTCAATACTATCTTTATAATATTTTTCAGATGCCAATCTTAAGTCAGTTAATGTTATTTTTTTCCCTCTTGAAATAGCGGATTGCGAAGCATACCATAAAATTCGCCCAATATTACGAGGAACATTAGCAGTAATATAAAATATAGTTTCATAAAATACAGCTTTTCCATCTTTGGTGGTATCAAAAAAAGTATCAAAACTTTTTTTACAAAAATATGAAAGCCTTTTGTCTAATAATCTCTTAGTATAAGATAATGCTTCGTTTTGTATATCTTTTATAGTTCTTTGAGAATATAGATTATAAAAATCTAAATTCAATATATCAATTTTGGTAGGATCGATGCTACCTAAATAGTAGCGATCTGGATATGCACAAATTTTAAATTTAATAAATTCGTCTGTCCAATTATTGAGAGGAGCAATCAAAGTATCAACAAATACTTTGATTGCTCCTTCATCTATTTCCGAAAAATCATCTAAACAGATAATAATTTGTCTAATCCCAAATTCAGATAAAAGATTTTTAATTTTATTTACAAATTCAATGGGACTGTAGTAAATTGACAATACCTTACTAAATTGCTCTTCTAGTGAATCGCTGTTTGCTTCAGCACTTTCGGAATTACTTGCTAATTTTGCAGAAACACCCAAATTATTAACTGTTGCTTTTGAGGATAATTCTCCATTATCACGAAAAGTTGATGTTTCCGAGACTGACGACCTATGTTTAATAGTTACATTTCTTAGTAATGTAATATCTTGATATTCATTCTCTGTTGAGTAATTTATAAGGTTATCTACTTCATCAATAAATTTTTTTTCATTTTTAAAAAAAGTTATAATTTTTGCCCAAAGAGAATTTTTTGCTTTCGTTTTTATTTTAATCTCGTTCTTAACTTGTAGTAAGATTTCTTTAATAAATGCTTTATAGAGTAAATATTTTTTTATGTTCTCGAGCGATAAAATACCTTGATAAGTTTCGGAATCTTGATTTGTTAACAAACATTGTTCATATATGGTTTTTACATCTAAATATAACGACAATGAATTGGGTCTTTTTCTTATTTCGTGTTGAACTCGAGATATAATTGTTGATTTTCCTGTACCTTTCCTGCCTATTAACAATGTAGTATTTGGAAGGAGCATAGAATTTAATACAAAATTATTTTCATAAGGATCAACATATAGTTCCTCAATTATATTCTCGTCATTATAAAAATCTGTTAAATCCGCTCTTCTACATAATTTCAAGGATTGAGCCAATTCATTAAAATTATCTTTATCGTCATTTTTCAATAAATCTTCAGTTAACATATAATTATTCACCTAATATTACAGTCATCACTAAAAAAACATTTTTATATTCATTATATATTTCGATAATAAAAGCATAATTAAAATTATACTATACTTAAATCATCAAAAAACTATATTTCCATCTCTCCAACAAGCGGGTGGGTTTCAACCCATGTGGACAAGATTATTTTCAAGCACTCATTTTCGCACCGCCCACGATAATACCCACAGGGCTTTTCCTAACAAACAGTTTAGCCTATGCAGGTGTCGATAACCGGATAGATTTTGAACATCCCCGATAATCTTTGTTAGCACAGCCTTATGCTTCAGGAATGCACACTCGGGTTAAGGTTTCAACCCGCAATGAAAACTTTGCTTCAAATATCTAATTATACCCAATTATTTGCCTCAAAAACGCACAAAAAACACCGCGGATAGTCTGGGTGGGTTTCAACCCATGTGGACAAGATTATTTTCAAGCACTCATTTTCGCATCACGTATCGATATTTCATATGAACTTAACGGAATTCCTAAAAGTTTCTGTATGACACTTTACAAATTCCCCGCTCCAAAAACACACGGAAAAAACCTCGATAATATAAATTTGGGTAATTTATCAAAATCAGATTCAGTGATGCTTATTTAAAGCAAAAGTCAATCATAAAGCAGTTATTTACTCATATTTACATTAGCGGGTTTTTATAGTCAAATTGTTTTACTTAATTGGAGTTTACCAAAATAGGGAGCTGAATATGAACAGACTTAAACTTTTCTTTTTAACACTGTTTGTTGCGGCATGTTTGCCGGTTTATTCTCAAAGCGCTGCATTTGGAGATTATTTTGATATCGGTATCAACTACTATGACAGCGGTCAATACGATCTTGCCATTGCAAATTTCCAAAAAGCCATAAAAGCAGATCCTTCTAATTATGAAGTGCATCTTGCCTATTACGATCTGGGGTTGGCATACTATCAAAAAAACCAATATGATTTAGCCATAGCAAACTTCAAAAAAGCGCTGAGCATTAATCCTAATTATGGTGATGCTTACTATAATCTTGCGCTTGTATATTCGAAAACTCAGCAAAATGATTTGGCTATTTCAAACTATAAAAAAGCTATTGCGGTAAATCCCAATATGTCTGATGCGCATAATAACCTGGGAATTTTATACGACGACAAAGGACTCTACAATGAAGCTGTTGAAAGCTATAAAAAAGCCTTAAGCATAAATCCGAACTATTCAAGAGCTTATTATAATTTAGGCAGTATTTACGACAAACAGGGCAAATATGACCTGTCCATCCAGACCTACAAAAATGCAATAGCTACAAACCCTAATTATACCGATGCATATAATAATCTGGGAAATGCATATGAAGCAACGGGACAAAATGACCTTGCACTTGCAAATTACGAAAAAGCTGTCAGCCTCGATCCAAACTATGCAAGAGGTTATTATAATCTGGGGATTATTTATGACAAAAAAAGTCAATATGAACCGGCAATTTCAAATTATCTGAAAGCAATAGATCTCGACACGGCTTTTACCGATGCTTATAACAATCTTGCAAATGTTTATGTTACACAAGGACAAAATGACCTGGCAATTCCTAATTATGAGAAAGCCATAAGTCTCAACCCGAATTATGCTATGGCATACTACAATCTCGGAAGAATCTATGACAAAAAAGGACAATACGACAAGGCTATCGAATATAATAAAAAGGCAACTGCTCTTAATCCAAATGACGCAGATGCTTATAACAATCTTGGGCTGGCTTATTATCATAAAAGCATGCTTGACGAAGCAATCCCATATTATGAAAAAGCTATAAACGTTAATCCAAACTATTATAAAGCATATTATAATCTCGGATTGATTTATGACGAGAAAAAACAATATGCTAAGGCAATTGAAAATTATAAAAAATCTATCGCAATTTATCCGAATTTCGAAAAAGCATATAACTATTTGGGCTTGGCTTACGAAAACAATAAAGAGTATGACCTCGCAATCGAAAATTACAAGAAAGCTGCTGAAGTCAAACCTGATTATAGTAATGCCTATTATAATTTGGGTATTGTTTATTATTACTATAAAAAACAATACGACATTGCTGCGCAGTATTACCAAAAGGTAATAGAAATTGAACCCGACTATGACCTGGCGTATACATCACTTGGACAGTGCTACTTAAAACAAAAACTCTATGATAAGGCTGCAGAAAGTTTTCAAAAAGCAATAAAACTCTACCCGAACAATGCCGCCGCTTATCACGCTCTGGGAGATGTTTATACAGAGCAGGGATTGTTGGATTTGGCAGTACAAAATTATCAGAAAAATATAGAAATTGAACCGAAAGATGCATATGCATACTTTAAACTGGCTAATCTCTTTGAGAAAAAGGATATGACTGATTTAGCCGTTTCCAACTATCAGAAAGCTATTGAGTTCAAGCCTGACTACGTAGAAGCATATAAAAATCTCGGGAATCTTTATACTAAAAAAGGACTCACTGATTTAGCCAATGAAAACTTTGCGAAAGCAAAAGAATTGGAAAACAAAGCAGTAGGAAAGTCTCAAAACTAAAATAGTTAAACAGATTTACCGGCTTGGAGTTTCTTTTGAGCTTCAAGCTGGTTTTGTTTTTTCAGCTCTGCCAATTCATTCAGCAGAACATAACCCGCTTCCGGCTCAGGCGGCTGGTTAAGAACTTTATTCGGGATGCCTGCATGGTGTATTGTGGGGATAAAATCTTTTGCTCTGTATTCTGATGTACCTACAAAATCATCGTCTGTATCGTTAGTAATAAAATAAAGTTCTCCGTTAGCATCCGTTCGGCTTCCGATGACAGTCATTTCGTGTCCGCCGAGAATATTTTTATTGTTATCAACATAAGTAACACCTACTATGACATTTCTGCCGAGAGCTAATGTATCAAGCAAATGCTTTTTTGTAGTCTCATAATCAAAGAAATAAGACTGGAGCTTTTTATTGTCATCTACATTTTGATAAGTTATTGAAGTTATTCCGCCTTCATCATCCTCAACAATGGTTTCGACATAAGTTTTTTCAAACTCGATAAGCCCTTTAGGATCGGAACAGTTTTCTCCTGCTCTCATATCATTAAGAGAGTTGTACGTGTTCTGGCTTCCCAACTGCATAAATGCTGACTGCATAAGAGAATCCACTGATGAACGAGAAGGGGGTATTTTATAATTTTCGGGCGGCGTTTCTCCTAAATCGTCAAACCTGCTTTTTGTATAATCCGTTTGTCTGTGTTTACTTTGTATTTGAGCTCTTGTTAATGCATTGCTGTCAGGCTTAACGGTAACTTCAACTGTCTCCCAGTCAACAGGTCTGTATTCGGTTTGGAAATAATTCAGAATATACAATGCATCCATAATATTCGGTGAAATATCGCTCAATTTTATTTTGGATTTGACTTCCATTTTGGGACTCGTTAAGCCTGCCGCATATCTGACATATTCCGCAGGCTTTCTCATTGCCAAGTTAAATTCTATACTTGTTGCAACACAAGTTGCGCTTGTTTCCACATTCAAATCTTCCGGTTTCAGGGCACTAATAGGACCTGTGTATTTTGCTTGTTTGTAATAAGGGGCGACAGAAGGATCAAGCCATAAACCTTTTGTAAGGCTGTTCATTTTTTCGTTAAACACAAGTTTTCCCACCATAAAATCGGGAACTTTACCGAATTTTTGGTGTATGACATAGGGATTCGCCAGATTCTGCAGAACTTCACTTAATATTTTTTTATTCTCAAGCCCGTCTGCACGAGGTTCTTTATAGATTTTATAAAGGTTTTCAAGTGTCGAAGAACCGTCATTGGACAGTCTTGAGTTTAATTTGCCCTCGCTTTTTATTTTTTCAAGGTTTTTTCTGTCTTTACCGTCTAATGACAAATATATCTGATAATACATCTTCATATCAGAGGTTTTCGTAACTAAACTTTCAGGTAAAATATTGCCAAAATGTAAATTTGTTTCTTTATTTGTTGTTTGGGTATTCTGATTTTGATTATTTCCGGAATCGTTTTTAGAAGGCTTGATAGTGCCTTCGTAATTGACTTTGCTGAATTGTATGCTGGAAATATTATTTGGCATAACTTTCCGATTTTATACGCTACTATTTTTTATAAAACAAAAAGTATTCAAAATGTGCTATTTTTTAGTTAAATTCTAAGTAATGTTAAAAAGAATTTTACGAGGATAATACAATTAGCAATACCTTTGAATTTTTTAACGATTATAACGGCTGCTACCCCGACAAAATAAAAATAAAACTGATGTCTTTTGAAGAACTGCTTACATCTTTTGAGAGATTAATCAGATTTAAATATCCTAATCAAAATTATGACAGATTTTTTCGCGAAATTCTCATAAAATTCAGCATAACTCCAAAAATTAGTCTTAAAAATTATTATAAATACTCTCTCGGCTCGGTTAATTTTTTGGCGGCAAAAATTTGGAACGAGTCTCTCGATAAAATTGCAAAACAAAACGAAGCTGATTATCTTATAAATAAATACTTGGTTTTTGAAGAAACAAAAGTATTTTGCGCTAAAGAAATGCTAAGTGATATTACAAAAAGTGAAAATATTATTAATAGTACAAATCCATTGGAAAATAATTGCTCAAATTCGATTGAATCAATAAAATCAGTACTTGAAGTTAACGGATATAATTTTGATAAAGAAGTATCATCAGATTTTGATGAATTTGAACAGCTTTATTTTAATGTCAGGCTTAATTATCCGCTGAAGATAATACGTTTTCTTGATTTTGCCGAAAATAATAACGGCAAAAATTATTCCGATGCGTTAAAACGTCTTATCTATCTTAATAATTTATTGAAATCAGAAAAATATTTGTCTTGTAAAACCGAATCTAAAGAACTTTTTGAAACCATATACAACCAAAGCATAATATACAGAGAAAAAGCAGCATCGCTTTCCCCCGAAAAGATTATTATACTTGTAGAAGGAACTACTGAAGAGAAGCTCCTGCCTCTCTTTGCAAAAGTAAACGGACTAGATTTTGACAAATCGGGAGTTAAAATAATTCCTTCAGGCGGCAAGAATCAGGTTGCAAGAATCTACAGGAAATACTGCGATAAAATCAATCTGCCAATTTTGATTATTTTGGACAGTGACGCACGACCTGTTAAAACAGAAATAGAAAGCATCCTAAAAGAAAAAGACAGGATTTTTCTCATTCCTGACGGGGAATTTGAGGATATAATTCCTGAAAAATTAATTAAGAACGCAATTAACAAGTATTATTCCCTGCTGAATTCCGTCAGTCTGGAAGAATTACGGGAAAACTCTTCAAAAGTCGAGACTTTTGAAAAAATATGGAAGGAAAAAGGATTCGGGGAATTTAAAAAATCGGATTTCGCGGATATCATAGCAGATAATATCTCTGAAAATGAAGAAGTAACAGGAATAATGGATGATATTTTTTCGATTATAAAGTGTATGCTTTAAATCCCAGGCATAAAATGGAAATAGTAACTAACTGAAAAAATGAGCTTTAAAATTTTCCATCTCCATTCCATTGACTTAACCCAAATTGTAAAGTTTTCTTTATCATAAATCATTTTTAAGCAATTATTATCATTTAAATTTTTTATATAAATGTATAAAAATACAAATGATTTGGAAAGTGGAATAATGCACTGTGGAGTAAGATCTGTCAGATTAGTAAGAGCCGGGAAACCAAGAGGCGCTTTCAAATATGAAAGTTTGATGCAAAAAAATTTACGAATAGGTCAAGAAGTTCTGGATGATTTCAGGAGTAAATTTGGCTATCCTGTTTCAAGTTCATTTTTACGACAACTAAAATACACCGGGAATACTGCAAGATATTCTTTATTGGAAAAGAACATAGAAAAAGCAATTCCACATACAACCAATCAAATAGATAAATTGAGAGAGGTTCTCAATTATGATTATAATTATGAGGCATTATGTTCTAATATGTCTAAATTCAACTCATCCAACTGTGGTGAACAATCTCAAATAATTCATTATCTTCTAAATAAAAAAAAGGTTTCTGCTGCTGAATGTGTTTATTTCATTACAAATTCCAATCCAAAGCGTCCGGTTAAAGACCACGTATTTACAGTTTTGGGTTTTAATGATAGAGAATACTTATGGAACGAACCCCAATATTGGGGAAAATTTGCGGTTGTTGTCGATGCATGGGCTAACATTGCTGCTCCGGCTGAAGTTTGGAATAAGCAAATCTTAGATTTTTTAAAAATTGAACCGTATGAACAAATAAAAACGGCAGGAATGAGAGTTAATCCATTCGGTAATTATTATATTTTACAAGAATATGCTTATTATTTTAAAAGCAAATGATACTGCAACAATGTTTGTATCGAACAAATACTCTTGCGTGAATTAAAAAGTTTATTTTTGATATAATCTATATCAAAGTTAAAGGCAGTTTATAAGGAGTTCCAACATTGAATAAACAACAAATTATCGCAATGCTCGCGTTTTCTTTATTTTTAACATGCGCAGTCAGTGTACAGGCTCAGCAGACTGCTCAACAACCTGCACCAAAAGTAATAAGCTCTCCGTTCAAACAAGTGAAGCAGGAACCTAAACAAACAACTCCCCCTGCGGTTGTTACCAAAACAACTCAAAACCCAAAAACAGAGGCGGTAAAACAACCTGTGGTGCAATCCGTCCAGCCTGTTGTAAAAACTGAAACCGTTAAACCCCAAACTGTTCAAAATGCTGCAAAGACTGAAACAGTTAAAACAGAACCTCCAAAACAAAAGATTATGCCAATTCTGGATCCTAAAAATCAATTAAGCCTCGTTTATTCTGAAGCTATGATAAATAAAACATATGATTTAATCAGGAAAAACAAGCTGGATGATGCTAAAGCAACGATAGAGCCGACTTATACCTGGCTGAATGATGCAACGGAATTTCATACAGGGCTGTACAAAGTACTAAAAGACATTGATACAGCTCAAACACAAGCAGACTTAGAAAGAGATCTTGCTCTTAAATATGCAATCCTAAGAGATAAAGCGGGTTATCAATTGGCTCTCCTTTATATTGAAGATAACAAACCGAAAGAAGCCGTTAAAAAATTGGTTGATATTGTAAGATCACAACCTACAACAAAATTAGGATTCGAATCTTACCAAGTACTTCAAGAAATAGGTTTTACTTATAAGGCACAACTCAAGGAACCTGACCAAGAGGAGATTAAATAAAAGTGATTCTGGATTTAATTAAAGAAAGATTCAGTGTCAGAAGCTTCTCATCCGAAGTACCGTCTGAAGAAAAAATTAACAGAGTACTCGAAGCAGGCAGACTGGCTCCATCATGGGTTAATGTTCAGCCATGGCACTTTATCTTAATTAGAGACCGAAATTCAAAGGAACTTCTGTCAAAACTCGCAAAAGGACAGCCGCATGTTTTGCAGGCACCGGTTGTTATTGTATGTCTCGGAAACCTTAGCGCATGGGAAGTTGAGAATTACACTAATATTGTAAAATCAAGAAATTTACCGCCGGAAAAGGAAAGGGCTCTAATTGCGGGAAATCCTAAACTTGTCAGTCAAAATGCAGTTATTTCCAGAACACTTGAAGAAGTGACTTATGCAGCCTCATATATGACATTGGCGGCTCACGACGAGGGTTTGGGGTGCTGTGTTATCGGGGCAATAGGTAATGAATTGACAGGCGTTCTTCCCGATATATATGCAGAAGTCCGCAGTAAGCTGAATATTCCCGAAAATCATATTATAGTCAGTTTGTTAACTATCGGATACCCGTCAGAAAATTTGCAAAAAATGCCGAAGGCAAGGAAGTCTTTTGAAGAAATTGTTTCTTTTGAAAAATTCGGTCAATAAATATTCTAAAACGAATTATTTAGTGTTTTCTCTGATTATTGCAGCTGCTTACATTGGCATCTGTCAGGGTAAAGATTTATATAAGCAGCCTGAACAAGTTGCGGAATCAATCTATACAACAGTTTCATATCTTGAAAAACAGGTTTACAGCAAAGAATATAGCCTTGATAATATTATAACAAGGATTGACAGGCTTGAAGTAACAATATACGGACGCAAAACCAACGAATCAGTTCTAACAAGACTTGATGAAATTAAAAAAACACTAAACTTAAAAAATGAGAAAAAATGCGACGACAAAAATGAAATAATGCTTTCTTTGCTTGAAAAAAAGTACTTTAATACTGATTATCCGACGGAGACAAATGAAAAAAGATTAACAAGACTTGAAACACAAATTTATGGGAAGCCTTCAACGGAGCAAACTAAGGAGCGTCTTAGCAATCTGTTTCAAAAAGTGCCTTTAAACACAACAGGAATAAGTTTATCTGATAAGTCCGGCTCTGATGCTATTTATCTTCCGAAAAAAAATGGTTTTAAAACTACAAATCAAAAATCAATTAATCAAATATCAAAATCAGTTCAAAATATTTCCCAATCAAAGTTCGCATGGAAAAATAATCCCGTTAGGATATTTATTACTCCTTCAAAGGACTTGTATTTTAGTGAAAGCGCAATAAAAGCAGTTAATTTTTGGAAGCCGTATTATAACATTGAATTATCCGAAAATTATGGCACCGGTGATATTATTATTGATTTAAAGGACAGATATTTTGTGACGGTTTATAAGGATAAAATTAATTATCCTAACCCCAAAGTGTTTATTTATTCCGGCAGATATTTGAATAACGAACATCTTGAATATATTTTGGCTCATGAAATCGGGCATGCACTCGGGATTTGGAAACACAGTTCCAACCCTGCTGATATAATGTATGACTATAACGAAGTAAGATTTGATATTGAACGAAAGGGAGATATTAATAATCAAAATCAATCAATTAAAACTGCACCTGAAAAACCGTCTTCAAGAGATCTGGAAATTCTTACAAAATCTTTTATTCAAGATGAACAATAACGGCATTCGATTTTTCTGTCACTTTGAAATTGTATTTAAAATAAATTGGGGCCGTTTGGCTACAATTTGTGGCCGGACGGACGCATAAAGCAGTGCTATAATAGTTTATATAAATATAAAGCTCTTATCGTCCCCTAAACAATCGGAAGGTCGCCTAAGAGAGACTGAAGGGAATTGTATTTGAAACCGCAAAGTTGCAATTATTAAACTGTATTAAACGCATTATTACTTTCGTCATGTTGAATACATTTGCTTTACTCAGTGCAAATTCCACGAAACATTTCAAAGTCAATGATTTTGAGATCCTTCGCTTCGCTCAGGATGACGGTATACGGCTCAGGATAACTTTAAAATTATTTATCAATATTAAATCATAGCTTTTTCAGGAGTTGGGAATGGTCAGAATATTATGCCACGGGGCTTTACAAAAAAGTGAAATTTATAAAATAGTACCAACTAAAGCAGGTATTAAAGACGAGTATGTATTTTATCTGAATAATTGCGCAATCTGTAATAATCCTGTCCTTCAAATCCTCAGAATTGATATTTGGGGGAATATTCTCGAACCCGTTAGGCTAAAAACAAAAAATATTGAAAAATTCCTAAATTCTATGTCTGTCATTTGGAAACCTAAAAAGCTGAACCTTTCAAATAAAGTATATTCGGATTTTTATCTTGAATATAACGAATACGGAATAAAGAAAAAATGTTATCAGAATTTGTCCTGCGTAAAACTTGGAAAAATAGAAACAGATTTATTTGATGACTTAACCAAAAGACAAAAAATATAAATCAAAACAAACCACTAACTTGCCTTCTCTTATACGGGACCGTTTTGCTTGCCCACTCCTCCTTCCCTCCCCAAACGGTCCCGTTTTTTTATTATGAAGAAATAACTGAATTTACCTTGCATCTGAGGTTATGGAAATGGATAAAAATACAAAAGGAAAAAATAAAATAGATTTAATTCTTAATGAGCTGATGGCCCAAATTAATGCTATTGAAGATAAAGATAAATCAAAATCTTATCTGAAATTGGCTGAGCTCTATATTAAGGCGTGCGAAGTAAAATCAAAATTTGTGTACGCAAAAAAAATGCCTGCACGCAGGAGAAGTTTTACTTTTGCCGAAGAAATCGATGACAGCCGGATCTGACAAAAAATACTTTAATAATTAACTTTAACAAATATGAATTATGAAACCTAATTTGCTTCCTTCTCAGGAAGAATTAAAAAATATTCCCCATAACTATAAACTCGATGTTGCCGTTTATCAGGGCGGTTTCGGCTCGGGAAAAACTTTTGCCGGAGCGTTTTTGGGACTAAAGCTGTGCCGTAAATATCCCGGCATAAGAGGTCTTGTCGGCGCTCAAACCTTTCCTCTCGTTAGAGATACCACTCTTGTTATGTATCTGGAACATCTCGAAAATGACGGGAAGAAAGAAGGCGTAGACTATAACTATATCAAAAGTGAAGCCAAGATTGAATTTTGCAACGGTTCATCAATACTTTTCAGGTCGTTTGACGACGAAACACGACTGAAATCTTTAAATCTCGGTTTTGTAGAAATCGAAGAAATGTCTGATGTTTCTGAAGCAACTTTTAAAATGCTTCTCGGAAGGTTAAGACAGTCAGGAATACCACAATACAGGTTATTCGGGCATACTAACCCCGAAAGCACAAAGGGCTGGATATACAGGACTTTTGTCGAAAATCCGAAGCCTAATTATCGGCTTATAATAGCTCCTACAACTCAAAATATTTATCTCCCGGAAGATTTTGCGGAAAATCTCAAAAAAGCCTATGACAGCGAGTATTACCGTATTAATGTACTCGGAGAATTTGGCGATTATACCAAAGGGCTTGCCGTAAAAGGGTTCTCCGATAAGAATATAAATCATATAAACTATATTAAAGAGCTGCCGCTCCATATTACATGCGATTTTAACGTGGATCCGATGTGCTGGATTTTAGCTCACAAAACCGAGGAAAAAGTATATTATTTCGACGAAATCGTAATGGAAAATGCAACAACAAGAGATGCGGTTGATGAATTCCACTCAAGATATGCAGGGCATAAAGGTCCTATTATAATAAACGGGGATGCTTCCGGCGACAACCGTTCGTCAAATTCGGAATTTACAAATTATGCCGTTATGAAAAACAGGCTGGGACAACTCGGCTATAAAAATACGGATATAAAAATAAAATCTTTCAATCCGCCAATAAAAAACAGAATTGCGGCTTTTAACGCAAAGATATTGAACAGCAAAAATGAAGTTAATGTTTATATTTCGCCTAAATGCAAAAATCTCATATATAATCTGCAAAACCTTAAATATCAGGAAGGCACTTCAAGGCTGGCGTTGCCTTCGCATTATCAGATAAAACAGGACAGGCAGTTGAAGTTTATGGGGCATCCGTTTGATGCAGCCAGCTATCTTGTGGATTTTTACTGGCCGGTGCGGTTGGAATAGTTAGCCTCTGTAATGATCTATGGTTATTTGTTCTGATCCTTCAGAACAAATCCAAATATATGCCATATTGCTCCAATGCAGCATTTCCGGACTTATGGGACAATCGGGAGCATTTAAGTTGCTGTCGAGTTTTCTTGATTCGATTTGATCTTCTGACAAACCTGTTTTTTCTAAAACTTCCGCTCTGACTTTCTCATCATCTTCATTTTTGCAGGCAAAGTAAGCGTGTTGAGAATCTGGCTCAACAACTTGAGGTCTGTTGTAGCCTAATGTATCGAGTTTAACACCTTTGATCGCCTGAGCGGGAACTCTGAAGATGCTCTTGAAATTGGGAGTTGAGGTTGCGTTGATTTTCATTATAGTTTATTCCTTATATATTTAATGATAATTATAAAAGCCGTGAAAATAAAAATTGACAGTTGTTAGTCAAAATATTAAAAACTATTTACAATTATGAATCAAAAATTGTTTGTTCTTTTTTTTAAAACATAAACAGTGAGTATAATTCCAAAAATTCATTCCGGGCTTGGCGGGATAAATTTCTACACAATTTGTCACTTTTAAAAGTCATATTATTTATTTAATAAAGTTCTGAAATTTGAATAAATAGTTAATGATTATGATGTAGTAATTATTTATTGATTAGCGAAATGCAAAATATCGGAAAAAAACTCGGACAAAGAATCAAAGAACTCAGAAAAGCCAAGAAATTAACTCAAACAAATTTAGCCGAGAAGGTGGGAATAGATTATAAGCATTTGAGCAGAATAGAGGTCGGCTCAAGCTATCCGTCCATTAATACCTTGCAAAAAATAGCTCATTATCTTGATGTTGAAGCCAGCGAATTGTTTTCTTTCGGATTTTCCAGATCTAAAAATGATTTGATACAGGAAATATCTGAGATATTGCACAATGCCGAATACAAAAATGTAGTTAAGGCTTATAATGTACTGCAAAACGTTCTTAAATAGAACTTTTGCCTGTAATACCTGCGTAAAATAAGGGATTTGAGTTCAGTAAACTTTGAAAAGGTTTATATCTATGTAAAAGCAGCTGTGTTTGTTGTCATCATAAGAAATCACTTTATTAAAAAAAATATTTATTTATTGTGGTTTTATAAAAAAATTTATCGGTTAATTATAGTGTATAGAGAAAAATTATAAAAATAGGGCGTATGGAAAATAGTATCAAAAAAAATCTGGGCTTAAGAATTAAAGAACTCAGAAAAAACAGAAAATTAACACAAACTCAGTTGGCAGAAATGATCGGCATTGATTATAAGCACCTGAGCAGAATAGAGGTTGGTTCAAGCTATCCGTCCATTAATACACTGGAAAAAACAGCAAGAGCTTTGAAAATTGAAATTAAGGAATTTTTTGCATTTGGTCATTTAAAAAATAAAAATGCTCTCATTGACGAAATCTGTGAAACATTAAAGAATGCAGAAACCAAAAGCGTGATAAGAGCTTATAAAATACTTTTGGATGTCGTTAATTAAAAAATTCCGCAAAATATTTATATAGAAAGCTGTGCTTGGCTTTTTAAGGATTAGTGTTGAAGATGCAGAAAAATCAGAATTTTTCTGTACCCTCGTTTTCAAGTTTTTCAATGCGTGACTTAAGAGATTGTATTTCTTGTCTCAAATCTTCGATTTCGGAATTCTTATCAATTGGCTTGGGCTTGTTTGAAATGGATTTTTTTACGGCGAAATGCAGTTGAACATGGGTAAAAGAGATAATTACCGCAAAAATAAAGCCTAAAATTATGAGGATAAGGATTTGGGTTTTCATGACTTAAAGCCGTTTGTGATTAGGATGATTATAGCAGAGATTAGGTTCTATGGAATTTTAAAATAATTTGAAAGAAAAGTTAGTCATCATCACAATCGGGTCCGCCTATTTGTTCTTCTATTTCATTCAGCTTCCTTAAAAAATCTTCTATTTCTTTAACTGATTTTTTATCTCTTAATAATTCTTCGATTAAATCTCCCATTGGTAAATTAAAAGTTCTGTATGTCTTTAATTTTACAACCGGCAAACTGTCTTTATCAGGATTAATTTTAAGAAAACGTTGTAGTTGCCCTTCTAGTGATGTGTCTAAATCATAAACATCCACATCATCGCCAAAGGAGATTTTGTCATTAATTTGCTTTGAATATAAATAGGACAAAGTTTTTGTATTAGTTTGATTTTTGTTTATATATGCGCTTTTTCCTATTAATGAAAATGTTATGCTGTTCATAATTTTTCCTCGAATTTTTAATTCTAAATAATTAAAATCCGTAAAAATATAAAATTGCTAATTTATTTCAATTGTTAATAAAAAGTTTACATAAGGAGACTGTAATGCCTTATAAATTTGAGTATGAGTACGAAAATAAAACCGTACAACTTTCCGAAGAAAATCAAAATTCTTTAGTCGAAAAAATTGCAAAAAGCCGTGACTTGTGGGATGAGCTGAGAAGACCTAATCTGGAAGCAAATCAGGCTATAGAAAAGGTTATTTATCCCTCTAAAAATACATCCATTCAGAATGATATAAAAATGCCCGAAATTTATGAAATAAAAGAAACATACAAAGCTCATCTGTGGAAAAGCTGGTATTCTTCTCTCGACAATATGTTCGATGTTCAGGGAAAAGCAAGAGAAGACCACTTCAGAGCTGAAAGACAAAAAGCCGCCCTGGTTGACGTATTTCGAGAAATAAATTTTATTTCAAAACTTGAAAAAGGGTTGGATAACTGGATTAACAAAGGGGAATTTATTGCTTTCATAAATTGGGAAACTAAAGTTAAAAAAGTAAGAAGGATTAAACAAAATGAAAATAACGCTGCTGAAAAAGAATTTGCTCTCAAGGATGAAATTGTATACGATGGCCCTTCTCTTACAATTGTATCTCCTGAAGCTTTTGTTTTTGATCCTGATAAAAAAGAGAATTTTGAGACCTGCCCAAAAATCTATCGTTCGTTTTCTACGTTTGATGAGATTAAATCAAATAAGCTTTATCAAAACTATGAGGAATTGAAGGAATTAACGGAAGAGAAAAAAGAGATTTCCGAAGAAAATAAAGCAACGAAAGGAGACCAGATAGAAATTCTCGAATATTGGGGTGATATTAAGCTCGAAAACGGCAATTTGTTAAAAAATTATGTGGTTACTCTTGCCGGAAGAAAAAAAATAATTAGATTTGAGCCTAATCCGTTTATCTTAAACCCGTTTGTATTTGCGGCATTTCTTGAAGACCCCGAAACAAAAAGAGGAATTAGCCCGCTCTTAGTTGCGTTGCCGTTGAATAAAATGTCATCTTCCATAATGAATCTCCAGTTGGATGCCTTGAAGCTGATTATAAATAAGCCTTACCTTGCTCCTAAAGGCTCTCTGACAGGTAATATTAAAATAAAAGAGGGTTCTATTATTGAATATGATCCCGTCTTGATGCCAAAAGAACCGATTGCGCTGGAATTTAAAGATGCGCTCGTAGGCTGGGATTTCTTGAAGTTTTTTGAAAGTAAAATAGAATCCGCCACCGGTATATCTAAATACATGAGCGGAAATCCGGCAGGAACGAAACAAAGAACTGCAACAGAAGCTAGCGGTATAATGCTCGGACAAAATGTCAGAATTTCTAAGGAAGTCGATGTTTTGAACTTTAAGGTTAAGGTTCCCATAATAGAAAAAATTGCTGAATTACTTGCAAACTTCAGCTATGACATAAAAGAAATAAAAATCAGAAAACAAAACGGTGAACTTGACTTTATCCTGATTGATGAAACAGTCAGACAGGGTAACTATGATTATACAATCGGGGACGGCTCGGCTATTTTCGAAAGGAAGTCAAGAATGGCTGAAAGTCTTGAAATATTGTATAAATTCGCTCAAAGTCCTGAAATTGCCCCGAGAATAAAATGGATTGAAGTTCTTAAATGGGCGTTTGAACAGTTAGGTTCTGTTGATCCGAATATTTTTATTAAGGAAGAACCCAGTCAGTTGAATGCTTTCCCGAGTAATGAACCCATATAAACCGCAAATAAGCCTAACAATGAACTCAGAAAAACATAAACAACAGCTACAGATAAAGCTCCGTTCTTTAAAAGAGCGAAAGTCTCGTAGCTGAATGTGCTGAACGTTGTAAAGCCTCCTGCAATTCCAACCGTAAGGAATAAAAGGAGGCTGGTTCCGCACAAGCCTGGTTTGTTCATTGAAAGGGAAATTATAAAGCCTATAAAAAGACAGCCTATTAAGTTTACAGTAAATGTGGCATAGGGAAACGAATTAGTTATATGTTTTATAAAATACAAGGAAATTAAATATCTCAATAAAGAGCCTATCCCACCGCCTATGAATACCGCTAAATAGTTTGTCATTTGGATTTACCTTATAAGTTGCTATGGATTAATTGTACTAAAAATATACAAAACTAATGGACTGATAATTGTGGATAGAAAAAATTTTGCAGGATTTATAAATCCAAAATTGAATAATTCAAATAAAATATTCACAAGAGAGGAAGTCGCAAAAATGCCAAGGGCTGAATTTGCGGCTAATGAAAAAGCTATTGATTATCAACTGGGTGTAATTGGAATACCCTCTGAAAGCGATTTGCAGGAAAGCAGTGGAGTTGTTCACGTAAGCGCTTATACAAAAGATGACGGAACGAATGTCAGAGAGCATTACCGCTCTGCTCCCAACAGAGTGTCAAATGGTTGGGGGATGGGAGTTGAGGGGGATGAGAACGAAAATAATGATAATAATACTCAGGACAATAACAGTGAAGAAAAAATTCCGCGTGTTTATAAAGGAAGTGTTGAAAAAAACGTATATAAAAATAACGACGGGGTAATGCTGCCTGTACCGCCGGACGATCAGGAAGAGCCTTTACCTGATCCGCAACCTGAGCCACCTCCAGAGCCTGATCCTCAACCGTCGAATGAAGATGAGGAACAAAATATTTCCGAACTTAAAGAAATAGCTGACCTTGCAAAACAAATAGTACAAAGTATGAACAGTCTGAAAGAAATTGCTTCGAGTAAAGCTAATAAAGAAAATCTGTCATTGCCTGTCAGTTCAAAATATTCAGGAGCAATAAACAGGTATTCTAATAACATTGAATTATCCAAGACGAATTTAAAGAGAGCAATTAACAAATCTAAAGCATCTCTGCAAAAACAAGGAAATGAACTGAAGAAAATTGTTGATGAAGCCGTAAATACGACAAATCAGTCTAAATACGGTCAACTGATGCAAAAAATACATGCCAAGAAACAAGCTCTGAATAAACATTCTCAAGCTCTGAATCATATTGAAAGTCTCTTCCAAAATGAGGATTATCAGGGGATTGCGGATGGGTACGGAAATCAGGGAAGTGGTGGTGTACCCAATGTTGGAGAAAATAACTCAGCCAGTAAGACTCATAAAAAATCAGATTATAATAATGCCAGAAATCAAAATATTTATTCAGATTTAAATAAAACTCTCAAAAGTTCCGACTTACATGAACCTTCAGAATTTTGGGATAGAATGAAATTTGATATTGCTAGAAAACTTAAAAATGTACCTTATGTACCCATTGCAACAGAATTTGCCCATAACTCGCTAACTTGGCTTAGAGAAGTTTTAAATAATCCAAATGCCCAGTTGATTCAAAGTATTCGACAAATCAATGACAAACAATTACGAACTTATCTACAAGAACGAATCCGTGATATATTACACAAATCAGATTGTAAGGGAGTAATTTATACCTCAGAATCGAATGTCGCAAAAAAAATACAAAATTCCAATGACTTTAGAGATGTAATATATAGAAACAAAGATGATTTATTTAAAAAAGGTTCAATAACTCTCAAACCAGTTTTCTTCTATCGTGATACAGATTTGGCAAATTCTTTGCATAATGCCACAATTTATAAAGCATGGATTGATAAAAACGGAAATTTAAATGCATTAATTTTTGATATATATGATTTTAGTAAAATGAAAAATCAATACAGCATTAAAGCTCAAATTAATAACCAAATGGAAACTTGGCAAGAAAATAAGAATATCGAAAATTATTTTGTCATAGTTTTTGTTAAAATAAATAGAGCTAGATAATCTTGATTGTTCATGATTGATAAAATTATAGAAAAATTGAACTGGCAAATTATAGTTAAAAATCTATTAAAATGGGAGACTATTTTATTTGTTTTTGCAAATTTAATTATTTTAACAAATATATTTCCACTCATAGCAACATATCTTGCATATATGGGGTATTCATATATTGATTGGCTATATAAAGCACAAATAGAGGGCATTTCTGTTATATTGATGTTGGCGGTATATTTAATGCCTCTCTTAATAATTATAAAATATTTATTACTACCATTAACAATCTTTATCATTCTAAGACAGAGTAAAAACGTGGAAATTATAACATGGATTAGACTTATTTTTCAAAATAGTAACCTCCAACTAAGGATAGTATTGTTTGCTATAATAGTTGATATTTTTGCAATTATATCTTCATATTTTGCACGAACTTTTGTAGAACACTCTTACTTTTATTCAGATTCAGATCTATTTTGGAGGTTAGTTTTTGGAGGATTAACAGGAAGCTATTTGGCAATTTTTATATTTTTATTTCTTTTTAGGAAAATCAAAAGCTATTTAATGTTATTAAAGAAAATGTAGTGGATTAATAAACTTGAAAATGAAATAGACGGAAATAAATCTGTCAGTTCAAAATATTAAGGAGCAATCAGCAGGTATTCTAATAGCATTGAATTATCCAAGACGAATTTAAAGAGAGCAATTAACAAATCTAAATCATCTCTGCAAAAACAAGGGAATGAACTGAAGAAAATTGTTGATGAAGCCGTAAATACGACAAATCAGTCTAAATACGGTCAACTGATGCAAAAAATACATGCCAAGAAACAAGCTCTGAATAAACATTCTCAAGCTCTGAATCATATTGAAAGTCTCTTCCAAAATGAGGATTATCAGGGGATTGCGGATGGGTACGGAAATCAGGGAAGTGGTGGTGGTCTACCTGCTCAATCTTCAAGTAAGGTTATTAGTCAGACTATCCATAGCCAAAATTCTAGTAAGAACAATTCACCAAATTGGTTCGACCAAATGCTAAAAAATAATATGGATTTTGGCGCTCACGTTGGCGAAAAATACGGAAATGTTTTTAATGTCCCCGAATCTTCGAAATTATTTTTGCATTCAACACATATAAATTATCCTATTGGAAATGCCTTAAATAGTCTCTATTATGGCAGTATAAATAATATACACGATCCCTCAATACGTGCTTGGGTGGAGTCCAAGATAAAAGCACAACTTGGTAATTCTGATTGTCCCGGTGTTATTTTATTTTCAAAACACCCTCTTGCTGATAAGATAGCTCATTCTCAAGATATCAAAGAGTTTATACTAACTAATAAAACCAAATTGATAAATGGACAGTTCATAAATGGCTCAAAAACATTTAAATCCAAGCAAGATCTACGTAACAGTATTAATTCTGCCGATATTATAAATGCTCACTTGGACAAAGCCGGAAATTTTAATGCCATTGTTATTGATGTTTATAATTTTGCAAATGAAGGAAACATTTTAGTTAAAACTGCGTACAATCTGCAAGAAAAAGGTCTGCTAAAAAATTATTTTATAGTTATTTATATCAAATTGGATAAGTATCAAGTAGCAAGAATATTGAATAACAAGTAAAATCTGATATAAAGGCAAAACAACGCTGTTTTTAAAAGTTATCTTAAATTACGGTGTTGTTTTGTTTTTCTGTACTTGAAATAAATTTATTCGCAAGTACAGATAGAGCTGATATATTAAGGTAAATCCATATAAATGACAGGATAATTTGGATGGAAAAAGAGAGATAAAATTTTCCCTGCAACCAATCAATCAGCAAAAATAAACATAAGATTATAGAAAAAATATGAAATAAAGTTATAAAACCATATTTCCAAGATAATAACGGTTTATAAAAAAGAAGAGATTTATTCAAAGCAACTTTCATATTATATGTTTTTCTATATGTAATAAAGAAAAATAGATTTGTAAAAATATAATAGGGAATAGCTATAATAAAAAGAAACACGGCTGCTGATAACTCAGGAATACTTAAACTGTCAGCAGTGCTGGGCAAAACTTCAATAACAATATCATTCATTAATTTAGCTATAAATAAATAAGAAAATAAGATATAAGAAACATTAATCCATGAAAATATAATTATTTTATTTGATAAAGCCGGTAATTTTATAAAATCTTCGTAAGAATTTACTTTCAGTATAATTAACAGTAATAATAACATAAAAGAGAACGTTAAAGCATTATATGACCGATTTACGGGAAGGAACTTCTTATTAGTCAACAAATCAAGTTCTCTTATAAGATTATTGCTATATGTCCCGTCATAACTTTTATCAACCGCAATTTGTGCCTTTTCTCGATCAAAATAATAATCTTTTACTGCCCAACCGTTAATTTGCAGATAAAAGACAGATATTGTAATAATAAAAAAAATTGCCAAATACGGGCTTGCGAGTTGTTTTATCAACCAGCGAGTCAACTGAATTTTATAATTCCCAATATTCATAATTTATTAAAAATCTAATAACTAATCATATTTTATAGCAAACAATTATCAACTTTATTAATGCATTTTCGGTTTTATAAGCATTTGAATATAATTCAGTATATAATTCAGGAATAAATAATATTGGCAAAGGGTTGCTTAGATGCTATAAAATGAGAATGTTTAAATTCTTCAAAAAATATTTAAATCTTGAGTTGTTTGCCCTATTTTTTGTTATCCCATACGCCTTATTGGAATGTTTAGCTTTGCTTGGCATTTTTTTAGAGGATAATCTATGGTTTAACAGATTTAATAGAATGGATTTGGATATTGAATTGCTGGGAGTCGGATTAGTTCTTTCCGGTTTATTTATTTGGCTGATTTATAAATTTACAGATAAAGAATACGTTAAAAATATAATAAGGAGATTTTTTAACGTTTGGTGGCAACCAATTGTCTTGCTTGTATCGTATGAAGTCCTATATTTTTGCTTAGCATATAACGAAAAATCCCGTTTTATGCTAAGCAAACCTTCGCATGAAGCTTTTCTAGAACAAGGAAATCTTTTAGGCTTTGGTTTTTTTTGGGCATTCTATTTTTTTGGATTGGTCCTACTTGCCAGTTTCTATCAGCTATATAAAAAACAATTCGGCAAAGCAATTTTACTTTTATTTTTAACTTTAGTATTGTTTTGTCTTGATATTTATTTTGGATTTGACCTTATATATGGGTAAAGTATTTTTCACATGCCGAGTTTAATAGGAAATTTCATTAAATGACAAATGAAGCAATAAAGCACATACATTATTTAATAAATATGTCGAATGATTTTCTGGGTAATAAAATTGATATAGATGAATTTTGTATTGAGTTTGAGAATTATTTTGTAGATTATACAGAAGTTATCCACAATTATAGTAAAGAAATATATGAATTTCTTGCGCAGATAAGAATGGGAATTGCAAATTATGAATCTATTCCCGAGGCTAGGGATCGCCCGTACTTTCTTGATGAAGACGGGGTGAGGAAGAGGACTAAAAGTGTCCTTGATATATTGGCTAATAAATATAATTTGAGGTAAGCGGGTTATATAAATTGGCTGTTAGGGTTTATTTACGCTATCTATTGGGGTTGGGATTTGACTTTTTTGCATCACCACGTCGGGCTGAAAGCCCTCCTTGTGGTGACGGGAATACGCATAATGCTTGCAGATTCTCACGCCCTATGGAGCTGAGAATGACACGAGAATATAGAAATTAGATTAAAACCTTACGATGCCGTTTCAAGAGACGGCACCTTATCAATACATTTATATTGTCTGATTTAAAGTAATTATGGGGTATATATATGAACTATCAGGAACTTTACGCTAAATATCAAACTGCCGTCAAGCTCAGAGAACTGAACATTGACAGCAATTATAATATGTTAAAAGAAATATTCAGAGATAAAATGCTCTCTAATATCTCTCTAAACGCTAATGAAAATATTGTCCCGTACCTTGCAGGTATCAAAGAGGTGTTCTCATTCGTTGAAAACGAAGCAGAACGTGTCTCTTTTTACAGAGAGGAGCTTGATAAGGTTTTTGGGGAGTGAGTTTATGCTAAAACACTAAAAACATCATCTGCAAAAACGTCTTTTATCAACCTGTTCGTAACTGTATCTTTAAGAGTTATAAAATCTATTGAGTTGTTTCCACCTGCAAAAGTTTGCGTTCTTCTGCTAACAACTTCGAAAATGCGATCCGGTTTACTAAGTAGATTTATAGCAGTAAAGAAGTTTGCTCGATCAGGTCTGACCATTACCCTTTCAACATACGGGACTAAGCTTTGTACTTGCATAATTCAACTCTCCTTTTGGAACACAAATAAATAATTTACAATAATATAAAAGCAGTGAATAAATTTTTTTGACAGTAAAGGGGATAAATTTTACAAAACTAAATAATTATTTCTCAATCGGTTCAAAATTATCCTTGAAAAGAACAGTCCTTAAACAGCCGTACTCTTCTTCTCGTCCGTTATTAATTTTTAAAGCTCTGACAGCGACGACAGGTACTTTTCTTTCATCATCAATTCCATGAACAATAACGGATTTGATAATAAATCTTTCCGGAACTTCAACGCCGGGGAAAAAAAATTGAAAAAATGCCGTGCCTTCTTCGGTCAGTTTTACAATTCTGTTTTTTAATTTTAGGTAATCGGCAATTTTATATGAATTCAAAGGTTTTCCGCAAAATTGCAGCGGAGTTTTGAATCTGTTATTTAATCCGATTTTAACAATCATGAAAAACTATTTTCTTTTCTTACAGAATATTTTCTTTGCAAATAAAAACGTATTGGACATATGGATTTAAAAACAAGTATTAATTTAAATGTTAATCAAATTTTAATCAATATTATAACGCAATTTCACAAACAATAGGAGTTTATATGGAAAACGAAAATTTCACCTCATCAGAAAATCTAAGTCTAAACCCGGTTCAGAATGAAAATGAAGATTCGCAGCCAATAGTTCAAAACAGCTTTAATAACGGCGAATCAAGTTCAATTCCTAAAATTGCCGAAGAAACCGAGAATTCATTATCTCAGCTTGAAGAAGAAAGAAAATTAAGGCAAAAATATGAAGATGCGATTTTTGAAATGAGCGAAAAAGAGCTGAATCCTCAGAATCTTCAGGCTCATTTCGATTATCTGTTGAAAAATAAAGGAGAAGCATACGCTAATCAATGGCTTGATAACAAGCTGAAAAATTTATCTGCCGTTCAGACTGAAAACCAGTCCGTCCTGAGAAACGTTCAGACAAAATATCAGGAGTTATATGCTGTTCCCGAAGTTAAGCAGGCAATTGAAGCATATTTACAGATGGATATGAATCAAAATGAAAGTCTGAAAGAACAGGGCTTTGAAGATGCGGTTGAGTATATTTCATCGATTTATAAAGCAGGATATAATGCGGCATTGAAGATGAAAGCCGAAAATAACAACGCAAAATCAAGACTTCAGTCTTCCGTTAACTGCGGTGTACCTTCATCAAATACCGCAAGGGCATTTACCAGAGCAGAAATAGCTGCGATGGATACAGAAACTTTTTCAAAATATGAAAAAGTGATTTTTGATCAAATGGCAAAAGGATTGATAAAGTAGCAAAAATTATTTTTTTGCATAACCGGTCAGGATGTTACCGGCCGGTTTACTTTGTCTGTCTAATGCAAATTCCTAATTAATCTCAGGTTCTTGATACATTCACGTTACTACAAATACCAGCTGATTAGCTTGAAAGGAAAAAACTATGGCTAATGACTTAACAAATTTTGTCCCGGAAATTTGGTCGAAAAAATTGACCACACTTCTTGACAAATCCGGCGTTATGATGCAGTGCATCAACAGGGATTTTGAAGGGGACATAAAAAATTCCGGCGACACGGTATACATCCGTTCTTTCGGCAATGTTACCGTTAAAACATATGCCGGTTCAATCACTTATGATGATTTGACTTCGCCCTTACAAACATTGTTAATTGACCAGAAAAAATACTTTGCATTCAAGGTTGACGATGTTTCCAAAGCTCAGTCAAATATCAACATCATGAGCGGTTATCTTGAAAGAGCCCGTGTTGCTATTGACCTCGCTAAAGACGGTTTTTTACTCGCAAAACATGCCGATGTTCCGAGTGAAAATGTCGTAGGCTCAGAAGGAACGCCGATTGAACTGACAAAAGACAATATTTATTCGAATTTTGTAGCTATGGCAAAAGCTCTTAAAAAGGCTAACGCTATCACAAAAGGTCAAAAACCCTGGATTGTCATTAATCCTGATATTGAAGCTCTTTTAATACAGGCTCCGGAATTCATCCACGCCACTCAATCCGGCGATAATACCTTGAGAGAAGGTTCTATCGGAAAGATTGCCGGTTTGGACGTTTTGGTATGCACTAACTTCGATGCTACGGCAGGAAAATATTATGTGCTTGCCGGAACAAACAATGCCGTTACCTTTGCCTCTCAGGTTGTTGAAGTTGAATCAATCAGGCTTCAGGATTCTTTCGACACAGCCGTAAGAGGGCTTTATGTATACGGAGCAAAAACAGTTGTGCCCAATGCACTGGCAAAATTAATTTGCACTATATCATAGTTTCGTTTCTGTTGGGGTTGTTGTCCGGACGGCGTTGAAATCCGCCGTCCGGCTTTCTTTAAAAATTAATTCGAGGATATTATATGAATGATTATAATGAAATAGAAAAACAATTATTGGATAATGCCGATGATTATGAAATGGAAATTGTTTCCGGTCTTGATGCCGAAATAGCAGAAGCAAGAGAATTGAAAGAAAAGAAACTTTCTCCGCTGAAAATAACCGATATCAACAAAATAGCGCCTGATAAAAAATACGATAAAAATAGTATATACAAGGTCTTTAACAGAAAAAACAAAACCGAAACATATGTAAACGGTGAGCAGGCAGAAAATATGGTCAAATATACAGAGGATTATATTATTCGCTTTGATCACAGGGTTGAGATGGTTTGACAAACAAAAAGCAAAATATTTAAAAAGGAGAATAGCATATATGTTTCAAACTTATAATTTGCAGAATCTCTTAAACAATAAGATGGCACTTATTAAATCAGAAAAGGACAAAGCTAACAGTTTATTAAATGACCTTGTAGAAGCTGATAAAAATAATAATTATAATAAATTTTACCAACAATATATGGAACAAAGGAATTCAATAAATAGCATACAAAATGATATATCGTCATTATCTTTATCTTTAAAAAATGGGAAAGAAGTTAATGCTGAAACTAAAGATGATAAACCAAAAGACGGCGATTGGCGGATAGATAAGGATGAATACGGTCCGTATATTGAAATATATATAAATGGAAACTGGAAACATATATATCTTGATGATCCTAAATACCCACTGATCGATAGTGGCAGCACGCGTGCTTAAATTAATCAATTTCTGATTTTTATTAGCTGTTCACTTGCCTGGATATAATGAGGATTGATTTCAAGAGCTTTTTGGTAATTTTGAACGGCTAAGTCTTGTAAGCCAACTATTTCAAAAATAGTAGCCAAATTGAAATAATTTATTTCGGAATTAGGTTCACGTTCAATCATTTTTTTATAAATGCTGATAGCAGATGTGTAATCACCTTTGATAATGTAAATAGCTGAAAGCTTATTGAGCGACCAAGAAGCCATTGAATAAGAATCCGGTAATTTTTTAAAATTATCGAAAGCTAATTCAATCGACTTTATTTCAAAATATGTATTAGCCAAATTTTCAACCGCCATATTTAATGAAGGATTTATCTCAATAGCCTTTTTGTAACTATCTATTGCTTTATTAAAATTCTTTTTTCTGAAATACAAAGAACCAAGATTATTGTATGTTAAATCATCAGAAGGGTTCATTTCGATAGCTTTTTGGTAACTTAAAACAGCTTGTTTTATCATCCCTTTTTTAGTATATGCCAACCCTAAGTCATAAAATATTTTGAAATTATTATTATCTTTTTTTAAAGCCTTTTTATATGATTTTATGGCTGAATCGTACTTTCCGCTGTTATAGAAATCATTGCCTGCTTGTAAATAACTATTATTTAGCTCTTGAGACAAAGCAAAATTGCCGTAAATAAAAATTATAAATAAAGTTAAAAATATTTTTTTCATTTAAGAATAATTTGATTAGAAATTACGTTAATCTTAGCAAAATTAATATTTAAGGTAAATAAACATTCAAAATAACAAAGAACAAATCTATAATTCACAAAATATGAATAACAACTGTTGAAAGGAAATTATAATGAGTAATTTTTACGATATATTGAAAAATGTTTGTGTGCTGGTTCATGAGGAGCCGCCGGTTAATTTTGCCGATGATAATTCGCCCTATCCTGAAATTAAACAGTACATTAAAGACACACTGGGCGAAGTATGTTTGAGATTTCCTTTTTCTTTCAGGGAAAGAAAATATACTTTCCAAACAACAGCTGAACAAAAAGAGTATGATATTTCGCAAAGTGTAGAATTAAGCAGTATCTTGAAAGACGGAGTCAGAATTGAAGAAGCTCTTCTGCCGCTTTATTTTGTAAAACACAGCGATCTCGATAAACTTTCCGAAGGAAGCGGTAAACCCTTAAGATATTCGATTTTCGGCGGGAAATTAATACTTGATCCGACACCGGAGAGTTCTTATTCCGTTCAAATAAAATTTTTGACACAAAACTGTGCATTCAATGCAGATAAAACAGAAGAAAAAGAGAACCTCGCAGATGAAACGGATGTCCCTCTTATTCCCGAGAAGTTCATAAAAGTAATTGAGTGGGGAACTGCGTCTCTTTACAGGCAAAATTATAAACCTGACGAAAAATATAAATATACAAGAGAAAAATTCCTTGAATATCTGCTTGAAATGCAAAGACAGGACGGCTATGGCGGAGACGCCGAAGGAAGGATTGTGTTTGAGAAAGGAAATGATTGTAATTCAGCAATGATAGAAGAATTTTTCAGAACGGATGTTTAACAAGAAATAATAGGAATTGAGTTGATCATGGATAAAAGAAATTATTCGGGGTATGCAAACCCGAAATTAAATAATTCAAATAAAATATTCACAAGAGAGGAAATCGCGAAAATGCCGAGGGCTGAATTTGCGGCTAATGAGAAAGCTATTGATTATCAACTGGGTGTAATCGGAATACCATCTGAAAGCGATTTAAAAGAAAGCTGTGGAGTTGTTCACGTAAGCGCCTATACAAAAGATGACGGGACTGATGTCAGAGAACATTACAGGTCTGCTCCAATCAGACAATCAAATGGGGATTATCAGGGGATGTCACCGGATGAAGACGGAAATCCTAATCCTGACAATGATCCTAACTCCGACCAAAATCAAAACCCTCCTAATCCCGACCCTAATAATCCTGAGGGTAAAGTCTTAAAGGGCAAAGTGATAATAGTCGAGTTTCCAAAATCGCCTGATAATGGAAAGCTGCCACCGGATGGGCAGGGAGAACCTCAGCCTAAACCGGAACCCGAGCCTACTCCAGAACCTGAACCCAGTCCGGCGCCTGACCCTGTCGATGAGGAAGTTAATAATGATTTGAAAAAGATAGAGCAAATCATGCAACTGATGAGTTCCATTAAAAAACTTACTTCTCAAAAATCAGGTGGACAAAATGGACAGTACGAGGGCGGAGTTCAATCATCCGGGGCTGTGTCAAACTATTCGCATCATTTAGATGCTTCAAAAGGAAATCTGAAAAATGCAATAGATAAAGCTAAAGTATCGCTGTCTAAACAAAAGACTAATCTTGACAAGCTTGAAAATGAAATAGCCACAAATAATAATCAATCTGTTCATAAAAAACTTTGGTCTAAATATACGGCTAAAAAAGAATCGTATCAGCAAAATATGGCCAAAATAAACAGTTATGAGAATATGGCTGAGAATGAACAGTTTGAGGAGGGTGTTAATAATTATGGCGGTGGCGGCGGGAATGCTAATCAGGCTGAAAGTCGAAACAATAGCAACCCTTTACAGGGATATGCAACTGAAAAACCTTATATTGCCGATCCTTATCAAAATATAGCAAGTATGCCCTCTTATAAACAGACATATTTTGATAATATAAAACCAAATGTGCGACCGTACAATGAGGAGATAAATTCAAACTCCAATATAACAGAAAATACCAACGCTCAGATCAAAGCTAAGCTTAATGCAGTTAATTATAAATTCAATATAGAAAATAATTATAGACCATTGACATACGAATTTATGAAACATTCAATCAACAAACTTGAGGATTTGTCTAGCACTCCTGACTGCAAATTGCTTGATCAAACAATAGATACTTGGGACAAAAATGGCAATATCAAAAGATTAAAGGTTTTGCAATATTCTCCAAACAGTAGAATTTCACGAGCTGTAAAACAGTCAGTCGAGTTTAGGGAATTCCTTGCTAAACTCAAAACGGGTTCGGCACCTAATTCAATTTCATTTGACAAAACTCAGGATTTACATCTGAGTCTTGGTAAAGTAACAGTAAATAACGTGAAATTGAATAGCAAAGGTCATTATTCTGTTGTGATTTCTGATATTTATGATTTTCATAAATTAGACGTGTCAAAGTATCTATTTAAAGATTTTTACAAAACTAGAACTAATGCGATTAATAATATTGCCTATTATCTTCAGAATTTTGCTTTGTTAGAAAATTATATATTTATTATAGAAATTCTAGAGTAAATATTGGCAAAGGATTGCTTAGATGCTATAAAATGAGAATGTTTAAATTCTTCAAAAAATATTTAAATCTTGAGTTGTTTGCCATATTTTTTGTTATTCCTTATGTCTCATCGGAATTTTTAGTTTTAGTTGACAGTCTTTTAGTGGATAATCTTTGGTTTAACAGATTTAATAAAATGGATTTGGATATTGAATTATTGGGAGTCGGATTGGTTCTTTCGGGGCTCTTTATTTGGCTGATTTATAAATTTACAGATAAAGAACACGTTAAAAATATAATAATGAGATTTTTTAACGTTTGGTGGCAACCGACTACCTTGCTTGTGTTATATGAAGTTCTATGTTTTTACTTAGCATATAACGAAAAATCCCGCTTTATGTTAAATAAATCTCCAAATGAAATATTTTTAGTGCAAAGTGATCTTTTAAACATTAGTGGTATTTGGACATTCTATTTTTTTGAATTGATGCTACTTGCCAGTTTCTATCAGCTATATAAAAAAAAATTCGGCAAAGCAATTTTACTTTTACTTTTAACTTTAGTATTGTTTTGTCTTGATATGTATTTGGGACTCGATCTCTTGTATGGCTAAGAGTTTTGGATGTACACTTTTACTAATGATGTTCCTGAATGGCTTCAAAAACATCATTTCCTAAGCAATTATTATGGAAATTCAATTACATTTGATAAAAACAAAGATAGGGATTGGTTTGGAAGCATTCATGATGCTACAGTTCTATATCCGCACATTGACAAAAATGGCAATTTTTCTGCTATTATTTATGACAAGTATGATTTTAAATTAGAAAAAATACAGAGATACAAAGCTGATCCCATATTTACAACAACAAACAATTTAGCATTTTTTCTACAGTTACTCAAAGAAATAAAGAATTATTACATCCTTATAGATATAAAAGTAGATAAATCGGAGCTGAATAAGATAACTAAGAACAGGTAATGATTAAAATGAGTGATAAATTGAATAATTTGTGTTTTCCGCAAATATTGTTTATTTTGCTTTACAACTTATCATTCTTTGTATTCTTCCTTCTTAGCGATACTCAAAACAACACCATTTTAAGCAAGTTTTTCAATAATGTGTTTACTGAAGTTGGTCTTTTTTATATTTTAATTTTTGTAATGTATAAATACACTGGAAATATAAAGTTTAAAGAAAAAGTTAGACAAATAATTAATAGCTGGAAAATACCTGCCATCTCAACGTCTATAGTGCTTTTCTTGTTATTGCTTTCTGATTTCTTATATAGAAGAGTTATAAATATCACGGCAAGAGGGTTTACTGATGATTGGATTGTTACAAGTTATTTTTTCAGTTGGTTTCTATATTTTACAAGTTTGATGCTTTTAGTTGGCTTGTATCAATTGTATGTCATGCAATACAAAAAATCCTTAATAACATTATTTTTGATTCCTGTTTTTTATACCGTTATGCTCCTTGTGTCGATTAAAATAGCTTTTTGATGCAATTAAATAAGAAATTCTACAACTAAAAAAGAGCGTATTTGAAAATATGGCTGAGAATGGACAGTTTGAGGAGGGCGTTAATAATTATGGCGGTGGCGGCGGGAATGCTCAATCTTCAAATAATGCCGGATTAAAAGGATTTAGACCGCTTTCTTATGATTGGAAAACCGGAACACAGCAATCACGAGAAGCAACTGTGAACGATGTAATAAACTACGGACTTTATTCCGCAAGTTTTGCCGGAGTTCCAAGTATTGAAGAACAGGCTATTGCGAAAGCTCTACCTGTTATTGGCAAAATGGGACAAGGGGCTTTGGCTAGAACTCCATCAATCCGAAACGTATATGAGAGGCTCTCGGAAAAAGCAATAATAAAATTTATAGAAGAAAGAGTTGCTCAAATGCCCAAAGTATACAAAGGTAAACCTTCAAATCCGTCTCTTTACAAAGAAAAACTTTATAGAACATATTATACTTTGAAAAATAACGGTTATTTGGTAAATCGTCATGCAGTGTCAAGAATTGTGCAACGTATTAATCAGGGTAAAATCAGTTCGACAGAAAAAATTCTTGAAGTTTTAAAAAAGGGTGATTTATATTATGATCCTATTGAAAATAATTATGTCCGTTATGCTGATAATGTGGCTGTAATTATTGATAGATATACAGGTGAGATTGTTAATGCAATCAACACAAAAAAGATAAAATTGCAATGGATTTTGAAGAAATGAGGAAAATAAATATGACAAATGAAGCAATAAAGCACATACATTATTTAATAAATATGTCGAATGATTTTCTGGGTAATAAAATTGATATAGATGAATTTTGTATTGAGTTTGAGAATTATTTTGTAGATTATACAGAAGTTATCCACAATTATAGTAAAGAAATATATGAATTTCTTGCGCAGATAAGAATGGGAATTGCAAATTATGAATCTATTCCCGAGGCTAGGGATCGCCCGTACTTTCTTGATGAAGACGGCGTGAGGAAGAGGACTAAAAGTGTCCTTGATGTATTGGCTAATAAATATAATCTCAGGTGACTAGGATACCAAATATGACAAGTGACGCAATGAATCATATAAAATTTTTAATAAACATCGCTAATGATTTTTTGAATAATAGAATTGATATAAATGAATTTGATATTGAATATCAAGATTATTTTGAAAATCACTCAAAAGAAATTTTAGAATACAATAAGGTAGTTTATGAATATCTTGATCATATATATATGGGTGTTGAGTACTATGAATCAATTCCTGAAGCTCGAGATTTGCCATGTTTGCTTGATGAGGATGGAGTGAGAAAGGAAACGAAAAGGGTTCTTGATGTATTGGCTAATAAGTATAATCTCAGGTGACTAGGATACCAAATATGACAAGTGAAGCAATGAACCATATTCAATTTTTGATAAAAATGGCTAATGATTTTTTGAATAATAAAATTGATATAGATGAGTTTGTAATCAACTATGAGGATTATCTTGAAGATTATGTGGACAAGATTTTTGGTTACAATCACAATGTATATGAGTATTTGAATCAAGTTAGAATGGGTATTGCATATTATGAGCCTGATCCTGAAATAAGAGATCATCCAAGTCTTATTGATGAAAATGAGTTAAGAAAAAGAACGAAAAGCGTTCTTGATGTATTGGCTAGTAAGTATAATTTGAAGTAAGCGGGTTATTTAAATCGGCTATTGGGGTTTATTTACGCTATCTATTGGGGCTGAGAATTAGATAATCTTGTAATTTTAAACTATTTGGATATCGGTTTCTTTTATTAATTAATCGATATGCTCTTCACAATGCTGCATTTCGCTTTTGTGAATATTTAACGCTCTTAATTGTCAGAAAAAGTTTTTAATATTACTAATTCTTAAAAAACAAGGAAATACTGCATATGGCTAAATTTAATTATTTTAATAACACCGGCGGGCTGAATAAATTTCTGTCCGAAGCGCAACTTAACCAGAGCCCGAAAGGAACCGACTGGTTTGATGCTCAAAATGTGGAGTGCTATAAGTCCGGCGGAATCAGAAAAATGAAAGGGTGCAAGAATATATTGTTTTCGGAATTACCTTCAGGTACCCAAATACTCGGGATTTTTGAATATATTCGCGCAGGACAAAGTTATCCCGTTATAAACACGTCGGAAGGTAAATTATATAAATTTGAAATTGAATCCGGTGAGCTGAGCCTTTTGTATTCCGGGCTTGATACAAGTGCTAAATGCCTTTATGCCAATTATAACAACGGTGTAATTATGACCAACGGAGTCGACAGTCCGATTTTTTACGAGCTAGGAAGTTCTCCCGTTACGCTTGGAGATAATGCTCCTAAAGGCTTGTCTTTGGAAATATTTAAATCAAGAGTCTTTATAGCAAAAGATTCAACCTTATATTACAGCGCACTCGGCAATCAGTTTGACTGGACAACGGAAAAAGATGCCGGGTACATCGGGAACTTTCATAATGACGCAAGCCCGATTACCGCATTGAAAAATTACGGGGAATTCCTCGCTATCTACAAGGAAAAAAGCGTTTATATTCTCTCGGGAAGCTCTCCCGATGATTATTCCATCAGTCCGGTAGCTGATAAGGGATCATTGAGTCCGTTCGGAATCGGAACGGTTAATAATAACCAGTTTTTCTTTAACGGGGAATCTATTACACCCTTAAAATTCAATGAATTGGGACAGATCTTGCTGGACAACGACATCAGCATAAAAATTAAACCCGTCTTCGATGAACTGGATAAAACAAAATTCAGTCAAACTATTTGCGTACCGTATAAAAATAAAAATCAGATATGGTTTTATTTCGGGACAGAAGATAGCGGGTGTTTAGATGTTTGTTATATTTTTGATTATCTTAATAACTGCTGGTACAAAAGGAAAGGTGTGCCTATAGTCTGTGCAGGAATTATTGACGGCGAAATTTATACAGGAACATCGGACGGCAGAATACTTCAGGAAAATATTACCGATAGTTTTGACGGAGAAAATATTGAAGCATGGTGGGTTTCACCATGGTTTAGCTTTGACTCTCCTCAAATTGAAAAAGAAATGTCGGACTTTAACATCTGGCTCTATGAATCACAAAAATGCCCCGTTGAAATAAGTTTTTATAAGAATTTCAGAAATATTGCGTTCAAAACTGCTGAAGTCAGCGTTTATAACAATAAAACGCTGGTTTGGGACGGGAATAACTGGGTTGAAAATAACTATGCGAATGAGTATTCCAAAAGGAAAAATGTTAAAATAAACGGAAGATTTGAACAACTGCAGATAAAAATTAGCAATATGAATGCCAATGAGCCTTTTGAAGTACTCGGATTTTCTTTTGAAATTGAATAGGGAGAATTTTAATGATTGAATTTATCCCGATAAGAGCTGATTTTGAAAACGGAAAATTCGAAAATCAGCAGTATTTGCCATATATTCTCGAGACTTTTTATAAATATAAAAGCATTCTCACAGATGACTATTATCCAAAAAATAATTTCGAACTATTATCTCAAATAATAGCCGAAATTAATGAATTATATCCCTGGTTTTTAATTTGTCTCTATAACGGTCAGCCTGCCGGTGCGGCATGGGTTTCGCACTGGCATGGAAACGACCAAAAAATTCATTCCTGCCAAATACAATGCTTTGTTGATAAAAAATACTGGGGAAGAAAAGCTGTTGAAATGGCTGATGAGTTTTTAAAACTGCTCTTTGAGAATTACAAAATCGAAAGAGTGCAAATGGAAGTACCCGAATATAATGTCAAAGCTCAGGCTTTTGTTGAAAAGTTAGGCTTTGTCAAAGAAGGCACAATTAGATGCGCAACATTTAAAAATAATAAACCTTTGCATCATATACTGTTTAGTAAATTAAAAGGAGAACATATATATGGGAAGAAGTAAAGCACCAAAAGCGCCCGCATATCAACCTTCGGAAATTAAATACGGAGATACCGTCATAGGAAAAACCTATGTAGATCCTGCAACAGGAGCCATTGTTACACAGTATATTCCTGACTCTGCAGAAGAACAAAGACAAAGTCTTGTTCAGCAGAAAATAAACGAAATCGCTCAATCAATTGGCACAACTTCGCCTGAACTGAATGAACAGTTCAACCAAACTCAAAATGCGTTTATTGATGATGCCAAAAGGCAATTCTCCGATCAGTATGACCCTGCATTAAAGAATTTGAGAGAGGATACCGCTTCAAGATTTGGGACATTGAACACATCAGAATTCTTTAACGGATTGAATGATCTTGAAAAAATTAAGTCTAATGCTCTTATTGACATAATAAACAGAGGCAAAATACTGAAAAATGATCTTGTCACCCAAAATGAATCAAACAAGCTTAATGCACTCGCTGCCTTAAACGGTACATTAAGTTCGGATTCGGCGAATTCGCTTCAAAATATGGATTCTTCACTTGCATCATCAAGTGCATTAAATAATTTCTTAAACAGCCAGTGGATGTCACAGCTGAACTATTACATGCAAAATCAAGCCAATAAAAGAGCTTATACAAGCGCGTTAGTCAATAAGTTAGGACCTTTGGGAATAATTCTCGGGAAATTGGGTTAATATTATTTTGTCAGACTATATATTTCTTTAGTTTTGAATTCTCTGAATGTTAATTTGAGTTTAGGATTTTGACCTATCGGAACAAGGGTATTTATATTTATTGATTCTCCGGAATTAAGCATTCCTATTTCAACTTGATTTGGATATGCAAGAGATTCATTTCTCGCTTTTTTGTTAGCAGCATGATTTCCGGCATATATAAAAGGGGTTGCAATCAATGCCACTAAAAAAGTTATACCTAAAGAAACAATGCCTAAAACAAATCCTCCGCCTATTGTTGCTCCAATCGCTGCGGCTGAACTTTTCTCAACATTCAGATACCCCATTTGTCCATTAATACCGTCAGTAATTTGACCTGATAAAATATCAATCTCAAATGGGTTTTTGTTGGTAACTGTATATTGGTATCCTGTATAGACCTTACTTAATCGACTGTGGAGCGGCATTTGATTACGTACCACATCTATATTTTCTATCGGGTTTATGTTTGTTGTAACAATGGGATCTTGATTTGACTGAGTTGTAACCTGCTGTATATCAGCAAATGCAAAACAAGGAAATAATCCTGAAATTATCAAACTAAGAAGTAAACTTAAAACTCTCTTCATTTTATTACCTCTATTTAAACACTTAACAAAATTAAAATAACATAAAAGATTTATAGGAAAAATAAAAATGAATTATACGCTTGAACCTGCACTTGCGGCAGTTGTAATTTCTGTCGTGGGTTTTTGCATACAATTTGGATTGTTTGTACGTCCTGAACAATTGGAAAAAAAACACAGAGAAATTCTGGAAGATGCAGAGAAGAAATTTGCATCTTTAAGTATGGTTAATGATCTGAAGTGCCAATTTAATGAAATAAAGCAGAAAATTGACCAGATTTACGAGATTTTGCTGGATAAAAAAGGATAACTTTATGGCTGAAATTTGTTCGCCTGAAATACTGTATATAAAACTGGTTTCAAACGGTTTTCCGATAAATTCTAATCTGCTTGCCACAAAGAACTTCAGGTGGAAAGAATTATTGATTAATCAAACTGAAGTTCCGTCTCTTGCAGTGATAACGAATTTATTTAAGACAGCCTGTCTGCTTCAGAAATACAGGGATTTGATTCTTGAAAAATCCCCCATAATAATAACGTCAGGGTGGAGATCCGAAAAATACAATAAAAAGATTGGCGGAGCAGCAAATTCGTATCATATACAGGGTATGGCGCTGGATTTTGTTTGTACAAACTTATCTCCTCAGGAAGTGCAAAAACGATTAAACCCCGTTCATTATGGGGGATTAGAATTCGCGCCTACATGGACGCATATCGACATTAGAAAGGAAAGAGTGAGATTTGACATTAAAGGAAAATCAATTTAGTTTGGTTGGACTACTTTTAGCCGCTTGCAAAAGCGGCTTTTTTTGTGGCAAAAATTAAACCTTTTATAAAACTCCGGATATTGTAGTTTTAGCAGCATTATTCTCTTAATTGAAAACAAAAAACAGGGTATTTACAGGGAAGTTTTTAAAATTGAAGTCTTTATTTGTCTTAAATTAAAATGAAACTGCTACTTTAGCCATAAATTCCCTGAAAAAGTATCAGGGAATTTACATTGAATATCTGCAAAAAAGCTTATATATAATAACTTATAATTAGAGCTTATTTCCTTAAATTATGAATGCCATGAAGTGGCAACGATATTCATCAAGCCTGCATTTGACTTAACAGCATTAACACTGGTCAGACTAATACCATTAGCAGCTGCATATGCTGTCATATTCTGAAGAATAAGGTTGATGTCAGTATTCGTTATGTAAGTATTGTCGCTCAACTGAAGTGCTTCAATTTGGTTTGCTGTTGTGTTCCAATTTTTGATTGTTATTTTGTCAGAATTTACCGTGTCGCCGTAATCTAAGTATAAATTTCCTGAAGTGTCTTTGAATACAGCAATTTGATTCTTATCAACTGTTGATTCGAATTTAATTAAATCGTCTCCTGCTGAATCAGTAATTGTATCAAGATTGTCCCCGTTGCTGAAAATATATGTATCGTCTCCAGCGGAATCAGTTATAGAATCATTTCCTGATCCGGTTATATAGCTATCAGCACCGGTTCCGCCGTTGAGGACATCATTGCCTGCGCCGCCGATAAGAGTGTCGTTGCCGTCATACGCATACAACGCATCATTTCCGTCAAGACCGGATAAAGTGTTATTTTGGCTGTTGCCATATAGACTGTTGTTTAATTCGTTACCGGTAGCATCAGAAGTTGCGGTTCCGACCAATTCAAGATTTTCAACATTAGCTCCCAGAGTATAGGAAACGTATGAATAAATTTTATCAGTGCCTTCGTCAAGACTTTCTGTAACAACATCACCAGAGTTGTCAACGTAGTAAG
>CAZXPD010000003.1:0-77688 GCA_964643065.1 uncultured Gammaproteobacteria bacterium | reverse complement strand
AGGGCGATTTGAATAAAACAGCATTTACAAAAAAGGTTGCAAAAAGGCTGCAAATGGGATGCAAAATTCAATGTTTTTTACAAAACCAAAACCGAACCCCTCTAAAAATCAAAGCCCTTTCTACTTTATTGGGCGGTGGGCGGGCATAAAAACTCTCTAATAATCAATAAATCAGGAAAGACAAAAGAATGAGAATCAATCCAAAAAACCCTAAAACACCTTTGCTTACTACATACTAACAAATTTCACTAATACAAAAAAGGTTGCAAAAAGGCTGCAAATGGGATGCAAATAGGTAGCAAAATTCAATGTTTTTTTATAAAACCGAAATCAAAAACAAAAGCGGAGCATTATAATCAATCGCATATTCATTGCTCGCATAAGACTTTGAATCGTCAATATAGCTCTTAATCCCTAAATTAGGCGTGGCAGTGCCGTCATTAGCGGAGTTATTAGGACCGCCAACCAAAAACCCGCCTAAAACCTTCCCCGTGCTTTGCATAACCCTATGATGCGGATGTTTGGTACTGTTAGTGCCAAATCCCGTGAGATATGATTTGTTTAGTGGGTTACAACCCAGAATGTAATTCAGCGTCCTAAGAGCATAATCCTTGTATTTGCCGTCATTATCAATTAGATACGCATAATACAAAACTGCTCCCGAACCTGCAAAAGCAGAATTCGAACCCCACTTGAATTCATCAAAAGGCACATAATAAGAGTTTGTCTGCATTTTTTCCACAATCTTTTCAGCAAGCAATTCAATTCTTTTGCTTGCCTGCTCTTTAATTTCGCCGTCGGCAAACAAAGCAAGATTTGCCGTTCCCATAAATGCAGGATTTTTCCATGAAAAGGATTCGAGCGCAACTTTGCTGATGTTGCGTGAATAGTATTCCGAATACACTGTATTTCCCGTCGCAATGTATAATTCAGCGGATGCCCAAACCCTTTCATCAGTGTCGCTGTAAACAGAGGGTTCTTTGTCATAGTAATAATCGGGGTAGCCGCCTGAACCGCTGTTGTCGGTTTCTTCATAATCAATAAAGTACGGATGCTTTTGAAGGTAATTGTAACTCTTAACAGAAGCATTGAGGCATTTTAATGCAAATGCCCTGTCGTAGCTTTTGAACACTCTGTACGCCATAGCCGTAACAGCCGAGAATTTGCCTGTTTCCTGCGTGGATACCCCGAACACATATCTTTTCTGCGTGTCGTTTTCGGGCAAAATTTCACCGGGCCACTTGTCTCCCGAGCATTTGCGATAAACTGCCCCGTCGGCTCTCTGCATTTTCAAAAGCCAATCCAAAGCGTATTTAATTTCGCTCAGAGTATCAGGGAGGGCAGTTTCACCCTTGCTTATTTTTAAGTCCAATGATTTAAGTTTAGTGCTGTTTTCAAAAGCAGACAAAAGATATGCCGCGGCTATTGCAGTTGAGGCTGTATATTTACCGAAATCCCCCGCATCATGCCAGCCGCCCGTGCAGTCAATATATTTGTCTTTTTCGTTTGAGGTGTCGGCTCTTTTAACATAGCCGTCTTTTAAATGGCATTGATTATGAATAATATTACCTGATTCGTCTTTGACAGAACTTGCGCAACGCTGATAATAAAAGGACTTTGCAACTGAATAAAGCATTTTGTCATAAACATTTGCGCAAATGCTGAAAGGATGAGATATTCCGTTAGCAAATTTTACTTTATATCTGCCGGTTCTGCTAAAACCGCTAAAGTCCAGTTTAATTGTATTGTTTTCCAAAACAGGATTGATTTCATAAACTGATTTTCCGGTTACGGTGTCAATCAATGATGCTTTAGAAAGTGTATTATTAGCATTTTCGGCAAGTGCATATTTTTCTTCAAATGGCAAATAGCCCGTTTGATTAACGAAAATCTGCTGTGAATTAGCCTTGCCGCCGAAGAGAGAAAAGAACATAATTAGCACCGCCGTAAGATATTTAATTGACTTAAGTTTAGAAATAGTTAAGTTTTTCATAAGAAAATGATAGCAGTAAAACATGAGTATTATAATTTATCGTGATTATTAAGTTAATTTCAGGTTTTTTTAAAGTAAAATATAAAAGATTATTTTAAAATCTAATTCGAAAAGGAAATAACTATGTGGGATTACAGCGAAAAAGTTATAGAATATTATAGAAATCCGAAAAATGTCGGCGAAATTGAAAACCCTGACGCGGTCGGTGAAGTAGGAAGCATTTCCTGCGGAGATGCGCTCAAACTTTATTTAAAAATAGATAAAGAAACAAATATTATAACCGATGCCAAATTTCAGACTTTTGGTTGCGGTTCCGCCGTTGCAAGCGCAAGTGCATTGACCGAAATGATTATTGGAAAACCCCTCAGCGAAGTTGAAAAAATTACAAACAGAGATATAGCGGATTTTTTAGGGGGACTTCCCGAAGCAAAAATGCACTGCTCCGTTATGGGAAAGGAAGCTCTTGAAGCTGCGATTGCTAATTATAAAGGTGAACCGGCAGGCAAAAAAGAAATCGGCAAAGTTGTCTGCAAATGCTTTGGCGTCACCGAAGAAAAAATCAGGCAGGTTATTCAGGATAACCAATTGAACACTGTTGAAGAAGTAACTAATTTTTCGAAAGCAGGCGGCGCATGCGGAAAGTGCATCCCCGATATTCAAAAAATACTTGACGAGGAATTGGAAAGAAGAGCTAAATTAAATGAGCCAAAGACCATGACCAAAACTCAGCTCATTATAAAAGTGAATAATGTTCTTGAAAACTACATTGCAACTGAACTTAGAAAAGACGGCGGCGGAATTGAACTTATCGATATAATCGGCAACAAAGTTCAGGTCAGGCTTTTCGGGTCCTGCAAAGAATGCAAAAGAAGCAACATTACACTGAAGAATTTTGTTGAGAAAATAATTAAGGAACAAGTTGACCCTAATCTTGAAGTAGAAGCCGTATAAACCCGTTTTGGAGAAAATAATGAATAAAGTTTTATATTTTGATAACAACGCAACTACTAAAGTATCGGAAGAAGTTGTTGAAGAAATGATTCCGTATTTTTCTGAGCAGTACGGAAATCCTTCAAGTATGCATACATTCGGAGGCAGTGTATGCAAAGGTTTAAATAAAGCTCGACTGCAAACTGCCGAATTAATGGGCGCCGACAATCCTGATGAAATAATTTTCACCGGATGCGGAACCGAAAGCGCCAATATGGCGATAAGAGGATTATTGGAAGCTAATCCGCAAAAAAAACATATTATTACCACAAAAGTCGAACACCCCTGCGTTTTAAACACGTTTAAATGGCTTGAAAAAAAAGGCTACAAGGCAACATACTTAAATGTTAATTCCGAAGGCGAGCTTGATATTGACGAATTCAAAGAGTCAATTAATTTCAACACCGCATTAGTAGCCTGCATGTATGCCAATAACGAAACGGGCGTTATTTTTCCCGTTGAAAAAATGGCTGATATAACAAATGATATTAACCCTTCAACAAAGTTTTTTACCGATGCAGTTCAGGCGGCAGGTAAAATTCTTATAGACGTTAAAAATACAAATATAGACTTATTAAGTGTTTCCGGTCACAAGTTCCACGCCCCGAAGGGTGTGGGTGCTCTTTACATTAAAACAGGAACACTTGTTAATCCGCTCCTAATCGGCGGTCATCAGGAACACGGCAGAAGAGCGGGAACTGAAAACGTGCCTTCAATCATTGGCATGGGTAAGGCAGCAGAACTTGCCCTCAGCTACCTTGATGATGAAAATACCAGAGTAAAGAAATTAAGAGACAGGCTTGAAAAAGGGCTTTTGGAAAAAATATTTAATGCCAGAATTAACGGAACAAGAATAAATCGTGTCCCCAACACCACTAATATAAGTTTTGAATACATCGAAGGCGAGCTTATTTTATTGCATCTGAGTGATTTGGGTATTTGCGCAAGTTCGGGCAGCGCGTGTACAAGCGGAAGCTTGGAACCCAGTCATGTTTTAAGAGCTATGGGGATACCTTTCACGGCTGTTCACGGCAGTATAAGATTTTCGCTGAGCAGATACACATCAGATGCAGATGTTGATTATCTGCTTGAAAAAGTCCCGCAGGTTGTCAAAAAGCTCAACAGTATTTCACCGTTTCAGAAACAGCTTGATGATTTGAAAGAATTGAAGACTGCGGGGAAGTACTGATTAACAGTCACTTACATCATCTAAACAGTCAGGATCTATACCTAATTCAATACATTTATTATATGCTTTTTCATCCCAAAGTTCTCTAAGAGGTATTCCCCGCCTCTTTGCTTCTGCCTCGTCAAGTTCCATTTGAATTCTGTGCCTCTTAAGTATTTCTTCTGATTCTCTTAACAATGCAGGGGCGATTTGTTCTTTTGTAGGAGTTGGAAAAAGAGGAGAAGAGGAACAGGGTTGGCTACTTCCGCCACCGCCACTAAATTCTGGCCACCTCATTTTAAAATTAACATTATTTCTGTTTTGAACATCTGAATTTGATTTTTGCAAAGGTTTAAAGCCTATCGGATTAATTCTCATTTATTCTGCTCTCCTGAAATTTATTATCTAACAATTGAAAAATAGTAATACCTTGCTCTTTAGCTTCTTTTTCGTATGCCGCTAGTTGTTCTTCGTTAAGATTTGAATACCAAGCCATAAAGTCTAAAGCGTGGCTCCTTGAAAGCATTCCGTCTTCTTCGGTTGTTAAATTGTTTGGATCAATACGTTGAATATGAACAGTATCAGCATCTACAACAGGCTGGTCAGCGAAAGGCGGTGGAAAAATCTGATCCCTATAATAATTTTTAAAGCTCAATTTTGGATTGTAATTAACTATCGGATTGATTTTCATTGTTTTTCTCTAAATTTTTGCATATTGATTTAAAAACGTATAATCCCAAATGTTGACAGTAAGCCTCAAAAAAATTTACATGTCTTAACATCGGATATGTAACAAATATTGTCTTTGCAAGCCTCTTTGTATAATATATTAAATACGGTTAAAATTTATACATTGAGTTAAAAAGCGGAAAAGAGAGAATATGATATCAACCAGCGATTTTAAAACAGGACTGACGATAGAACTGGATAACGGTATATGGTCAATAGTTGAATTTCTTCACGTTAAACCCGGCAAAGGTTCTGCATTTGTCAGAACAAAACTTAAAAACGTCGAAAGCGGCAACGTAATGGAAAAAACCTTCAGAGCCGGTGAAAAATTCCCGAGAGCTATTCTGGACAAACGTGAAATGCAGTTTCTTTACGCAAGCGATACCGAATTTAATTTTATGGATAATGACTCGTTTGAACAGCTCACTCTCAGCAAAGATCAAATAGGTGACGGAATTAAATACCTCAAAGAAAATATGTCTATTAATATTCTTAAACACGGCAACAAAATCATAGGAGTTGACCTTCCGAATTTTGTCGAGCTTGAAGTCACAGATACTCCTCCTGCAGAAAAGGGTAATACGGCAACGGGCGGAACTAAACCTGCGACTTTGGAAACAGGAGCTCAAGTCAATGTGCCGTTTTTTATTAATATTGGTGATAAAATCAGAGTTGACACGCGAACCAATTCATATTTAGACAGAGCTTAATTTAAGGATAAATAATAATGAAAATTGAACCCGATTACATTCAGGAATTAGTTAAACTCGTTACGGACAACGATTTAACCGAATTATCGCTGGAAGAAGGCGATAAAGCAATTATTATCAAAAAAGAAAAAGGTACTGTAAGTCATTCGCACACAGTATCTCACCCACCGGTACAACAGACTGCCGCACCTCCTGTTCAATACAAAGAGGAACTTCCGGCAGTTCAACAAGAAGCACTGCTTGCAGCAACCAGCCGCAAGAATATTATTTCCCCTATGGTGGGAACATTTTACAGAGCATCTGCACCCGGAGCCGAACCGTTTACAGATATCGGCAAAACCGTAACGTCAGGTCAGGTTGTTTGTATTATAGAAGCTATGAAACTTATGAACGAAATCGAATCGGAGATTTCCGGAAAAGTTGTTGAAATACTTGTAAAAGACGGCGAACCTGTTGAATACGGTCAAGTATTAATGGTTATTGAGTAATTTAGAACATGATTTAAATGTAACTGCTTTTAGCAGTTATATTTATACAGGGAGATATTTATGATTAAAAAAGTTTTGGTGGCAAACCGCGGTGAAATTGCGGTTAGAATTATAAGAGCCTGCAAGGAATTGGGAATTCAAACGGTTGCTGTTTACTCACAGGCGGATGAAGATTCTCTGCATGTCAGTTTTGCTGACGAAGCATACTGCATTGGTCCCGCTCAATCAGCTAAAAGCTATCTTAACGTTGCAAATATCATAAGCACTGCTTTAATGGCAGGCGTTGACGCAATACACCCGGGATACGGTTTCCTCGCTGAAAATGCCGATTTTGCAGAAATATGCGCTGATCATCAAATCAAATTTATCGGACCTTCCCCTGAAAGCATAAGATCAATGGGGGATAAATCTTCGGCAAAGCAAACCATGATTGCAAACCGTGTACCGACAGTTCCGGGAACCGATATTGTTACTGATATTGATGTGGCAAGAGATTTTGCCAAAAAAGCGGGATATCCCGTAATCGTCAAAGCAACAGCCGGTGGCGGCGGCAGAGGAATGAGAATAGTAAGAAACGAATCTCAGTTGGAAGATATGATTGCCCTTGCTCAGCGTGAAGCCGGAACGTGCTTTGGTAACAGCGGTGTTTATATCGAAAAATATCTTGAAAATCCGAGACACATTGAAATTCAAATCATCGCTGACAGCTTCGGTAATGTTGTCCATCTCGGTGAAAGAGATTGCAGTATCCAAAGAAGACATCAAAAACTTCTTGAAGAAGCGCCTTCTCCTGCTATTTCATCCGAACTAAGAGAGAAAATGGGGAAATCAGCAGTCGATGCAGCTAAAGGTATTGGCTATGAAGGAGCAGGGACAGTCGAATTCCTTCTTGACGCACAGGGTAATTATTACTTTATGGAAATGAACACAAGAATTCAGGTTGAACATCCGGTCACCGAAATGATTTCTAATATCGACTTAGTCAAAGAGCAAATTAAAGCAGCTTCCGGAGCCAGCCTTTCTTTCACTCAAAAAGACATAAATATAGTCGGGCATGCTATTGAGTGCAGAATAAATGCAGAAGATCCCGATAAAGATTTTATGCCGTGCCCGGGATTAATCGACGGCTATATACCTCCCGGCGGACCCGGAGTTAGGGTTGACAGCCATGTTTACACCAACTATAAAATCCCTCCCTTTTATGATTCATTAATTTCAAAGCTGATTTGCTGGGGGAAAACAAGAGAAGAAGCCCGCCTGAGAATGTTAAGAGCACTTGACGAGTATGCAATTACAGGTATTAAAACCACAATACCCTTCCATCAGAAAATATTGAAAAACAGATTTTTCATAAAAGGTGAATATAATACCAGTTTTATCCCCGAACAATTCGGTAACAGCATCGAAAAAAAAGTTCCAAACAACTCTCAGGAACTTAATGAAGTAAAAATATAAATAATAATGATTATCACGGGCGGAAAATTCAAAGGACATAAAATTGCAACCGTTAAGAATTACCTTGTCCGTCCTACTTCATCAAAAGTGCGTCAGGGCATATTTAACGTTCTTCAAAATATGCTGGAAGAATGTGTTGTATTGGATTTATTTGCCGGCAGCGGCATATTCGGAATTGAAGCCTTTTCTCGCGGAGCATCGGAAGTATATTTCGTTGAAATAAATCCCTCCGTAGGCATATACATCAAACAAAACCTTTCTAAATTTGATATAAAGTGTCAGGTTTTTCAAACTGACGCTTTAGCTTTTCTGAAAAAACAGTCTGAATTCTCTTTTGACTTAATATTTCTTGATCCACCATATAAATCCGATTTGATTGAACAAAGCATCGAAATAATTATTAATCGAAATATCTTGCGTAAAGACGGAATCATCATTGCCGAACATAAATCAGATAAGGATTTATCTCATATTGTAAACAAATTTAACCTGAACCTGCTTAAACAAAAAAAATACGGTGAGACTTTAATATCTTTTATTCAACAGTTATAATCATTCCCTTAATGTACAAAATAAATTAAAATTGTACTTATGAATAAGATATATTCCAAGCTATCAATAATTGCCGTATTATCTGCATTTGTTATGTGTCAAAACGCATCTGCGTTAACGCATTTTGAAGAAGGCAAAATGGCTTTTAACAGCGGTGACTTTTACACTGCCGAGAGCGAATTTTATCTCGCTTCAAAAGAAAAACCTGCGGATGTAATAAGCCGCTATTACAGGGCTCAGGCTCTCATCGAAATAATGAAATTAAAAGAAGCCGAAATCGAGTACCAAAAGATTATTACACTTTCCCCTTCAAGCAAAGCCGCCAAACTATCAAAAATCGGACTTGACAATCTCAGAAATTATTACATACAGGCAGAAAGAGAATCCAATATCGATGACGGAGGAATGAACCTCCGCAATAAAATAAAAGCCGGAACTATGGACGGCATTGGAGAAAATTACATCGAATTCGCCCTTCTTAACGGCAAAGTAACCCATTGGAATAAAGCTAAAATGCCCTTGAAAGTATATGTAAACAAGGAAGGCGGAGAGCCAGCGTTCTTTGAAAATACTGTTATATCAGCACTTAATGCTTGGCTATCTGCTGTTGGAATGCAATCAGTTGAAAAAACAGGAGATATTGACAAAGCCAATATCTTAATCGGTTCCTCTTCTTCTTCATTCAGCGGCAGTTCTAATTCTAAAGACGGAGGTTATTTAAGCGGATTGACCACTCCTCATTTCAAGGGAACGGATATAGATTATTTCGACATTAAACTTTTGACCGTTAAACCAAGTGGTACACCCGTTACAGAAATAGAGCTGTATAACACATCTCTTCATGAAGCGGGGCACTCTCTGGGAATTATGGGACACAGCATTACCCAGGGTGACGTAATGTACCCGGTCAGCGAAAAAGCTCAGGAAGCTAAGAACAAACTGTCCGTCGGGGATAAGAACACGCTTAAGCTCTTATACAGGCTTGATGCAGATTATTCAAATTATGATTCGGAAAAGGAAAAACCTGCAACTAAAACAAATGTTAACGAACTGGTGCTGGGATCAGATACTCAAAGATATCAAAATGAACTATTGGAAGCTCAGAAATATATAAAATCAGCTCCTTCCGTTTCGTTAAGCTGGATTTCACTCGGAAGCGCCAATCAAAATTTAAAAAAATATTATGAAGCAATTTCGGCATATAATCAGGCATTAAAAATTGAATCCTCAAATCTTCAGGCAATGGAAGGCATCGCCGAATGTAAAAAAGATATGGGTGATAATATTAACGCTGTCTTTGAATACAAAAAACTTGTTGCATTAAAACCCGACAATATCGATTATTCATACAATCTGGCTTCGCTTTACTTGAAACTGAACAATAAATACGAAGCTAAAAACACGATAAACGTTTTATTAGCCGTAAATCCAAAAGCAGCTGAGAATTCGGATATCCAAAATATACTCAAACAGGTTAAATAATATGCGAGCATTATTAAATTCAAAATTATTTAATAACAGCATATTCATAATAGCAATTGCTATTCTTTCTTACAGCTGTGCTAATTTTCAAACTGTTCCCGATGTGGATTTATGGGCAAGACTTGCAGTCGGATCCATATTTTTCCAAACGGGACATGTACTCTATAACGATATATTTTCCTATTTGCCCCGTAATTTGACATTTATTGACCATGAATGGGGTTCTTCCGTTATATTTTATATGATTGTTAAACATTTCGGATCGTCGGGTCTGTTCTTTCTTAAATTCATACTAATATTTCTTACTTTATATCTTATTTCGAAAACTATTCGGCTAAATAAAGATGTTAAGAACATAAACCTTCTGATTTTTATAATACTGCTGATGCCGCTGCCATCTTTTTTATTTTCAACCATAAGATGTCAAATATTTACATATATGTTTTTCGCTCTGTGGTGTTACACTTTGGAACGCGTAAGGCTTGGTGAAAAACGACTTCTGTGGATAATGCCTGCCACTATGATTTTATGGGCTAACTTGCACGGCGGTTTCGTTGTGGGACTTGGTTTACTACTATTATATGCCGCTGGTGAATTTCTGAATAAAAAGAACCCGTTTCCATATCTTCTAACCTTATTGGCATCTTTTGCCGCGGTTTTAATGAATCCTTACGGATATAAATATCTTGGTTTTATCTACCATGCCCTGACAGTGGACAGGTCATTTGTCACTGAATGGACGCGCTATAATTTCTTAAAAACAACTGTGCCCAATATTCAATTTGATATTATTATCTTGCTGACAGCGGCGGCATTTGCTGTTTATCTCATAAAACGATCCCCGAAAGATTTTGTAAAAATATTGGTTTTAGCCGCAACGTTTACCCAAATGATGCTTCATGTCAGACATACAACATTTTTTGCAATCGCCGCTTTAACATACTTTTACCCCGATTTTATTTTATTATTTACGCTGTTAGCCGAGAAAATTCAAAATTTCTTAGGTTTGAAAGTACGTCAAGCCATACGAATTACATTAAAATCATTAACTTTTTTGTTTGTAGCTTATACCGCATATGTATATTGTACCGTTGTACCGCTTATGCTCTATGTAAACCCGGGGTATTATCCCGTAGGCTCGATACAGTTTATTCTGCAAAATAATCTGAAGGGTAATGTTTACATACCTTGGGATTGGGGCAGTTATGCTTTTTGGAAGCTTTATCCTCATAATTTGATTTCCACAGACGGCAGATTTGAAGAGGTATATAATGAAAAGATTTTCGATGAGGCCAGAGAATTTATTTTAAAAGATGATGATTATAAAACAAAGTTTCTTAAAAAATATCATACCGATGTCGTCATTGTTCCAACCCGTTTAACGGACGGGTCATATATAGAAAAAATAACAAACTGGAGAAAAGTTTACACGGATAATGTCAGCTGTGTATTTGTTCCGGATACTAATAAAACCAAAATATTTCTTGCACCAAACTATCTAAATGAAGTTTACTTAAGAGAGGACTATGCCAAGCCTGTTAATTTGAATTAGTTATATTCCGAAAAACCAGCGACGTTTGCTATGGCATATTCTCTTGTATGGGAAACGCTAATACTCCATTCCTGAATTTGCATTTGGTTCTGAAGTTTTGCCGCGTTGTTCATTAAGAAAATTCTCGGCGAACCGTTTGCGTCATTAAATATTTCAATATCTTTAAAGTTTATGCCTTTATTCCAGCCGATTTTGTTAAGTCCCAAGCCAATTGCTTTGGATAAAGCTTCTTTTGAAGCAAATCTGACGGCAACCCTTTGAACAAGAAGCTTTGGGTCTGAAAGACAGTATAGCTTTTCTTTTTCCGTCAGAATTCTGTCGAGAAATTTTTCTCCGTATTTTTTATAAAGAGAATTTATTCTCTTTACTTCGCATATATCTACGCCTAAATATAACTTATTAGCCAATTTTTTGCCTTTTCTATAATTCAAACCTTGAATAAATTTTATCCATATTTTTTAGATAATCTTTTATCTCAAAGCATTCATCCAATTCTTTGGGAGATAAATATTTTGCAACTGTTTCATCATTTATCAGGTTGTTCTTAAAATTACCGTCTCTGTTATTCCATGCGCTGTGGGCATTTGACTGAACGATTTTGTAGGCTTCTTCTCTTGATAGCCCTTTTTCGCAAAGTTTTATAAGGACTTTTTGCGAAAAAACAATTCCTCCGAAAAGATTTAAATTATGCTTCATATTTTCCGGATAAACATTTAAATTTGTCAAAATTGAGTTAAACCGGTTGAGCATAAAATCAAGGAGAATGGTACAGTCAGGGAAAATAACCCTTTCAACCGAACTGTGGCTAATATCCCTCTCGTGCCATAATGAAATATTTTCCAGTGCAGCTAAGGAATTTGCTCTTATAATACGTGCTAATCCGCATAAATTCTCGCTGCCGATAGGATTTTTTTTGTGAGGCATGGCTGATGAACCCTTTTGCCCTTTGGAAAAACCTTCCTCGGTTTCAAGGACTTCAGTCCTTTGCAAATGCCTTAATTCCGTACAGAATTGTTCGATAGTTGATGCTATCAGAGCAAGAGTCTGGATGTAATCGGCATGAATATCTCTCTGTATAACTTGAGTGGAAATTTTTGCCGGCATTAAACCGAGCTCCGAAAGTGCCAATTTTTCGACATCAGTGTCAATATTGCTGTATGTTCCCACTGCTCCGCTAGTTTTGCCGACTTTTATTTCATTTTGCACAAACTGAAATCTTTTGAGGTTTCTTTCAAAGATGTCAAGCCATACACATAATTTGAACCCGAATGTAACAGGCTCTGCATGAACCCCGTGAGATCTGCCTACCATAACGGTATTTTTATGTTCTGATGCTTTGCTTCTAAGCGTTTCAATAACGTTTAGAATATCTTTTTCCAGAATTGAATTTGCATCTTTGATTTGAAGCGAAAGTGCCGTATCCAAAACATCCGAACTGGTGAGTCCCATATGCACATATCGTCCCGATATACCTATGTTTTCGTTCAAATTTGTAAGAAAAGCAATTACGTCATGTTTAGTTTCTTTTTCAATTTCGTCAATTCTTTCAACTGAAAATGCAGCTTTTTCAATTATCGACTTTAAATCCGCATCCGGAATTTTTCCTTTTTTATTCAAAGCTTTGCAAACAGCCAGTTCAACCTTCAGCCAGTAATTATATTTGCTTTCGTCTTCCCATAATTTTTTCATTTCGGGAAGGGCATATCTGTTAATCATAAACATCCTCTCTTTTATGTTTATATTATTTCAAAAAACATTTCATAAATCGATATGGGATTTATTATAAGATTATATAAATGACAAAAGTACAAAAGAATAAACGTATGAAAATCAAACCGATTATTTCGCTAATAAACTTCGGTTGTCCCAAAAATCTTGTGGACGCAGAAGTTATGCTTGGAAAACTTTACGAAGCGGGCTACCCCATTAATCTCGACGAAAGTTCGGCTGATATAATTATTGTTAATACTTGCTCTTTTATACGAGATGCAGAAAAAGAATCTGTCAAAACAATTGTTCGTTTGGCAGAAAGCGGAAAAAGATTTATCATAACCGGATGTTTAGCTCAAAAGTATAAACAGGAACTTGCTGATGCCGTACCTGAAGCAAAAGCGCTGATTGGAACGGGGGATATTACTTCTATTGTTGAGATTATAGAAAATATACAAAATTCCGACAACCGCATTGTTAAGGTAACGGATAACCCGCTTTATTTGCAGGGAATGAATGAAAAACGCTATCAAATAACCGCAGGTCCTTATTCATACGTTAAAATATCCGAAGGCTGTAATTATAACTGCTCATTCTGTATTATTCCGTCTTTAAGAGGAAGATATCGCAGCAGATCAATAGAAACAATTGAAAATGAAGTTCGGGAACTTGGAGAAAAAGGAGTTAGCGAAATAATCTTAATTGCACAGGATACTTCTAATTACGGAAGAGACTTATACGGCACACCTTCTTTGTCACAACTGCTTCAAAAATTAAATGAAATTGATACTATCGAATGGATAAGAATCATGTATCTATATCCGTCTAATCTTGATATGACACTGATTAAAACTATTGCTTCACTTGAAAAAGTTGTAAAATATATAGATATTCCTCTTCAACACAGCCATAGCGAAATATTAAAGCTCATGAACCGCCCGATGGCAGACTATTCAAAATTATTATCAGAAATAAGAGAAAATATTCCTGATGCAGCTATTAGGACAGCTTTCATCACAGGTTTTCCCGGAGAAACAGAAGAGCATTATGAGCACCTGTATAATTTTGTAGAAACACATAAGTTCGACAAAATGGGGATTTTTGAATATTCGAAAGAAAAAATCAGCTCATCATACTCTTTAAAGAATCATATACCTTCAAAAATTAAGAAACAAAGAAAAAAACAACTAATGGAGCTTCAGCAGGGTATTTCGTTGAAAATCCATCAGGGAATGGTTAATCAGACAATTCCGGTTATTGTTGATACTGTATCTTCTAAAGAAATCATATGCAGAAGCTATCGGGATGCCCCTGAAATCGACGGATTAGTCTATTTGAAAACAAATCCTTTTTTGATGCCGGGCGATATTATTGATGCCAGAATTACTGAAGCTAATCCTTATGATTTGTATGGCGAATATAACTAAACACTACGGCTATTGAGAATTTACTTTTTTTAGGATAATTTTTGAAATATTAAAAATAATATGAATTAGTTGTTATGAAATGTAAAATTTGTAAAAATTTAGCAATTTTACAAAATATATATACTTTATATATTTATAATGACTAATTCGTAAATATATAAAAAATTCGACATAAAATATTCATTAATATTTTTTAACATTCTGTAAAAAATGAGCAATTAAAATCATGTTTCGTCTTTAATTAATAGGTAGAAAAACATATAAATTACACTATATATAAGGAGAACGGTATGACCTACACAAATCAAAGCTACGCAAGCAGTATTACACAGTCAAATACCGCATTAGGCAGCGGATTAATCAGCCAACTCAATGTCGCAATCGGAAGCGGCTATATCAACCAATCAAATCTTGCTGTCGGCGGCACATGTACTTCTCAGACCAACATAGCTATAACGGGACAATCTACTACTACTTGTCCTCCTGTAACTCCCCCTGTATGTAAACCCATAGCAGCTAATGAATACGGCTACATGACAGGCGACCCTCATTTCAGAGGCGGTGACGGCGAATTATATACTATTACCGGCTCATCAGGCAAAGTTTACAGCATTGTTAAAGACAAAAACTTTGAATATGACGCAAAATTTGAAAAATTAAACTGTTGGGGAACAACCGGCACAACCGGTTCAGCAGTTAAAGTCAGTAATTCATGCGCTACAAAAACAAGCATTATCTACTATGACAAAACCGGATGCGCAAAACTCGTTAATGTTGTCAGCGGAAAATTAACTGAAACGACAATACAAAGAGGCGTTACATATACTCTGGCCGACGGCGGAACAGTAAAGTTCGGTCAGGCATACGGCGGCGGCGCTGACGGAAGCCAGCTTGAAGAAAGACTTATCATAAAATCAGCTGAAGGATACACATTAAGCCAAGTCGCAAGAACAGGCGGGTATATCGACAGCAACTTCGAAACAGGATGTAAAGGCGTTTACAGTGACGGAGTCATGACATCGGGTTTATTAGGCGACACATTTGATGCAGGTTCTGCAAAACGTGTTGCTACAGACAATATGGGCACCGGAATTTTGAACAAAGGTCTTTGCGCATATACGCTTGGAACAGACTTAAAAACCGTAATTATGCAGGGAGTAACTGTTACTCCGACTTGCAATCCTCCTGTGACACCTCCGGTGTGCCCACCACCCGTGACACCGCCCGTAACACCACCTGTCTGTCCTCCACCCGTAACACCACCTGTATGTCCCCCACCTGTAACTCCTCCTGTATGCAGCCCAATAGCTGCTAAAGAATACGGTTATATGACAGGTGATCCACATTTCAGAGGCGGTGACGGTGAATTATATACAATTACAGGTATATCAGGAAAAGTATACAGTATCGTAAAAGACAAAAACTTTGAATATGATGCTAAATTTGAAAAATTAAACTGCTGGGGAACAACCGGCACAACCGGTTCAGCAGTTAAAGTAAGCAGCAGCTGCAGCAAATATACAAGCATCATCTATTATGATAAAACCGGATGCGCAAAACTCGTTAATATTGTAAACGGTAAGAAATGCGAAATTACAATTCAACGCGGTAAAGTATATCAACTTGCAGACGGCGGATGCGTCAAATTTGGTCAGGCATACGGCGGCGGAGCCGACGGAAGCCAGCTTGAAGAAAGACTTATCATTAAAACTAAAGAAGGTTATACATTAAGTCAGGTTGCAAGAGCCGGCGGATATATCGACAGCAACTTTGAAACAAGCTGTAAAGGCGTTTACAGTGACGGCGTCATGACTTCCGGTTTGTTGGGCGACACCTTCGATGCCGGTTCAGCAAAACGTGTTGCCACAGACAATATGGGTACTGGAATTTTGAACAGTTCTCTTTGCTCATACACATTAGGCACTGATTTAAAAGCAGCCATAATGAAGGGTGTAACATTAACCACCGGATGCGGACTTTCCACAAGCGAAATTAACGGAATAATTCAATATATGAGCGCCTTTGATACTAATTCATCCGCATACTGCCAATCAATTCAAACAAGCAGTTCGGGACAGAATTTTGTTTCACTGTTCACAGGTGCAACAGCATAGTCTTATATAATCAAGAATAAACAATTAACTTCAAAACTGAGGACTCATGTCCTCAGTTTTTGTATATATCATTTATTAAATTAAACAGCAAGGTAATTGAAGAACCTTACTGTTTTTTTTATATTTTAATAAACATAAAATTGTATTTATAAATTTCTTTTTTATAATTACAGACAACTATGTTAATTTATGACAATTTTAAAAGGAGGAAAGGAAATGAGTTTCGGGCAATCAGCAAGCAGTTATTTATCAAAATATAAGTCATCGTGGTTATTTGGTTCAAGCAGTACTGTCAACCAGTCAAATACGGCAATAGGAGGAACTAACGTAAATCAAAACAACGTTGCATTATTAAACAATGCCTTCTCAATTAACAGCCCTACCAATGTCAGTCAGTCAAACCTATCTTTGGGGGGAGGAAATGTTAATCAGAATAATATAGCAGTTGTTAATGGGGGCGTCAGCATAGCAAGCCCCACAAACATTAATCAGAACAACACTTCAATAGGCGGTTGTAACACCAATCAGAACAACATAGCAATTGTAAATAACGGCTTATCAATCGGAAGTCCTACAAATATCGAACAGTCTAATATTTCTTTGGGCGGCGGGAATACAAATCAAAACAACATTGCTCTTGTAAACAACGGCATTGCTTTATGCAGTCCGACAGATATTAATCAGAACAACACAGCAATAGGCGGGTGCAATACCAATCAAAATAACATTGCAATAGTAAACACCTGCACTCCGTGTATTCCTTGTCCTCCGAAGCCCCCATGTAAACCCCCTGTCGCACCTTGCGAATGGGGCTCCGTAACGGGCGACCCGCACTTTAGAGGCGGTGACGGTGAATCTTACAACATTTATGCTGATGGAGGAACTGTATTTAGCATGGTAAAGGACAAAAACTTTGATTATAATGCTAAATTCAATTACTGGGGTAACAACGGCGTCAGCGAATCCTCCGTAAGAGTTAAGAATTCAATGGGCAACAAAACCAGCATAGTTTATTACAAGGCTAACGGAACTGCCACACTGGTAAATATCAACAACGGCGTAAAAACAGAAACAACTATCCAGCAAGGGCAAACTTATAACCTTGCTGACGGGGGAACTGTAAAATTCGGCAGCATAAAAGTAAATCCAAGTTCTTCAACAACCGAAACGAGACTTATAATAACGTCTAATGAAGGTTATACACTTTCACAAAGAGCCTACGGAAGTCATATTAACAGCACTTTTGAAACAAGTTCAAAGGGCACGGAATCGGACGGCGTTGCCACAAGCGGTTTGTTAGGGGATACCTTCGATGCGGATTCAACAAAAAGAGTTCCTACCGACAATAAAGGAACCGGAGTATTAAATAAAGCTCTTTCAGCATATGCATTAGGAACAGACATAACAGCCATCGCCATGCAGGGTGCAAATACTACTGCACAAACGGGATATGGCATGGATGCAACCGGTATCAACGGTTTAATACAGAATATGGGCTCATACGGCGCAAATACCGGAAGCAGCTTGGGATCATTCTTTAATACAGGCTCAAGTCTTCAAAATTATTTCTCATCACTGTATTCAGGTTATGCAGCATAGACTCCCGGAATAAATACAATACAAAAGCCACGGTTCTATCAACACGCCGTGGCTTTTTAAAAATCAATTTTATAGCATTGTCCTAATCTCTCAGTATGAAATTCAGTGTAATATATTAAGTTTTTCATTTGAACTTTTTATAATCATTAAAAAAATGTATAAATAAATGACATTTGTTTCAAATTTGCTAAAATTAAAATTAAGACAGAGGGAAATATATGATTAACAATGTTCTCAATATTTTTAACAAGACTTTGTATCCTCAAAAATATATGCCGCAAATCCCTGTAAAAACAAATTATTCCAGCAATCCGTTTGCGGCTCCTTTCCAAAATCAAAACAATAATAGAAACTTTGCAAAAAATAACCCCGTTCCCGGCGGTATATTTGCAGGATATTATAACGGCAAGTCAAATATTGTAGGATCAAAACTTTTTATTGAAGCTTAGCTTTCCAAAGGCAGATGCAGTAAAAATGTGCTTCCCAAGTTAATTTTACTTTCACCCGTAATAAAACCCTTATGCGCTTCTGCAATGGTTTTTGCTATAAATAAACCTCTTCCGGATTCTGTGCAGTCATCTTTTAAAATTACGGTATCATCAAACAAAAATTGAAGCTGCTCCGCATTCAATCCTTTGCCAAAATCTCTAAATGACAATACAAAATATTTATCGGTTTTGTAACTCTTGATAATGATTTCACTATTATTAGTACTGCGGTAAATCGCACTGTTAATTATATTTGCAACAGCTTGTTGGAGAAACCAAAAGTTTATTTTAATTTTTATATCATCAACTGAAGAATAATTTATTTTTATATGCTTGTCTTTGCTGCTTTGTAAACAAACTTGAACTGATAATTCTATTAGTTTTAAAATTGAGAAATTTTCAAATGATACTATCTCTTTATCACAGCTTTCTTTGATTTTATTTATATATAAAACCGTACCAAGAACTTTATCACTGCTTATATCCGTGTAGCTTGAAATCACTAAAACTAACTCCGCATCTTCAAACATATTCCCGCATAAAAAAATAAATAAACATTTCCAAATGTTTATTTATAAAAGACAAATTAATTGGTAAGTCTCTTAAACTATACACATAAAATGTTAAATAATTATTTAAAAATCTGTTAGATTATTATTCTTAAAAAGTTAGGATTATTTTAATATTGTTATAAATTGGATATTTATTATAGACTAAGCAATATAAAAAAAATATGGGAACTGAAACTTTATATATATTTACAATAGGCAATAATTAAGGAAATAGTTTTGGCTATGAATGTAAAATAAAATTGTTTACAGTACTTGTGGAGATGAAATGATGAAAAAAATCCTCATTGCCTTAATTTTTGTATTTAGTTGTGCCATATTGGCATTTCCTGCATCAGCACACTATAATTCTAATATTTTAGACTTGAGTATAACTACAGATGACGGTAATACACTATCAATGTACAATGCTTATCCTGCAAAATATGTTCCAAATACATTAAGATATTATATTGAAGCCAAAAAAGGTAAAAGATATGCAATCAACATAACAAACAATACAAACCGAAGAGTAGGTTTGGTAATTGCTGTTGACGGCAGAAACATAATCTCCGGCAAAAAATCTTATTTGAAAAATACTGAAAGAATGTATATCTTAAATCCCTATTCTTCGGGAAGTTTTGAAGGATGGAGAACATCGCAGAATCAGGTTAACAGGTTTTATTTTACTTCGGATGACAAATCCTATGCCGGCGCATGGGGCGATTACTCTGCAATGGGCGTAATAGCCATAACCGCATTTTACGAAAAGAAACATCCCGAACCTGTATATGAGGATCGATCGTTTAATATAGTTCCCTGCGCAAGTATGAAAACTAAGTCTGCCGCGGATTCCGTTGCAGGTGAGTCACAGCCGGGTACAGGTTTTGGTGAAGACAAATATTCACCGAGCTATACTGTTGAATTCGAGCCAGAAAGCAATTATGCAGAAAGATATTTCATAAAATACGAATGGAGACAAACACTTTGCAATAAAAAAGTAATTAACTGCAGTGCGCCGCAAAACAGATTTTGGGACGATAATGAAGGTTACGCGCCGTATCCGCCTTCAAAGCAATAATAAAATTGATATTTTGAAAACTTAATCAGTTGCAAATGCAGGTATAATACCTGTATTTGTATTAATACAATTAAAATATCTTTAGAAGATGCTGAAGAATTACATTTTTCTCGCATCTTACATCATCTAGTATGCAGGCAAAGCGACGGCTCCCTGCCGCCGTTATTGCCTCTCACATGAATGAGTTATCAAAAGAAAACTCATCGTTTACTTTTGTATAACTCCCGTTTCACAGCCTTTCTAAGGTCGGATTTGAAAAATTCGATTTTTCCAAAAAATCAGAATTTTTCCGTACCCTCATATAAAGTAATGTTAAAATCTTGGCCTTATTATTTTTTCTTTGTGTTTGCTTATAGTAAAGTAGTTCTAACAGTGAAAAAAATTATCTTTAATATAACGGAGCACAAAACATTATGAGTGAAAACCATCAAAAACAAGGAAATCAAAGCTTTTTGCAAAGGATTTTCAGAAAAAAAGACGCTGACTTGCTGATTAGTAATGCAAAGAAATCCCACCTGAAGAAAACACTTACAGCCTTTGACTTAACTATCTTAGGCATCGGGGCAATTATAGGAGCGGGGATTTTTACACTGTCGGGAACAGCTGCAGCCGGCAGCGACACACATGTCGGCGCCGGTCCGGCTTTAATTTTGTCTTTTGTTTTTGCGGGTATAGCTTGTGCACTTGCTGCTATATGTTATGCTGAATTTGCAGCTATGATACCCGTTGCAGGAAGCGCTTATACATATACACAGGCAACAATGGGCGAAATTGCCGCATGGCTTATCGGATGGATATTAATGCTTGAATACGCTATCGGCAATATAACAGTTGCCAGTGGATGGTCAGGATATCTAATGCAGTTTTTAAAGGGATTCAATCATGTTTTGCCTAACTGGCTGGTTAATCCGCCTGTTTGGCTGACACATGATTACCATACCGCGATTTTAAAATTAAAGGAACTTGGAGTTCCTAATCCTGATTCACATATTCCCCACATAGGATTTATTCCGTTTTCTATTGATTTACCGGCAATCTTAATAATTACTTTAATTACGTCTATTCTGTTTGTCGGAGTCAAAGAAAGTACGAGAATGGCATCTGTTATGGTGGCCGTAAAATTAGCAGTTATTATACTTTTTGTTGGCGCCGGCGTTTTCTATGTTCAGCCTCAAAACTGGACACCGTTTATGCCAAATGGTTGGCAAGGTGTTTTCACAGGCGCATTCCTTGTTTTCTTCGCATATATCGGTTTTGATGCCGTTTCAACCGCCGCTGAAGAAACCAAGAATCCACAGAGAGATATTCCTATCGGTATTATTGCTTCTCTTGCAATTTGCACAGTCATATATATTGCGGTTGCCGCAGTTTTAACAGGAATTATTCCATGGAACCAGATAGACACCCATGCACCCGTCGCAGCAGCAATGAGGAGTATTCACCTTAACTGGGCTGCCGGTGTCATATCACTTGGCGCAATAGCAGGTTTAACATCTGTTTTGTTAGTACTTCAACTTGGAACAACGAGAATTTTGTTTGCAATGGCAAGGGACAGATTGCTTCCAAGAGTATTTTCATCGGTTCATCCTAAATTCGGTACACCCCATATTATTACCATTGCAGCAGGTATCCTGGTTGCAGCAGGCACATTGGTATTGGATTTGAATGCAGCAGCAGAACTTTGTAATATTGGTACTCTGACAGCATTTTTAATTGTTTGTCTGGGGGTTGTAATACTTAGAAAAACAGATCCTGACAGACCAAGAGCATTTAAAGTGCCGTTTTCGCCGTTTACTCCGATAGCAGGCATTATTGTTTGCTTAGGATTAATAATACTTGGCGTGCCTCACAGGACGCTGGTTTTGTTTGCAGGTTGGATAATCATTGGTTTGATTATTTATTTTGCCTACGGTTACAGAAATTCTCACAAAGCTGATGATAATGAATTATTAGCAGAAGAAATTTCAGCTGATTAATTTAGAACTCAATACATATAAAACGCCCTGAGAATTAATTTTTCAGGGCGTTTTATTAATTTGTTTTATTTATACTATGTTTTCAATATATCCTGCGCCAAAACCGTTTGTCGCATTGTCATAGTAATTTGCTATGAATACAGAATCTTCATAAAGATTATTGGCTTCAATATACAGAGAATCATAAAAACCGTTCTGGTCAACATCCTGAGATTCTGTGGTATATCCGCCTGTCCAACCGGTCAGATTCAAAGTATCACAGCCGCTTGTATCATAAATTGTATCGTGACCGGAACCGTCAAAATAACCTGTATAAACATCATCGCCTGCTCTGCCTTCAAGCCAGTCATTTCCGGCATTTCCGATTAAAGTATTATTGCCGCTGTTTCCTCCGATGTTGTTGTTCAAGTCATTCCCTGTTCCGTTAAGATCAGCAGTTCCGGTAAGCGTCAAATCTTCAACGTTTGAAGGCAATGTGTAACTGATTGCGGACAATACATGATCGTGTCCTTCATCAGCATTTTCATGCACACCGTCCACTGAGATATCTACATAATAAGTGTCATCTCCGGCTTCTCCATACATCATGTCTTTATTTGCTCCGCCGTCTAATATGTCATTGCCTTCACCGCCGTACAGAGTATCATCGCCTGCATCTCCAAGAAGCCAATCATTACCGTTTTCGCCCCAAATAATGTCATTGGAGTTTCCGCCTCTTAGATAATCGTTGCCGTCACCGCCCCAAATGAAATCGTTGCCGTCACCGCCGTTTGCACGGTCATTTCCGGCTCCGCAGTAAATTAAATCTGCTTTGTCGGCGCCAACAATATAATCGTCACCGTCAAAACCCTTAATCTTGTTTGTCTCACCCATAATTCCATAGAGTGTGTCATCACCATTCGTTCCTAAAATAAGTGCCATACTTTCCTCCTTTGCCTTTCATTCATTCAATTAATAACAAACAACTAATGTCTAATTTATAATATTTTCAGCTTTAATATTTTAAACTGGAAAAAACCATTTCCATATCACTGATAGAGTAAAATATTATTATTAAAACTTGATTTATTTGTTACATAATAATTTAAAATACTATTCTAATAGATTATTAGAATAGTATTTTTATATTCATATTTTTTAAAATAAATTTATTAAACGGGATAAATTATGCATTCAATGTAACCTGTACCGTTCCCTGCTGCGATAGTGTCATCATAATAATTTTCTATAAAAACCGTATCACATGATGTCAGGTTTTCAATGAACAGAGCATCAAGGAAACCATTGGCGTTACTGTCAACACCGGTTGTATCAACACAATTAGACCATCCGCATAAATTAAGCATATCAAAGCATCCGCCTGCGTCTTTTATTATGTCGTGACCGGAACCGTCAAAATAACTTGTATAAATATCATTGCCCAAACCGCCGATTAGAGTGTCATCACCACAGTTACCTACAAGCTGGTTATTGCCGATATTACCTTTTATAATATTATCCAGTTCGTTCCCTGTTCCTCTTAAATCTTCAGTTCCAGTCAACTCAAGATTTTCAACATTGGATGGCAGAACAAAACTTACTGATGAATTTACTTTATCTATGCCTTCACACGGCAATTCAATGACTTTATCGGTTTTGTGGTCAACTATGTATATATCATCACCGGTGCTTCCCGTCATTTTGTCTGCTCCGTCTCCACCGTCTAATAAGTCGTTACCTGAGTTTGCTTCCAGTGTATCATTGCCTGCACCGCCAAATAGCTTATCGTCACCTGTACCTCCTCTCATTAAATCATTTCCGTCCTGACCGTAGAGAAAGTCATTGCCGGCATCACCAAACAGCTTGTCATTTCCGCATCCGCCGTACATTGTGTCGTTACCGTCACCTCCATAAAGAATATCGGCGCTTTCCTTTCCGTCTATTACGTCATTTCCGGCTAAACCAAAAATCGTGTCACCGAATATGGTTCCATTAATCACGTCATCTCCAAGTGTTCCAAAAATAACCATAGTTTTCCTCCTCTTGACTTTTTCTTGTAAATAAATTGCTCATATTTAACATTAGTAATTTTAGTTCATAAATTTTATTTAAACATCGCTAATAGACTTATATCTGAACATTTAGATTAATTCGCAAATATTCAGATTAACTTTTATTTAAATTGTTTTTGTATATTTTAGATGGTTTTATAAATCAACATACATTGAAATATATAACCATATACGCATCAAAATTGGAGTTATTAGCTTAAGTACGAAATAACTGCTTTGTACAAAAAATCTTTATAGAAATTCAATTTGTTACAAACCTGTAATAAAAACAGCCTAAAACGAAAAATATTATAAAATAGGTAAATCTAGGGATTGCAGAAATAATTACAAAACATCAGAATTGTATGGTAATACTTCAATAAGGCAAAATATATATGAAAAAGCCTCTGCAAAAAAGTTTATTATATGAGTCTTTAATTATTTTCACATTACTACTGGGATATAATTCTCCAATCTTTTGTCAGGAACAAGTCAATGAAGCAAAACCCGAAACTGATTTAAATAACCGACAAACCACAGATTTTCTTCCCGCAGATACAAATCAGTATGCAGAAAATCAAATTGAAGAACCGATATTTTTCACAAATAGCTCAAATCTTGAAGAACCGATAATCATTAATCTTGGAACAATTATCGAACTACTGGAAAATAATAATCTGGATATTAACCTTGCAAAATCAAGGGTTAAACAGTCTAAAGACTATTACTGGGCTTCATATGCTCCGTTTTTACCTTCTTTTTCCGCACAATTTTATGGTGAACGGGTTCGCGGTAAAGACGTAATTATTTTAAATGAGCCTGTCCCTACTGACAGAAACACTCTAAAGCCCGGATTAACGGGTGACTATAATTTTTCTCCGTCATTTAAACATGTCTTTAGAATAAAACTTATGAAAAATCAGGTAAACAAATATAAAAACACCTATGACCGGACTTTTCAAACCGCGCTGTATGATGCAGTTAAACTCTATATTAGCTGGTACAAAAATTATATGGATATTGAACAGGCAAAGCAATCTCTCAAAGAAGCGGAAGAACAGCTGAAGGTTAACGAACTGAGGATGCAAAACGGTTTTGGAACAAAACTGGATGTTATGCAGTCCAAAGCCCTGTTTGCAGACAGACAGAATGTGGTTTTAAACACGGAAAATCAAAAATCCGGCTCTGAAATCGATTTGATAACTTTATTAAACCTTCCGGTTATTTGCAAAATTCAGCCGGAAAAGCTTTCCAATGAAGAAATAACTTTTGAAGAAAGCTCAAAAGAGATAAAAGATCTTTTGAAAATTGCTGAAACAAACAGAGCTGATATAAAGGCTTTGAATGAAGAAATCAAAATGGCTAAATCTCAGTTGTTTTACTCTGTTGCAGATTTAGTACCCGATGTTCAGCTCAGATATACAGGGAAAAAAGTCGGCTCATCAACCGGGGATTTAGACACTTACAAACAAGGTTCATTATATATAAATTTGGATGTTCTCAAATATATGGGACTTGAGAAGTTTCAAGGCATTAAAGCAAACAGGGAAAAGATTAACGAAGCAGTTTTAAGCAAGCAAAAAGCTCTTAATGATGCTCTCAGCAAACTTTACAAAGTATACAAAGATTGCGGGTATTACAAGAATCAGCTTCAGGTAAACAAAGAAAAACTTTCAGCCGCGGAAGAAGGATACAGGATTGCCGATGCGAGATACAAGGTAGGTTTTGGCATAAACCTTGAAGTTATGCAGTCGTTATCAGACCTTTCCAAAGCCAGACTTGAATATCAAAAATCGCTCTCTGACAGTAATACTGCACAGATTGAACTTTTATACGAGCTTGGGATTTTAACTCCCGACAGAGTCTTATCATCTGTTAAATAAGTTATATTATGGTAATAATGATGAATAGTTAAAAAGCTCTTTTTTTTCGATTCGTCAACGGTCCCATTATTACTGTCTTGTTGAGGGTTCTTTAAATGCCTTTTCAACATTTTCTGAAATAGGCTCGGTAATAAAGCTCAATATGTTTTTATCTCTTGTAACAAAATCAGCCATGACTGTCATGCCGGATTTGATATAATGAACATTTCCAAGTCTGTCAGTCAGAAAAATTTTATCGGGCTTAACCCTGACCATGTAAAAAGGTCTGTTATTTTCATCAAGCATTGTTGAAGGAGAAATTGACTTAACCATACCGGTCATTTTTCCGAATTTCTGGTAGGGAAGCGCATCCATCCTGAGTATAACTTTCTGTTCAGGTTTAATATAACTTAAATCTTTGTTACCGACCTTGATTTCAGCAACTAAACCTGAGCCTTCAGGTACTATCGTCATCAGAGTATCGCCCATAGCAACGGTTTCACCGGAATTTCTGACAATTAAATCATTAATATATCCGTTTACCGGTGCGACAATACGTTGACGTTTATAACTCAGTTGTGTCTGCTGAGCCTGAGCGGATATTTGTGCAATATCTTTTTGATGATCCGAAAGCTTTTGTAGAATATCTTTCTGATAACTGCCGGATATTTTTCCGACAGCTCTCTTGGACTGAAGGAGTTCCATTTCCTTTGCTTTCAGCTCTTCGGACGAAGAAGCAACCGTACCGCGCAAATCTATTACTCTTTGTTCATAATTTCTCATATCTTTTTCAGAAAGTCCTCCCTGTTCATACAAAGTTTTATATGAATTCAGCTGTTCTTCACTTTTCTGCAAAAGATTTTCATTTTTCGCCAAATCTTCTTTTACCTGCCCGTATTCGTGCTTAATTCTGGTTACATTCATTTTTGCCGCTTCAATATCATTTTGATATTCACTTTGTGCGGCTCTTAGCCAAGCTGATGATACACTGCCGTCTGATGCAGTTCTTCTATTTGCATATGCCATTCTCAATGCATTAGATTCTTGCATTAAAAGATTTAACTGCTGCGAAACTCCCCTTTGTTCAATAAGAGTCATTTCAGGATCAAGCTCAACAAGTACCTGTCCCTTTTTTACTTCCTGATCAGGTTTTACATATACCCTATAAACAATACCGTTATATGGAGAAGTAATCTTATTCAGTCTTCCGTCAGGCATAATCTGACCTACCCCGGGTACAGCCTCATCCATTCTTCCGAACCACCCCCATATTAATAAACCTGTAAAAGTTATGAACAATAATAAAAGAAAAGAAAATGAAATATAAAAACTTCTTGTTTTTTCAAATTTGTTTTGTTTTTCATCAATCATTATAATAATTCCTCAAATAGACACACATTTACATTTAAGAATTTACTTAAAAACTCCCTGTTGGATACTGTAAAGATGATAATAGTAACCTTTTGACGACATTAAATCGGAATACTTCCCATCTTCTGCAACAAAACCTTCATTTAATACAACAATTTTATCTGCCCAATGGTGCATCGGCAAAAAGTCCGTTACAAAAATGCATGTTTTATACCTATAGCTTTCAAGCAGACACTTAAATATAGACATTTGTTCGTTAAAATCAAGGGTATTCAATGCTTCATCAATAATTAAAATATCGGGATTCGTTATCAAAACTCTTGCTAAGGCTATTTTTGCGGCTTGTCCTCCTGAAACGTTAAGACCGCCTGAAATCAAACTTGTATTAAGTCCGTTCGGAAGTTTCGCTACAAAACTGTCAAGTTTTGCAAGAGATACAGCATTTAAAAGATTTTCCATAGATGAATCGGGAGTACTGAGCATAATATTTTCCTTAATCGTTCCGGAAAATATAGCCGGACGCTGAATGACCGTACCGACTGAATACCTAAGCAATTCATGGTCAATTGTCTGAATATTGTAACCGTCTATGGATACTTCCCCTGATACAGGCTTATATAGCCCCTGTAACAGTCTTATCAATGTGGTTTTGCCGGAACCGCTTTTGCCTGTTAATACAACTTTTTCGCCTTGTTTAATTCTAAGGTTTACGTTATTTAGTATGAAATTAGACTCAGGGGCATAACGGAAATAAACATCCGAAAAATCAATATTACCCTTAATGTTTCTAAGATATATTCCTCTTCCTTCTCCATCCGAAGGCAATTCGATTCTGTATAATTTTTTCAATTCCTGTCTTAGAGGCATTGTTTCCTGAAACTGTTGAAAAGAAGTCAGCATTCTTTGAAAAGATCCGATAAAATTTCTTCCCATCATGCTTATTGCAAGATAAACACCATATGTGGTATGTCCCATAAGAACTTCGTAAGCCCCAAAATATAAGGTTGCCAGATAGCCGAGACTACCAACCGTTCCGAGTAAATTCCCCCCTGAAATACTGCTGAATTTGGACATAAAATCTTTTTCTATATATTCATTGACATTCTTGCCGATAGAATTCATCATAGTCCATTCGGCACTGACAGATTTAACTGTTTCGATGTTTGATACCGCTTCTTGAAGTTTAATCTGGCTGTTCCGCTGATTTTTTCCGGACTGAATTAACCTTGCTTTTTGCATAGGCATAATAAAGAAAACTATCAATGTAATCGGAATAATCGGAGAAAGTGAAATAAAGGCAAGTTTAACGTTTAGCATGAACAAAATCACAACCATAATAAGAGACAACACCAGGTCTAACGAAGACAGCAGTGTTGTATATGCATATGCATAATTGATTTTTGAAATTTCCGCAAATTTTTCAATATGATTTTTAATATCACCTGATACTGTATCCAAAGGCAAAGCAAAAATTCTTTTCAGAAAACTTTTGAAACTTAATTTATCAATGTTTTCAAGAAAATTCGCCAATACAAATGACCTGACAGTCTTGACCGCAATATCAAAAGTCAAAATCATAATCATGCCGACGGACATAACATCCAAAGCAGAAATATTTTGGCGTCCGAAAACTCTGTCAAATATTACTATATAAAATATCGGCATACCAAGCGCAAAAAGCTGAATCAAAAACGATGCTATAATCATCTGAAGCGTGATATCCGCATTTCTTTTATATAGATTTAAATACCAAAGTGTGCTGAAAGGTTCATCTTTTTCACCGACATCAACACGAGGGGATCTCTCAATTTTTAAAAGATTTAGTTTTTCATCAGGTGAAATATCATCAGGAAGATATCTTTCGTTTTTCAACCCTTCAATCAGGGCATTACCTTTTCTACCGGTTATCCATACCAATCCCCCGTCATTTTTTTCGAGTACAAAGGGGAAATTTGTATTTAATAATTGTTTCCATTCAACTTTTCTTGAAACAGCTTTGAAATCTAAATCTTTAAGAAGATTTTTCAACTCTTCAAAATTTTCTATCGGGCAGTTATGATTTTTGTTGGGGAATTTATAGTACTCAAAAACTGCATTTAAAATATCAGTCAATTTGTATGAATTAGAATTCTTTATTGAATGGGTTTCATAGCCTTTATCATCCTTTTCATGAGCATTACTGTCAGGATTAATATTAGAATTTCTGATAACATCGAGTTTTTTTAGGTACGAGTCGTAAACAGTTCTTAATTCTTGATTTTCCATAACGTCATCTAAAGGTATTTCCAGAACAATAGTTTGTTCAGAAGCAATATATTTGAATTCAGTGATTGAAAAGTCCCATATCTCTCCGGTTTCTATGAAAGAAACAGTAAAATCACCTTCATCAGAGGGCTTAAGAATTCTTACCTTTCCATGTTTAATTAACCAGATAGTGTCCGATTTGTATTCAAATCCGTTGATTTTACTGCCGAGCGAAAATTTGTTTTCTTTATATGATGAAAACAAATCCTCCCTGCCGTTTGCTGAAATGTTGCCTGTACTTTTATCCACCATTTAATCCTCTTAAACTTTATTACCTGCTAAATCTTCTTTTTTGACTATGTTTAACTGAGTACTAAGCCATTTTTCAAATAATTCGTTAAGCAAAACTCTTTCCTTTTGCTTACTTAAACCGGCTGTGTCTTTCCTCAGCATCCTCACAACAATAAAAGTTTTGCCGTTCAATGTGAACGGTTCCGATAACTGACCGTTCCGGAGGCTGGTTAATTTTGATTTAAGTTCGGCATTTAAAGTATTTAATGAAACAGGACCAATTATTCCGCCGCTTTTACCTTCCGCTGATATGGAATTAGTTTGTGCAATGTTATAAAAATCCGCACCGTCGTCTTTTATTCTGTAATAAAGCTCCCAAGCCAATTCTTCACTCTTTAAATTCAAAGTCTGAAATATTACAGTATCGGCATTGGCTTTTTCTCTTAAAAACAATTCATTTACATCCTGTTTGTTAATAACAGTCCTTTTCAATTTTTCAAGTTTTTCGCTGTATATGAGACTTTCAAGCAGAATATCCCTGCTGATGTTATTGTTTTTTAAAAAATGTTCAAATTGTTCATTGTTCTGGATACTTTTCGAAACGCAAAAATTTTCGAACATTTTGTCTCTGTGAGCTGAAAAATCAATATTATTAATGTTAAATTCTTCAAAATAATGCTCAATTAATAATTTCTTCGCTGTTTCAAGAAGAATTGCATCAACAGCCGTAGTCGACTTAATATTTTTTATCGCGTCACCAACAGTGATTTCTTTTGTCAAAACTTTATGCCATACAAGTTCCATTTAAACATTCCCTCTTGGCAATAATAAAAAGCAGTGATTATTGAAACTGACTTTATTTTACGTTTAATTATAACGAAAAAAAAAAGAAGCACATTATCAACATGGATAAGTGCTCTAAAATGGGATAGATAATGTGGGTTAACATTAAGCTGAATCCTTGCCCAGAATGACTATAGGCAAAGTCTTAAGTAATATTTTTATATCCAAAAGGAAATTCCAGGTATCGATATACATATAATCAAGCTTCACAACATTATCAAAGTCTTTTATTCTTGAGCGACCGCTAACCTGCCACATTCCTGTTAATCCCGGCAAAGTTGCAAATCTTATAAAATGCCAGTTTTTATATACTTTGAGTTCTTTTTTTATGGGAGGTCTCGGTCCTACAAGACTCATTTAGCCTCTTATTACATTTAATAACTGTGGAAGCTCATCAAGGCTGTATTTCCTTAAAAATCTGCCTACCCTTGTTACTCTTGGATCGTTAAATAATTTAAACATACCGTCGTTAGTTTCATTTAAATGTTTTATTTCCTCAAGCCTTGCCTCAGCATCAACTACCATACTGCGGAATTTGTACATATAGAATTCAGTTCCGTTAAGACCAACTCTTTTTTGCTTAAAAAATACCGGACCTTTTGATTCCAATTTTATTGCCATTGCAATTGCAAGAAAAACAGGCATTATTAAAAATAATCCTACTGTTGTTCCGGTTATGTCTAAAAATCTTTTCAAAAACCATTGTATCGGCTTTGTGTTTAAAAAATTATAATGTTTGGAAATCCAAAACGGGTCAGATATTACATCACTATTATCTTTGCTTCTGTTAATTTTATTAATTAATCCGGAAATACTAATAGTTTCCGCTGAGCTCATGACAACTACCTCCTCAGAAAACTGCTCACAACAAATTAATCATTAACATTCATCGGTTGCTTTTTGCTTACTAACTTTGCTTCTAACCATTATGAGTTAATTTTATTGGAAAATTAATTTTATAATATTTGTATTCTTTCATATTGAAATGTACTTTGCTATTGTACCGACTGTCTAATATTTTAAAAATTGTTTATAATTTAAAACAATATTGTTTTGACAGCATAGGGTTTCTAAATGATTACAAAATTCGATTGCAAATTTTGAAACTCGATTTTTCCCAAAATCAAGTTTTTTTTACGCGTCCTCAATGTAAAAAAATGTTAAATTATATAAATTCGTTCGTTAGTTCAAAATGAATAGAACTCAAATAATCAATGTGAATTTTATTAAGTTATCATTTGGAAGTTCTTGTGTTAACATTAAACACAAATAACGTTGAGGTATATATGATTAACTCAGTAGTAACAGTAGGAAGAGTCGGGCAAGATCCCGAAATGAAATATTTTGAATCCGGTAAAGTAAAAACCACTTTCAGTATAGCAGTCAACAGATGGACTAAAGAAGGCGAAAAAACAGACTGGTTTAATATAGAACTGTGGGATAAAAACGCGGAAATTGCGGGAGAATACGTTAAAAAAGGTTCCCTTGTCGGAATTGAAGGCAGACTTGATTTGAGCAAATGGACAGATGCCTCAGGTTCAGCAAGAGAAAGATTTATCATCAGAGCTACAAATATCAGACTTATGGGCGGCAGAAGAGAAGAAATTTCGGCTTAATTATGACGATAACAACAGGGACAATAGGCATTATTGCTGATGATTTAACGGGTGCAAATGACACTGCGCTACAATTTCATTTGAGCGGCTGCAATACCCAAATATTGTTCGATTACAATGAAATCCCAAGAGGCATTGCAAATACCCATGCCTGGGCGTTATCAACGGAAACCAGACACGCAGATCCACAAACAGCCTATCAGACAGTGCATCAAGCAGCTAAAGTAATTGTCGAAAACCTTAAAGTGGAACACGTTTACAAAAAACTCGATTCTACACTGAGAGGCAACATTGCTCAGGAAGCTCTGGCAATAATAAATGCTCTGGAATGGGATGCTGCCGTTATTGTACCTGCATTTCCTACTGAAGGAAGAATAACAGTCGGCGGCTATCACCTTCTTAAAGGAATACCGATTGAAAGGACCGAGTTTGCCCGGGATCCCAAAGCACCTATCAGCCAATCAAACATACCTGCACTGCTTTCACAACAAACGGAAAATAAAGACATAATCGGTCATATTGAACTTATGACCGTAATGAAAGGCGCAGGACCAATATTGAGTGTCTTAAACGATCAAGTTAAAAACGGAAAGAAATTAATTGCAATTGATGCAGCTTCAACAACCGATCTGGAACAGGTTGCCCTCGCTGTTAATAAAGCAAGTTATAAGATACTCCCCTGCGGTTCAGCAGGTTTAGCTCAAGCAATGACCAAATGTTGGCTCCCTGATATGAAATCACAGCATATACAAAAAGTAATACCTGATTTGCCGTGCCTGATTGTGAGCGGAAGCACAACAGAAGTCACCCGCATTCAAATCAAGAAATTGATGGAATCAGATGAATTTGAACCTCATTTTATAGAACTTTTACCCGAACAAGTCTTAACTGAGCCTACCGGTGAGTTAATCAACAGAGTTAGCAGCCATTTACGCTCCGACAAAATTGTTCTTGTCCATTCGGCACCTCTCGACGGTGACATAAACAGGATAATTGAATTCGCCGACAAAAAAGGACTTAGTTTTGATAATATTACCGAAATAATCAGTGATTTTTTGGCATCTTTAGCCGGTATTATTGTTGAAAATGAAAACCTGATACTTGTTTTAATCGGTGGAGAAACAGCTTACAAATGTTGCAATGCCATTAACAGTAAGCAATTACAGCTTATTGACGAGGTTGATAAAGCCATTCCCCTTTGTTTAGACCATAAAGCACAGTGGATAGTAACTAAATCAGGGAATCTTGGTTCTCCTAACACTCTGATTGAAATTTTAAGGTATTTCAAAAGGCATCAGGAAGCAAAATAATGTCTAAAAAAATTGCTGTAACAATGGGCGATCCTTCAGGGATAGGTCCTGAAGTGGTTGTAAAAGCACTGGATAAAATCAAATTTAATGATAATTTAATTCTTATCGGCAATATTGCTGTTATTAAACAAACTGAAAAATTAACAGGTATCAATCTCAGTAAAAAAATTCAGATAATTGACTTACCATGTTATTTATCTAAAATCGTTATCGGTCAAAATTGTCCTGAAAGCGGAAGGCTTGCTTATAAATGTTTGGAAAAAGCTTGCGAAATGGCAAATAATAAAGAAATATCCGCAATAGTAACAGCACCTTTATCTAAAACGGCACTTCACTCGGCAGGCTATAACTTTTCCGGTCAGACTGAAATTTTAAATAAACTCATAGCTCCTGAGAACGAAGCTCAAATGCTTTTTATTGCGGGAGAACTTAGAATTTTGCTTATTACCCGGCATATAGCGCTAAATGATGTTTCTAAATATATTACAAAAGAAAAAATAACTGACACTGCGGCAATATTGAATAATTCACTCAAAAATCTCTTTAAAATCGAATGCCCTAAAATAGCCGTTTGTGCTTTAAACCCACACGCAGGCGAAGAAGGCTCGATGGGAACTGAAGAATCAGAAACAATGATTCCTGCAATTAACAGTCTCAGAAAGGATTATAACATTTTAATAGACGGACCGTTCCCTGCTGATGTCATTTGGGTAAAAATCGCAGAAGAGTTTCAATCCGGCAAAGATTTTACCTATGATGCATATATTTGTATCTATCATGACCAGGCTTTGATACCTCTGAAAATGCTTGCCAGAGACAGCGCTGTTAACACGACAATTAATCTCCCGGTTATTAGGACATCACCGGCACATGGAACTGCATTCGATATAGCAGGCAAAAATCTTGCTAATCCCGAAAGTATGCTGCAAGCCATTAAATCGGCACAAAGTCTAATTGTTTAATTCAATGCTGATTGAGCGCATTTTATATAATATTCTTAACTACCTCTAAAATCTCTTCAGGAACAAACGGCTTGATTATATAGCCCGACACTCCGGATCTCACAGCATCTTCTCTATAATAATGCTGTCCCATAGATGTACATATAATAACTTTTGCATCGGCATTAAGCTCAAGAATTTGTCTTACAACTTCCAGACCGCTTAATTCAGGCATTATAACATCAACTATTATGAGATCGGGTCTAAGTTTCTCATACATTTCAATTGTTTTAAAACCATCATCAGCCTCTCCGACAACATCATAGCCTGCTCGGGTTAAAGTTCTTTTGAGAAAATTCCTCATTGTAGAAGAATCATCGGCAACAACTATTTTTTTCATGCGATTGGACTTCTCACAAGGTCGATATTTTGTTAATTACAAGATAATTATATCCTTGAATGGGTATTGAGTATATAGTTCGTATTTCGTATAAAAATTTTAAGAACTCAATAGTCCTTCGGTAAATTTTTTCATTGTTTGAATTAAAGAAACACACAGAGCTTTATCCTCATTTTTACCGGCTGTTTCGAGTTCGGTGGATAATTCGGTTAATTTCTGAATTCTCAAATTCGCACTTGAACCCTTCAAAAAATGTGCGACACTATGAATAGTTTTGTAATCATCTGTGTTTGCAGCATTTTCTAACTTGAGAATGTTTTCAGGAAGTATGGTCAGATAGTCATTTAAAAGATTCTGTGCATCAATCCTCTGGAAACCGTGTGCATTCATTATCACCTGTATCATATCTGTATCTTCATGATCGGTTTCTTTATTACGCTCAATTTCAGAAACCGCTTCAATATGTGAGAAACCGGAGTATTTTTTTATTAATTCAATGAGTTTTTTAGAATCTATTGGTTTTGGTAAATAATCATCCATTCCCGAATCGAGACAACTTTGAATGTCAACTTCCAATACATTTGCCGTAAGCGCAATAATAGGTATATGCTTGTTCTTTTTTTCATCTGAGATTTGTGACTTTTCATATTCTCTGATTGAACGAGCCGCTTCAAAACCGTCCATAATAGGCATTTGGCAATCCATCAATATAAGATCATAAGATTTCTTTTTATAAGACTCAACTGCAACAAGTCCATTACCTGCTATATCACAATTAAAACCGGCCATATTAAGCAGTTTTACTGCCAGTTTCTGGTTAACTTCGTTATCCTCAGCAAGAAGAATTTTAATTTTGGTGTTGTATTTATATTCTTTAATTGTATGTCTTGTGACAAGAATATCACTTGGCATTTCTTTAATATTTGCTTTTGCTTCCAAAGTCAAAAGAACACAATTTAGCAAGTCTTTTTTCTTGACAGGTTTAGTCAAATAACCCGTAAAGCCAACCTTTTTGGCAATCGCAGAATCTCCTCTGCGTGCTAAAGAAGTCAATAATATAAGCGCCGTATTTTGAGTTAATTCGTTTGATTTAATAAGTTTAGCCAGCTCAAATCCGTCCTTGTCAGGCATGTTATAATCCAAAATTGCTACACCAAAATCATTCGATTTACTGAGAATTTCAAGCGCTTCATCAGCAGAAGTTGCTTCAGAAACCATACATCCGTTTTCTTCAAGATAGTAGCGAATAATTTTCAAATTTGTGGGATTATCATCAACAATGAGGATTTTTGCGTCTTTTAATGTCTTTTGGTATTTTAGAGCATTTATATCGGCAGATTTACCGCTTTTTTCAAATTTGGCAGTGAAAGAAAATGTTGTGCCTTCGCCAAGTTTACTGGTTAGCGTTATATTCCCGTTCATCATTTCTACAATTTTTTTGGAAATGGTCAATCCAAGTCCGGTTCCGCCAAATTTTCTGGTTGCAGATGCATCAGCTTGTGTAAATGCTTCAAATATTTTTTCTTTCGCGCTGTCAGAAATACCTATACCGGTATCCTTTACGTCAAAATTCACGGTGACAGTTTCTTTATCTTCCGAAAGAAGCTTTACTGCAATATTAATTTCCCCTCTTTGAGTAAATTTAACAGCATTGCTGACAAGATTGTTCAGTACCTGTTTTAATCTTATCGGATCACCGCATACTTTTTGAGGGACATCAGAATAAATTAGAGCATTAATCTCTATGCCCTTTTGCGTTGCAGCATAAATAGACAAAACAGCAACGTCTTCAACTGTCGAACGCAGATCAAATGTTATTTTTTCCATAACCATCTTACCTGCTTCCATTTTGGAAACATCCAAGATGTCATTTATTATACTCAGCAGTGCCTCTGATGATTTTTTTGCTTCATTAATAAACTCAGCTTGTTCATGATCGATTTTAGTTTCAGATAATAATTGCAGGAAACCAATTACACCGTTCATGGGAGTCCTTATTTCATGGCTCATATTAGCCAGAAACTCGCTTTTAGACCTGTTTGCGGCTTCAGCTAAATCTCTTGCGGCAATGATAGCTTCTTCATTTTTCTTACGTTTTGTAATATCTCGAGCAATTCCGGTTATACCTGCAAGCATGCCCTGCTGGTCATAAATCGGTGTTTTAATCACTTCATACCATGTTTTATGATCCTTGAGCTGAATTTGAACTTCTTCATACCAGGGTTTTTTAGATTTCATGACTTCCGCATCATTTTCCCAGAAAACCTTTGCAGGTGATTCTGTTTTTATATCCTTATCAGATTTCCCTACAATTTGCTTCTCGTTCATATTCATACTTTTAACAAAGTTCTGGTTTACTGCTATAAAAACGCCATTTTCATCTTTGAGCCAGGCTGAGTATGGTAAATTATCCAATATAGCCTGAAGTTGAGACTTTCCTTCAAGAAGCTTATCGATTACAGGACTGGATATCGTTTCTGACAATTTAAAAGCTATAAAACAGCCAAAACACATTATTCCTGTAATTACAAGAATCATTAAATAGGTCATATGATTCATTTCAGACAGAATTTCGGATACAGGCGCACTTATGAGAAGAATAAAACCGTTTGGCAAAGTTGTAAAAGAGACTATTTTCTTCACTCCTTCGTCTTTATATTCAACAAAACCGTTTTTTTCAAAAAGTAAAGGCATTACCAAAAATTTATAGAAACCGTCTCTTCTTACAAGGATATTATCCCCTGTTTTATATATATCTCCTGCAATAAAGTTGTATTTGTTATCAATAATAAAGGCATCGGTAGTTTTGTATATACGAATATCTTTCAGCCTTTGGTTCAACTCGCTTAAAGTTATATCCATACCTGCAACGCCAATTAAATTCCCATTTCGATAAAAAGGAACAGAATAACTAATCATATCAATTTTAAGACTGGTATCAAAATATGGTTTGCTCCAAAGACCTCCTTTATTATAAACAGGTTCAAAGTACCATGGATCATCATTTGAGTTATATGTCAAACTTGAGAATTTTCTTTTAAAAACTCCCCCTTCTTTAACAAACCATGCACCATCATAATACCCTGCATAATCAAGGTTATAATAAAAATATGACCCCATACACATATTAGTGCTAATACCAAGCTTTTTAGGTATATTCCTTACTTTGGCATAAGTTTTTTCCAAATATACTGTGTTTTTCAACTTTTTCAAATCATTATCAGTATTGATTTGACTTGCATCAAGTACAAATTCTCCCAGAAGATTTACATTTTTTTCGACTTGTTTAAGCTCATTGTAAATTTCTTTGGAAATGTTTGCAGCATTCACTGTAAGCATTTTTTTTGCCATGGTTGAAATTATTTTTTCGCTGGAAAAAATGCTGATATATCCTATTATCAAAACAGTAAAAAACAAAGTCGCGGATATACTTAATATAATACTTAATTTTAAAGAGTTCGACTTCATGCTTTTTATAATTCTTTCATTTGAATTAAACGTAATACTCAGGCTTCTTCAATTAGCCCAAACTCAACCAATTTAGCTATTAAGTTGTCTTTGTCTATGGGTTTAACAAGATATCCTTCGCATTGCGCTCTGAAAGCGTGGCGTATATTTTCAGAATCCCCTAATGCTGTTGTCATAATGATTTTTACACTGTCGCTTCCATAAATATTATAGACCTCTTCAATTTCTCTTATAGCCTTAAGAACATCATGACCGTTTGTTTCAGGCATCATAATATCAAGAGTGATAACATCATAAGGCGAGTTTTCTTCAATAGAAGCCGTAAATGCTTCAATGGCTTCTTGCCCGTTAACAGCTATATGACATTCTCCGTATTTAGATAAATATGCCTGCAAAATCCTTCTGCAAGTAAAATCATCATCTACAATTAAACTTCTCATTATCTGTCTCCTGTTAAACTAATTCACTGTGTCAATATAATACTTACAATACGATCGCTCTTTCAAATTAATTGCTTAAGTGCTGAACATGTTTTCAATATCCAGAACTAAACACGGCTCATCATCCTCCATAATAGAAATCCCCGCAACAAAGTCCAACTTAATAAAATCTTCCTCCTGCGGTTTCATTAATACTTTTCGGCTTTCAACTACTTTTTTTGCAGGTAGAGCTTTAATTTTATCGTTCAATTCTAAAAGAATAACAATCTCGTTTTCTGACTCATAATTCTCTGTTCCCAGATAATCAGAAATATAAACTGTTGGAATTGTTTCACCATTTAAAATGAACTGCGGTTTTTTGTTAGGTTCTTTGCGCCAATTGGCTTCAGTAGGTTGAAAAACCTGTTTTACATTCACTACGGGAATAATATAGTTAGTCCCCTGAATATCGGTAATAGTACCGTTAATTACCGTATTATCAGTAGGTATGGCTAAAGTAAATGTTGTACCTTCATTCAGCTTTGACTTAATGCTAATTTTCCCGTTCATTTTTTGTATTTCGGTTTTAACAACATCCATGCCTACACCCCTGCCTGAAACACTGTTAACAGATTCAGCCGTCGTAAAACCGGGAGTGAATATAAACTCAATAATCTCATCTTCATTATAATCATTATCAGAAGATATAAGATTTTTCTGAAGAGCTTTTTTGTAAATTTTATCGGTATCTAAGCCCTTACCGTCATCTGTAACATTTATGACTATCTTTCCATTTTTGCTATATGCAGAAACCATAATATTACCGGTAGCTGCCTTTCCAAGGTTCTTACGGACTTCGGAATTTTCAATACCATGTGCAACAGCATTTCTTACAAGATGAACTAAAGGATCCAAAATTTTGTCCGCAACGTTTCTGTCAATTTCAATGTCTTCGCCGGTTACCGAAAAGTCGATTTCTTTCTTTAATTCAAACATAGTATCTTCAGCAATCCGTTTAATTTTTTCAAATGTAGCCTCAAGCGAAACGGTTTTTATGGTTATGGATATATCCCTTAGAAATCTCAATTTTTTAGTAAGAGCTTTTATATTATTGTAAAGCACACCGGATGAATTACATTGAAATGCCTCTTTATCTATGCAAGATTGGATTTTAATTATCTCATCAATTTTTTCCGAAAGATTATCAATTTTGATTCTGGGAACTTTAATAGAATCAATTGAGTGAGGATTTTTATTGGTTTGTTTAGCGTCATCGTGAACTTCTTTGAAACATAGATTTTCGTTCTGCAATTTATTATAATTATTCCTCTGAATCTCAAGTTTCTGTTCGGTTTCTCTGGAGCCGGAATGGTATTCATTAGCACTTGCCTGGATATCTTCCAATAATTTTAGATGTTCATTTATCATATTGAGGAAAGATTGATTTCTGTTTAAAGAAATATCGCTGCATATCTGCCTGATACAGTCAGTTGAGCTTAAAATAACATCCACCAAAGTATTATTAATTTTAATAGTACCCTTCATACAGCCGTCGAGAACGGTTTCAGTTTTGTGCGCTATTTCCTGAATTAAATTTTGATTAACAAAACCCGCCAAACCTTTTATTGTATGGAAAGCCCTGAAAATTGCATTAATAACTTTAAGATTGGTTGTATCTCTTTCTATGTGCAGAACATTTGCTTCGATCGATTCGATATGTTCTTTCGTTTCTGCAATAAAATCCTGCCAAAACTCATTGTCAATTATAAATTCTTTTTTGAAATTTGAAACTTTAATGCCATCAAGATGATTTATAATTTTGTTCAAAAAGCTTTGGTCTTTAATTAAAGAAAAATCATCACATATACCTCTTATAAAAGAAACCGTATTAAATATAAGAGCAATTATTTTATCGTTTATCGTAACTTCATCTCTTCTGCAGGCTTCCAACAATAATTCAAGATCATAAGCAATTCTCTTAATAAGCATTTGCCCGGAATAACCCGCGATTCCGTTTATTGTGTGTACTGCCCTGTATATGCTGTTCAATATCTTTTTGTCCGGAGTTTTACTCAACTGCTCCGTCTTTTGCTCAATTACCTTTAAATCTTCTTCAATTTCAGGTCTAAACTCTGTCAACAATTCACAGTTAATTTTATATGTTAAATATTCTTTATCTTTGACCACTTCCTCATCTTCGCAGCTGTCCTGATAAATAACATCGTCAATTTCCTTAAGATGATTAAAAATACCGTTAGTAAACTCGTCATTTGCATTCAAAGAAATATCATTACAGATTTTTCTGATTAGCTTTGTAGAGGTTTTGATTAAAGAAATTGTTTCTTTATCAGTTGGAACAACAGATTCATTGCAGGATACCATTAAAGTTTCAGTCTGATGAGCAATTTTTTGAATGGTATACTGACCAACCAGACTGGAAGAACCCTTTATATTGTGATAATAACGAAACATTTCATTAAAAATGTCAAGTATAGCTTGTTCGTTACCTATATTATGTTCCAATAATTTTATATTCTCATCAATTAAATCAAGGTTTTCGAGCGCTTTCGAAACAAATTCAGGCAAAAACTCCTCGAAATCAGGAGTTTTACAATTTGCGTATTCTGCTTCTTCCAGTATTTTTTTTAGCAATTCATCAACATTAATATTATCCAAGCTTATTTACTCCCAAAATTTATTCTTCTTTTAAAATATTGCGCACTTTGATAACTAAATCCTGCGAAGAAAAAGGTTTTAACAAATAATTCCTGACGCCTGCTTCTATAGCTTTTCTTATGTACTCTTCCTGACCGATTGCAGTAATCATAAGGAGCTTTTGATGAGGATTATGTTTAAAAATTTGCCTTGCTGTTTCTATACCGTCAATTCCCGGCATTGTAATGTCACACGTTATAAGATTATAGGTTATCTTTGACACCATCTCCAAACCTATAATCCCGCTGGGAGCATAGTCAACATGCTTTATATCCAATATGGACAATGATTTTTTAATTACCGAATACAAAATTTCCTGATCATCAATTACCAAAACCTTGTATTTTTCAAACATATCTACTACCTGTGAGCACTCTTTTTCTGCATTTTTTAACTACTTATATTGCAAGATATTTAAAACGTGACTTAGTTTTAACAATTATATCATTATTCCATATATATTTAATACATGAAATATATGCTGGCAATAGAAACTAATTTAATTTAGAAAACAACCTGCGATAAATAAGCTTTTAAATGTTAGATTAGCTAATCGCCAAGAATCGAAGATAAAGAGTTTATAAAGAAATGTTACATTTTAGTATATATTTATTTATGCGAGTAATGACTTTCCGGTCATTTCTTGAGGCTGTTCAATATCCATTAATTCAAGAACGGTTGGAGCAACATCAGCCAGACATCCGTTTTTTCTAAGTTCAATATTATTCCTGTCTAACTCGCCCGAATTATTGATAAGTACAAACGGTACCGGGTTGGTCGTATGTGCGGTGTGGGGCTTTCCTTCTTCGTCCTTCATTTTTTCCGCATTACCGTGGTCTGCAGTAATAATCATAGTTGTTTGAGTTTCTTCGGCAGCATCGGCAATTTCTTTAATACACTTATCAACTGTTTTCAACGCTTTTTCTGTTGCTTCATAGCTGCCTGTATGTCCAACCATATCGGGATTTGCAAAATTTACAAGAATAAAGTCTTTATCCTTTTGGTTTTTCAAAGCATCTATTACGTTGTCTTTTACTTCAACCGCACTCATCTCAGGCTTTAAGTCATAAGTTGGAACATCTTTCGGCGAAGGAACAACTTTTCTTTCTTCATTCGGAAACTGCAATTCTTTGCCGCCGTTAAAGAAAAAGGTTATATGAGCATATTTCTCGGTTTCAGCAGTCCTGAATTGCTTTAATCCTTTTTTAGAAAGAATCTCGCCTAATGTATTAACTACGTCTTCTTTCGGAAAAGCAATCGGAAGTTTAAAACTGTTATCATATTTTGTCATACAAACATATGATAATCCTTTGACTGTCGGTGTAAATTCTTTAAAGTTTTCTTCAGTGAAAGCGCGTGTCAGCTCTTTAGCCCTGTCAGACCTGAAGTTAAAGAAAATCACAGAATCTTTACTCTTAACTCTTGATTTCTCTACAGTTTCATCGTCTCCGATTGAAGTAGGCAAAACAAATTCATCGCCTTTGTCGGCTTTATCATAAAAATCAGTTATTGCCTGCTCGGGAGTATTAGCTCTTTCGCCGGTTCCGTCAGTTAAATTCTGATAGGCTTTTTCAACTCTATCCCATCGTTTGTCTCTGTCCATGGCATAATATCTTCCCATTACTGAAGATACTTGGCCATATCCGCATTCTATCAATGTTTCATTAATCTCATTTACATATCCGACGGCGCTTCTCGGAGGCGTGTCTCTTCCGTCAAGGAAAGCGTGTACATAAACATTCTGTACGCCTTCTTCTTTTGCCATTCTGATAAGAGCTTTCAAATGATTATTATGGCTGTGTACCCCGCCGTCACTGACAAGCCCCATTAAATGAAGTCCGTGTGTCTGTTTTCCGCTTTCGTCAGTAATCTTTGCATTCCTCATTGCTTCAAGCAGTACTTGATTTTGATAAAGAGAACCGTTCTCTATTGCTTTATCAATTATTGTTATATCCTGATCAACAACTCTTCCTGCTCCTAAATTCAGGTGACCGACTTCGGAATTTCCCATTTGTCCTTTCGGCAGACCTACTTCCCACCCTGAAGCATTCAGTTCGGTGTACGGGTTGGATTTTATAAGATTCATAATATTCGGGACATTTTCCTGAGTAATGGGATTTCTCTTTTCATCGGGTGAGCTGTCGGGCTTATCTAATCCAAAACCGTCGAGAATTGCCAGAAGAACCCTTCCTGCAAAATTTATATCGAACTTTGCGGTGTTGATACACTGCCGATTATTTACTATAAAACTCTCAGTATCGGCAGATTTATGATCACTTCGGTACGCATAATTCCCCGGCAGATTTGCTTTTTTCGTAACAAACGAACCACAGTTAAATCTGATTTGCATTATATTCTCCTCAAAATATTTCTTTATTGCTTTAACGAAAAACACGAAATATTTTGCCCTATTTTTAAAAATTTTTTATAAAAAATTAGATTAGTTTTAATTATAAATGCGAAAAATCAACTTAATATAACTTATGAATATTGTACCTAAAATGAAAACCGAGAATCATTTGTAAAAATTTCAATTCTTGTATTACTTCTGTAAGTAAGTAACATCAAGGTATTAATTCAATATTAATGGACATGTTAAATGTAAAAAAATTGCACAATGTGTTGCATCTTACACTTTTGTTATTATAGACTTTTATATAGTGGTTATATCAATTCAAATATGTCTTAGGAAACAAAATGATTAATGACAAACTTATTTCAAAAGAAAAACCTTCAGCTCTCTTAAAAAATTTCGCTGTCTCCGTAATCATCGTCAACTGGAACAGCGGAAATTACCTGAAAACAACGTTGGACAGTTTATATAAACAAACAAACGATATTGAATTCGAAGTTATAGTACTTGATAATAATTCAAATAAAAATGATTTGAGTTATAAGTTACTGTCGGATTATCAAACCAAATTCAATAATTTTAAAGTTATTTATAATAAAGAAAATTTCGGATTTGCCAAAGCTAACAATATCGGTATAAAACAAAGTCTCGGCAGATATGTACTCCTGCTAAATCCTGATGTTATTGTAGAATCAAATGTTGTTAAAATTCTCAGCGATTATATGGATGAAAATCCGCAAGCAGGCATGTCCGGTCCGAAAGTCCTCAATCCTGACAGGACTTTTCAAACGTCTTGCCTGAGGGGCGAACCCTATCCGTTAAGTGTTTTGTATCATTTATCAGGCTTGGCGGGTATGTTTAAAAACAATCCAAAATTCAATCAGTTTACTCTTACGCATCTTGACAAAGACAAAATCCAAAAAGCAGCAGGACTGTCAGGGTGCTGTATGATAGTAAGAAAAGAACTTATAGAAAAAATTGGACTAATGGATGAACGGTTTTTTCTCTATCAGGAAGAGACGGACTGGTGTTGGAGAGCGTATCAGGAAGGTGCAGAATTGATTTACAATCCTGAAGCAATTATTGTACATGACAGAGGTTCAATAACAAAACAAAGACTTTTAAAAACGAATTATGTATTTTGCGCCTCTATGATGAAGTTTTTTAAGAAACATCATTTCGGCAGGTATAATTTTGCTCAAAAGGCATTTTTTACAATGCTGATTTGGGGTAATTTTGCGGTTAGGTATGTAAGGGTTAAGTTGTTTAAATGAAACGAATTGCATTAAATGCCCTAGGGTTAAAATCATATACAGGTGGCGTTGAGTCTTATATTTTTAATACTATTAACTCGTTAGTAAATATTGATAAAGAAAATCTTTATTATCTATTTATAGGAAAAAATGTTTCCAATGTTTTTGAACCTCTTAAGGAAATTAAAAATTTAAAAATAATTGTATATCCAATTAATACTCACGATTCAACTTTAAGGGTCATATGGGAAAGTTCGGTTTTAGCTTTTGATTTAATAAGATATAGGATTAATTTAGTTCATCATACTTGTAATTATGTTCCTTGGGTCTGTCCTGTTAAATCCATTGTTACTATACACGATTTGTCAGTTTTTTTTTATAACGAGAAATATCCTCAATATAGAAAAACCATAAAGTTTTTCAATTATTTTCAAAAAGCAGTTAAGTTTAGTATAAAAAAAGCTGAAAAAGTAATAGCTATCTCTGCTTTTACTAAAAATGAATTATTAAAATACTTTAATATAAAAGAAGAAAAAATATTAATTGTAGAACAATCTATAGATGAACGAAAGAGAAAAGGAAACTTAGATAAATCGATTTTTAAAAAATATGGCATAGCGCAACCTTATTTTTTAAGTGTATCTATTGTTAGACCTCATAAAAATTATGATTTTTTAATTAGAGTTTTTAATAAAATTAAACAAGAGTATAACATTCCTCATATGCTTGTAATTATTGGAGGAATATATTTTGGAGAAGAAACTTTTCTTAATGAGTTAGAAAAAAGTCCATATAAAGACAGTATTAAATATCTCGGTTTTGTTGATAATGATGATATGTCAACTCTTTATACATTTGCTGATGCATTTATTTTTCCCTCATTATATGAAGGTTTTGGAATACCTATTTTAGAGGCAATGGAGTATATGATTCCTGTCATTTGTTCAAATACGGCATCATTACCTGAAGTTGGAGGAGATGCAGTTGAACTTTTTAACCCATACAATGAGGAAGAAACTTGTGAAAGATTATATAATTTAATTACGGATAAAAGTCTGAGAGAAAAAAATATAAAAAATGCTCGTCGAAGACTAGAGTTTTATTCAAGAAAAAACATGACCTCTAAGTTAATAGAAATATATAAAGAAATAATATGAATTTTCTTTTCGTTTTAAATATACTTTCATTTTTTTTATTATCTATTTATAAACCTTTATACATGACAAGGTTTTTTAATTTAAAACTTGCAAACCCTTTTACCATTATTTTTGTTTTTACATTTCCAATTTTAGTTTTAAAAACAATAATTAGTCCTTTTTTTTATATACAAGGTGGATTATTTAATAAATATTATAATTTTGCTCTGTTTGTCACTAATTTAACTTTATCAATAGAGCTAGTTTTGATGATGGGAATTTTCTATTTTCTTAGTAAAAATTCGTATATAGTTAGAACATTTTCAAGAATAAAAAACATACAATTAAATAAATCAAAATTAATTTTTTCAGGAATGATTTTTTTTATTTTATTTTTTATATGTTTTATTTTACTTGCTTCAAATTCTTTTGGTGTGCTTAATTGGATATTGCATCCTAGGGAAGGTTATTTTTATCATAAGGTTGGTGCAGGTCAGTGGTGGATATTAGCTATGGATTTTTTTGCAGTAGCTGCAGTTCTTCATTTTTCTGCTATGAGAAGAATCCAAGATCTCATATTAGTTCAATTGATATATTTAGTTTTATCGTATTTATTAGGTTCTAAAGGTTTTATGATGTCGATTGGACTTTTTATTCTGGTTTTTTTGTCGTTAAGACAAATTAAAAATTTCAATATTTATTTTTTAATATTTTATTTCTCTTCAATGGGTATGGCTCTAATGAGTTTAATAGTCTCTCTTGGGGATACAAATTATTTAAAACTTTTATCATATTTTGACTATTATATCAACGCAACAAAGTATTATGAAGCTTATTTTAATGGAGCAATTCATTTATATAACGGACAAGTCTTTTTATCACAATTTTGGTATATCGTACCTCGATCATTGTTTCCACATAAACCTTTTGCTTATGGTATCAATTTATTAGTTGATTATTTTTATCCGGGAGCAGCCGAATCAGGCTACACTCCATCATTCATGCCAGCTGTACATTTTGTTGATTTTGGAATTATTGGAGTCGTACTCTTTGCGCTAATTAATGTATATTATTGGATAACTACTATTTTAACTTATCTACTTTTTAAAAACATGCAATTGAATAATATATTCGAAAATTCTAAGTATATATTTATTATTATAATTCTCTATGCACCTACTTTATTTCAAAATTTAAAATTTTATATTGATATATTATTTGTACTATTTACTATTATTGCATTGAGTTTACTATGGCGAACTAAAATAATTATTCCCTCTTTTTTGAAAACATTTATCAAAAAAAGATAAGTTTAAATAAAAAATAAAGACTCCATTTTATTCTTTTATTTTATGAATAATTCTTTCACAAGCAAAATCTCTGTTATTATAGCTTTAATATTAATGACACTTATTCATAACAAATATAAAATAATAAAGCCAAGGAAAAAAGACTTAATATTTAATATATTTATGGTCGTTACTGGTCTATTAATAATTGTGTTCGGCTTTTTAAACAACATTGATATAGATAAATTCTCTAAAATTCTGAGTTACATTTGACCTGAACCCCAAAAACATCCTCGTTTAAAACTTAGTTTCTCCTATGTAGAATAAAACAATAGGAGATGAAAAATGAAAAAATCAAGATTTACAGAAGAACAAATTATCAGAATTCTCAAAGAGAATGAAGCAGGAACAAGAGTTGTTGATTTATGCCGTCAACACGGAATTTCTGACGCAACATTTTACATGTGGAAATCAAAATATGGCGGAATGAGTGTTTCTGATGCAAGAAGGTTGAAACAACTTGAAGATGAAAACAAAAAACTAAAGCGAATTGTAGCTGATTTAATGATTGATAATGATGCTCTTAAGGATGTTCTGTCAAAAAAGTGGTAAAGCCTGCGGATAAACGTAAAGCTGTATCTTATCTGATACAGAACAATGATCTTTCTCAGCGCAGATCTTGCAGGCTGCTAAAAATGCATCCAAAAATTTACAGATATGTTTCTCTCAAAAGTAATGACCATGTTTTGCGGAGTAACTTAATTGACATAGCTAAACAAAGAAAACGTTTTGGCTATAGAAGAGTACATGTAATGTTGAAGAGAAAAGGATTTGATGTGAACCATAAGAAAGTTTATCGAATATACAAGGAAGAAAATCTCTCTGTAAGACGTACTAAAAGAAAACGTTTAAAATCTGGACAAAGAGAAAATATTCTTACTCCAATATTTCCAAATGAACAGTGGGCAATGGATTTTATGTCAGATTCACTGTTTTCCGGCAGGAAATTCAGGACATTGAATATTCTTGATCTGTTCAACCGCGAATGTATAGCGATAGAAGTAGACAATTCTCTGACCGGAACAAAAGTTGCACAAATTCTTAACAGGCTTATTGAAACAAGAGGAATGCCTAAATCAATCACTATTGATAATGGAACAGAATTTACAAGTAAGGCATTTGACCAGTGGGCTTATGAAAAAGGAATAAAACTCAATTTCATTCAACCGGGCAAGCCTTCTCAAAATGGTTTTGTTGAATCATTTAACGGCAAATTTAGAGATGAATGCCTTAATGAGAACTGGTTTTCAAATTTAAATCACGCAAAGGAGTTGATAGAAAAATGGAGAATCGATTACAATACCCAAAGACCTCATAGTTCTTTAAATAATTTAACACCAGAAGAGTACACAAAATGTTGGGAGAACACTAAGTTAAAAGTGAGTACAATTTAGGGGGCAGGTCAGTTGATTTTAAGCATTATTAAGAGTTTTTATTTATACAAACTTAGTAATGATCATTTTATAAAAGCCCTTTCTTTTGGGATACTAATTTTTTTAATAGTGTCCATATGGAATAATTATTATGCCGAAATAATCAACACTTGTTTTCCCACAAATTTCTTTTTTTGGATGATTATAGGCTTGCTCTTAGCACTAGACAATAAAATTCCGTGCAATGAAATTTCTAAAACTTAATCAAACTCCATTATTTTGCTAACAATTCTAAAGGACGATAAATTTTCTTCATATTTAAATATTTTTTTCCTTAACTCCAACCTTTTATCACTATACATATCTCCATTGTCTAGAATTTTTTTAATTGCCACAATTAACTGTTCAATAGAGATAACTTTCTCTCCGGGTGTATATTCATCGTATTCTATATACATAGCTCTGTCTTCAGATAGATAAGTATCAATATCAAAGGGGAAAAATACTGTAGGTCTGTTTACAAAAAGAAAATCAAGATATACAGAGGAATAATCAGTTATAAGTATGTCAATTTGTGACAACAATGGATTAAGGTCAAATGTACCGTTTAAAATATGAATATTCTTGTCCGATTGAAAGCCAGATATTTTTGAAACAGGGTGAGGTTTTAATATTAATAATGCATTATTTTCTTTCAAAAATTCCTTTAATTCACTTAAATGCTCATTTATTATATCAAAAGGGTCACGTCCAGAGTCTCTAAAAGTAGGCACATATAATATTAAATTTTTTCCTGATTTTTTTCTTTCCTTTAAATCCTCCAGTTCATCTTCAATGAATAAATCAGAACCGGAAATATCAGAGATTAAAACATCATTTCTTGGATATCCTAATGTAAAAATTCTATCCCTGTCTAATTTAAAAGCAGTATGGAAAATTTCTTTATCATAATCAGAACAGCAAAACATATAAGCTTCTTTACAAATGTGTTTAAATATAAATTTTCTAAAAATATTTGATTTAGACAGAAATTTTCTTTTGTCATATTTGTCATCAAACCCGATTTTTTTTAAAGGTATACCATGCCACAAATGAATATATTTAGAACCAAAAGATAAAAAGTATTTATAATTATGCCACTGATCAGAAATAAAATATTTTGCCTTAATTCTGTAATAATAACTTACAATGTCAGAATCGAGGTAAGCCAAATAACCTCTTTCTTTTAATCTATTAACAATAAGAGGATTTTTTCCAATCCAAATAGCTTTTAATCCAAGTTCTCCATGTTGTGATAAAAAAAGATATAGATATTTAGTGTTATCACAAAATCTTGAAGGATTACCAGGATAAAAAAGATATATTCGTTTATCTCTTCTAATAATTAGATTTAAAATAGGACAAACAAAATACCTCATGATTAACATTAGTAAACAAATACATATAGTTTTGAAATAATCTTTGAATAAAGCCAACACTAATTTCTTCTCAATATTGTTTTCATACGTGATTTTCGGTTTCGCTTTGCTTTATGATATAAATAATAGAACATAACGTCAAATAATGTATTTATATTAATCAATTTTATTATGTTTTCTTTATCAACAATAAAAACTTTATCAAACGACAAAAAAAGATTTTTTAAAAATTTTGCCTCTTTGTCTATTATGCAGATAGCAGGCTATATATTGCCTCTTTTAACTTTACCCTATCTTGCAAGAGTTTTGGATGCAGAGAAATTTGGTCTGGTATTTTTTGCTCAGGCTTTTATCAACTATTTTATGATATTAACTGATTACGGATTTAACCTGTCAGCTACCAAAGAAATAGCTGTCCACAGAGATAACTCAAACAAGGTCGCCGAGATATTTAATTCTGTTATGGTTATCAAATCATTCTTTCTTCTTGTCAGTTTGCTGGTTTTGTCAGCAGTAGTTTTTGGCTTTAGCAAGTTTAGAAGTGATTGGGCAGTATATTTTTTAACCTTTGGTATGGTTATAGGCAATCTTTTATTTCCTGTTTGGTTTTTTCAGGGAATGGAGAAGATGAAATATATTACATTCATAAATATTGCAACCAAAGGCTTTTTTACTTTGCTGATTTTTGTTTTTATTAAAAATTCTTCTGACTATATTTATGTGCCGCTTTTGAATTCTTTTGGTTATTTATTTGCCGGAATTCTTTCTCTGTGGATAGCTTTTAACTATTTTAAGGTTAAATTCTTTTTGCCCAAAATAAACTCAGTTATGTTTCACCTAAAGGACAGCACACAGTTTTTCCTGTCAAGAGTTTCTGTGTCCTTATATACTTCAAGCAACGCTTTTGTTCTCGGATTATTTACTTCTAACCAAATGGTAGGCTATTATGTAGCCGCAGAAAAGATTTATCAGGCTTTGCAGTACATATATTTCCCTATTAACAGTTCACTCTATCCTTATATGGCAAAAGAAAGAAACGTGAAATTTTTTAAAAAGCTTTTCTTTACTGCATTTATATTGAACATTATTCTGTCTTTATTATTGTTTATTTTTGCAAAAGACATAATTCATATTTTTTACGGTACGGGCATGGCTAATAGCTCAGGAGTACTGAGGATTTTTTCAATGGTTGCGCTTCTGTTAATTCCGTCTGTTTTTTTGGGCTACCCGTTTTTAGCAGCACTTGGTCACTCAAAATATGCTAACAACAGTGTTATAATAGGTTCTTTACTTCACATATTAGGACTGGGAACGCTCATACTATTCTCGGCTCTCAATATATATACCGTTGCTATTATGGTAATATTTACGGAAGGAACAGTTTTATTAATTAGAATATACGGCATTTGGAAACACAAATTATGGAACAGTTCCACTAATACGAAAAAGATAGATTAGACTTGAAAAAGGAAAAAAGAATGACTAAAAAAGTATATGTCGGAATGAGCGCGGATTTAATACACCCGGGACATTTGAATATTTTGCGCGAAGCACAAAAACTTGGAGATGTTACGGTCGGCTTACTTACAGACCAAGCTATTGCGAGTTACAAGAGACTTCCGTATCTAACATACGAGCAAAGAAAAGAAATCGTTGAAAATATCAAAGGTGTTTGCAATGTTGTACCCCAAGAAACACTGGATTATGTGCCTAATTTAATAAAGCTCAAGCCGGACTTTGTTGTTCATGGTGACGATTGGAAAACCGGAATTCAAAGGGAAGTTAGACAAAGAGTAGTTGATGTTATGAGCCAATGGGGCGGAAAAGTAATTGATATTGAGTACACAAAAGGTATTTCTTCAACTGCCCTGCATAAAGCATTAAAAGAAATAGGCACCACTCCTCAAATAAGAATGAAAAGACTGAGAAGACTCATTGAATCTAAGCCGCTTGTAAGAATTATGGAAGCTCATAACGGGCTGACGGGATTGATTGTAGAAAACATCAATGTCAAAGAAAACGGATGTATCAATGAATTTGACGGCATGTGGCTGAGCAGTTTAACCGAATCAACAGCAAAAGGCAAGCCGGATATTGAATTTGTCGATTTAACTTCAAGAATAACAACTATTAACGATATTTCCGAAATTACCACCAAACCGATTATTTATGACGGAGATACAGGCGGAATACCCGAACATTTTGTATTTACAGTTAAAACTCTTGAAAGACTCGGAGTTTCAGCAATTATTATTGAAGATAAAATTGGTCTTAAGAAAAATTCCCTTTTTGGCACTGAAGTTGAACAAACTCAAGACAGTATAGAAGATTTTGCCAGAAAAATCCAAATGGGGAAACAGGCACGGGTTACGGATGATTTTATGATTATTGCCCGCATCGAAAGTCTTATTTTGAATAAAGGACTTGATGATGCAATAACAAGAGCTCAGGCTTATATTGAAGCCGGCGCCGACGGAATAATGATACACAGCAAGGAAAAAGATTTTAAAGAAGTGTACGAATTCTGTAATTTATACAAAAAACTCGATTACAGAGTTCCTTTAATTGCCATACCAACCACTTATAATCAGGTTTACGAAAAAGATTTAATTGACGCCGGCGTTAATGTGGTAATTTATGCTAATCATTTACTAAGAGCTGCTTATCCCGCCATGTTAAAAGCTGCGCAAACTATTCTGAAAAATGAAAGATCCTATGAAACAAACGACATGTGTATGTCGATAAAGGAGATATTGACACTTATTCCCGGAGGATGTTAATTGCTAAATTGTGCTGATTTCTATAATGCCTTAACCTCTCACGGCATAGATTTTTTTTGCGGAGTGCCGGATTCATTACTGAAAGATTTTTGCGCATATATAACAGATACCGCAAAGCCGGATAAACATATTATTACTGCAAATGAAGGTAATGCCATAGCTTTGGCTTCAGGAGTCTATCTTTCGACAGGAATTCCCGCAGTTGTGTACATGCAAAACTCGGGACAGGGGAACGCCGTTAATCCGCTTGTTTCGCTTGCGGATGAAGATGTTTATCAAATACCCATGCTCCTTATAATTGGCTGGAGAGGTGAGCCGGGAATTAAAGATGAACCTCAACACACCAAACAGGGAAAGATAACTCTGAGTTTATTGGACACGCTTAATATCCCATACAGCATACTTCCCGATAATAAATCAGATATGGAAAACTTTGTTGACAAAGCCATTTCAGAAATGCGAATTTCTAACAAACCTTATGCATTAATTGTCAAAAAAGGGACTTTTGAAGCATATAAATTACAAAATAAAACTTCAAATAATTATGAGATGACCAGAGAAGAAGCAATTAAAATTATAGTTGATAATCTGGGCAGTACTGATGCAGTAATTTCAACCACAGGAATGAGCTCAAGAGAACTTTACGAGTATCGGCAAGCATTAGGTCAATCCGGTTCGTCTGATTTTTTGACTGTCGGTTCTATGGGACATTCATCATCAATTGCATTAGGAATTGCCATAAATAAGCCGAATATACAAGTTATTTGTATTGATGGAGACGGTGCTGCAATAATGCATTTAGGTGCATTTACCACAATCGGAACAAAAGCCCCGACAAATTTCAAACATATTTTAATAAATAACGGGGCACATGATTCTGTTGGCGGACAATCAACCTGCGGTTTTGATATAGACTTTTGCAAAATAGCACAAGCATGCAGGTATAAAAAAGTCCTTTCTGCAACAAATTCTATGGAATTGTCAGACAAACTTGAAATATTAAAAACCGCAGACGGACCTGTGTTTCTTGAAGTGAAGGTTAAAAAAGGCGCAAGAAATGACCTTGGAAGACCTAAAAGTTCTCCTATCGAAAATAAAGAAAAATTCATGGAATTTTTAAGATAATGAAACAACAAGAATATATTGGTTTTAATAGTATTAATAGCCTTGACAATATTTTAACGGACTATAATGCTAAAAACATTTTTATAGTTACATCTAAAAATTCATTTATCTCCAGCGGAGCAAAAGAAATCATAAAGAACAAATTGAAAAATTATTCCGCTGATTATTATAGTGATTTTTCTCCAAATATTAAGACTGATGATCTTAATAAGGGGATAAAGATTTTCAAACGGAAAAATTATGATTTAATAATAGCTGTCGGAGGCGGCAGTGTTATTGATATGGCAAAATTAATTAATATTTTTTCTTGTCAGCCTGAACCTATTGATAATTATTTAGAAAATAATGCTCAAATATCAGTAAAACCTATACCTTTAATTGCTATACCTACAACATCAGGTTCAGGCAGTGAAGCAACTCATTTTGCAGTTTTATACAAAGACAAGGTTAAATTTTCAGTGGCGCATCAATACATATTGCCGGAAATATCAATTATAGACTCTGATTTCACAATGAACTTACCTCCTTCCATAACTGCCGAATCAGGTGCAGATGCATTATGTCAGGCAGTTGAGTCCTATTGGAGTATTTATTCAACTGATGAATCTCAAAAATATGCAAAAGAAGCAATAAAACTTATTGTAAAATCGCTATTTGGAGCAGTAAACAATCCTACTAAACAAGACAGACAAGATTTGTCAACGGCAGCTCATCTTGCCGGTAAAGCTATTAATATAACTAAAACTACTGCAGCACATGCGATTTCTTATTCATTTACTTCCTATTACGGACTTAATCACGGTCATGCCGTTGCTTTAACGCTTGGAGCGTTATTAGTTTATAATTATGAGGTCACAGAAAATGATATCCAAGACAAACGCGGCTGTGATTTTGTAAAGAAAAAAATTATGGAAATATCAGATATGTTTGGCTGCAAAACTCCGCATGAATGCCAAAATGTCATTAATAATCTGTTTAAAAGTATCGGTATTGAATTATCTCTAAAAAAATTAAACATTTGCGATATAGAGCTGATTGTTAACAATGTAAACACTGAGCGTTTAATAAACAATCCAAGAAAACTTTCAGATGAGAGCCTAAAAGAAATATTATTAAAACTATAAAGATTACCTTGATATCAAATCATTAACATTTATTTGGTATTATATTGTATAGGGAGTTAAATTATGCCATTTGAATTCATAAATTTGAATATTCCAGACGTAATTCTAGTTAAGCCAAAGGTTTTCAGAGATGAACGAGGATTTTTCATGGAAACTTACAAATCCTCTGATTTTATCAAAGCAGGAATTACTCAGCAGTTTGTTCAGGATAATCACTCAAAATCAACAAAAGGAACACTTAGAGGACTGCACTACCAGCTCAATCCCAAAGCTCAGGCAAAACTTGTTCGCTGCGCTTCAGGTGAGATTTTTGACGTTGCAGTTGATATAAGGAAGGGGTCTCCGACTTTCGGCAAATGGGCGGGAGCAAAATTATCTGCTGAAAACAAAGAAATGCTTTTCATTCCGGAAGGATTTGCTCATGGATTCTTGGTTTTGAGCGATACAGCCGAAGTTCTTTACAAAGCAGGAAATATATATTCACCTGAACATGATGCGGGTATATTGTGGAATGACCCTGAAATAGCTATTGATTGGGATATTGATAATCCAATTCTTTCCGAAAAAGACCAAAATCACCCGTTGTTAAAAAATTCCCGAAATAATTTCGTTTATTCCAAGTCTTTGATATATTAGTTTTAGTAGCAAATATTAGGAAACATTTATATGAAGTTACTTATAACCGGCGGATGCGGATTTATAGGCAGTTGTTTTATCAGACATATGCTCAATAAATATCCTGACTACAAAATCATAAATCTTGACCTTCTAACATACGCCGGCAATCTTGAAAATTTAAAAGATTTGGAAAACAACCCAAATTACACATTTGTACGCGGAGACATTTGTAATAAAAGCCTGATTAACCAATTAATGAACGATGTTGACTGTTGTCTGAATTTTGCCGCCGAAAGCCACGTTGACAGAAGTATTCAGGGACCGGAAATTTTTGTTCAGACAAACGTTCTGGGTACTCAAACACTTCTTCAGGCGGCTAAAGATGCAAATATACAGAGATTCGTTCAGATTTCAACCGATGAAGTATATGGAACGCTTGGAGCAAAAGGCTATTTTACGGAAGAAACGCCTCTCTCTCCAAACAGTCCGTATTCGGCGAGCAAGGCATCAGCGGATATGTTTGCCAGAGCTTATTTTGAAACATATAAAATGCCGGTATTAATTACCCGATGTTCTAATAACTACGGACCTTATCAATACCCCGAAAAGTTAATTCCTTTGTTTATAAATAATCTGCTTGCCGACAGAAGCGTACCGGTTTACGGTGACGGTATGAATATAAGAGACTGGCTGTATGTTTACGATCATTGCAGCGCAGTAGATGCAGTTTTACACAAAGGCAGAGAAGGCGAAGTTTACAATATCGGCGGAAATAACGAAAAAACCAACAATGAGATTACAAAAATCCTTCTGAAAGAGTTAAACAAACCCGAGACGCTCATTACTTACGTTGAAGACCGGCTTGGCCACGACAGAAGATATGCTATCGACAGTTCAAAAATCCAACGGGAACTGGGATGGAGTCCGTCGGTAACATTTGAAGAAGGTATCAGGAAAACAATTCAATGGTACATTAACAATGCTCATTGGATAAAAAACATTGAAGCAAAGAAGCTGTCAGTATAGAAACGGAAAATACTATGAAAATATTGGTAACAGGAGCAAACGGCATGTTGGGGCAGGATTTAGTCCCGATATTAGAAAAAGAAAACTTTGATATAATCCCGACAGACTTGCATAATCTGGATATCACCGATGAAGAAGCCGTAAAGAATTTTATTGACGAAACGAAACCGGATTTTATAATACATGCCGCGGCTTATACAGATGTTGACGGCGCCGAAAGCAACCCTGAAAAAGCTTTATTGATAAATGAAAAAGGAACGGAAAATCTTTCAAAGTATTGTGCTTTAGCTGATATTCCAATGCTTTACATCAGCACGGATTATGTCTTTGACGGAACGAAAAACGCTCCCTATTTGCCGAATGACACAACCAATCCGATAAATGTTTACGGTCTTTCAAAATTAAAGGGCGAAGAAGTTCTTCAAAAACACTGTTCAAAATTTTATATAGCAAGGACAAGTTGGTTATACGGACACAAAGGAAAGAATTTTGTGGAAACGATGATTAATCTTGCTCAAAAGAATCCCGAACTTAAAGTAGTTTCAGACCAGACAGGATGCCCCACATGGACGGTAGAACTTTCAAACGCCATAGTTAAAATAATAAAAGAAAACTATGCTTACGGAATCTACCATACTTGCGGATCGGGACATACCAGCTGGCACGGCTTCGCATCCGAAATAATGAAACTTATGAATCTCAACGTGACAGTTATACCGGTAAATACGGAGCAGTTCCCGAGACCCGCAAAAAGACCATTATATTCCGTTATGGAAAACAACGGCATTTGCCTTGACTGGAAACAATCTTTGAAACAATACATTAATCTCAGAACATTAGCAGGAGCTTGCAAATGAAAGGAATCATACTTGCCGGTGGAAACGGTACAAGACTTTATCCCGTAACAAAAGTTATATCAAAACAACTACTGCCGATTTATGACAAACCGATGATATATTACCCTTTGTCAGTCCTGATGCTCGCCGGTATCAGAGATATTCTTGTAATTTCAACCCCTCAAGACACACCGCGGTTTGAAGAACTGCTCGGAAACGGTAATCAATTCGGCATTAATATTTCTTATGCGATACAGCCCTCCCCTGACGGACTTGCTCAGGCATTTATAATCGGAGAAGACTTTATCGGAAATGATAACGTTTCGCTTATACTTGGCGATAACATATTTTACGGGCATGGTTTTTCTTCACTGCTCAAGAGAGCATCTCAAAAAGCTTCCGGAGCAACTGTATTCGGCTATTATGTTAAGAATCCCAACAGGTTCGGGGTTATTGAATTTAATCAAGACGGCAAAGTTGCCTCAATCGAGGAAAAGCCCGAAAATCCAAAGTCAAATTATGCGGTTACAGGTCTTTATTTTTATGACAACAAAGCCGTTGAATTTGCAAAAAGTCTTAAACCGTCAAAAAGAGGGGAGTTAGAAATAACCGACTTAAATAAAATTTACCTTGAGAGAGATGAGCTTAACGTTGAGATATTCGGGCGAGGTTTTGCCTGGCTTGATACAGGAACACATGATTCGCTTGTTCAGGCTACCCAATTCATCGAAACAATTGAAAAAAACAAAGGGGTTAAAGTAGCTTGTCTGGAAGAAATTGCATACGAATTCGGATACATCTCAAAACAAGATCTTAAAAATTTATCGGAACAAATGGGCAAAAGCGAATATGGTCTTTATTTGCTTGATATTCTAACCAGAACCGATATTTCTAATGAAAGCAAAAATGAAAAAACCGGAAATTTACGGATGATTTCATACAATCAGCAGTCACATGCAGCCGCCTTTGATACAGAGAGTTAACAAAGCGCACAAATGATAAACTTTAACAAACTGATAAAAGCCGTAAAATTATTTATATATAGGCATAAAGCCAAAAATATCGATAAAGTTAACCAAATCGTCTTGGAAAGAATTAAAAATAGGCTGACCAACCCTAATGAAAAACTGAATGTTATTTTTCTCGTTAATGAAAAAACAAAATGGAGCAGCCAGAGCCTTTTTCGCGAACTGCAAAAAAATAACCGAATAAATGTCAGGATAGCGGTTGATATTTGTCCGTATAAGAGCCTAAATCGTCAAATTAAGACAGATTATTATCTTCAAGACTACGAGTTTTTCAAACAAATTGACAAAAATGCAGTTAAAATATACAACGAGAAGACATTCATGCGAATTCCCTTAAAAACTCTAAAACCTGATATCGTATTTTTTCAGCAGCCTTGGGGAATAGGACATTATGCCTTAAAAATGAAAGGAAAGGCATTAAATGCATATTTCCCTTATTCTTATCTGCTTACTGCAAATCATGGAATGCATTATAATCTTGAAACATTTCACCCTTTTCTATGGAAATATTTCACCCAAAGCGAAGAACACAAAAAACTATACCTGAACTTTGACAATAGTGCAGATAACAAACTCGTTGTCTCAGGATATGCCAAGCTCGATGCATATTTTGAAAACGAACGGGCTGATATAAACAAATTCTGGAAAATACCCTTTGATAATAACTCTTCAATAAAAAGAGTTATTTACGCCCCGCATCATTCTTTTAACAAAGGAAGTCTGGGGCTTTCGACCTTTGATTGGAACAATCAGTATTTTCTTTCTTTAGCAAAAGAGAATAAAAACATTCAATGGATATACAAACCTCATCCTGCCTTAAAGCACCGCTGCGCTAAGCACAAATTAATGACCGAAAACGAATATGACGAGTATGAATCCTGCTGGGACAGCCTCCCAAATTCCCGTGTTTACAACAGCGGCAACTACTTTGATATTTTTAAAACATCCGATGCTCTTATTACCGACTGCGCATCATTTCTGGCAGAGTATCTCCCGACTGGTAAGCCCATCATTTTTATCGATTCAAAAAAATCAATCGGCTTTAACGAAATTGGCAATAAAATAACGGAAAATTATTATAAAGCCTCAACTATTGAAGAATTAAACGATATAATACAGAAAGTTATTATTAACGGAGATGATTATCTTAACAAAGAGCGTATGAAAGCGTTAAAATATGTTATGCCCAATAAAGAAAAATCATCCGTGTTAATAAAAAACTACCTTAAAGAAACTTTTGGTCTGATGTAGGGAGCTCAAACAATGAAACTTATAATTATAGCGGCAGGCAGCGGAAAAAGATTATGGCCCCTGACAAAGAATACTCCAAAACCCCTTATACTCCTCGATGACGGAACAACAATTTTAGAACGGCAGATACTAAACGCCGTTAAGTCAAAATTATTTGATGAAATAATTATAATAGTCGGTTACAAATATGAGCAGATTGAAGCTAAAATTGTTCATTATAAAGACGATATAAATATTTCAACCGTTTATAATCCTTTTTTTGACATCTCAAACTCTCTGGTTTCAGTATGGAGCTCTTCGCACAGAATGCTGGAAGATGATTTTATGATAACAAACGGAGACAATATATTCAGCGATAATGTTTTTTCCGGGATAAACTCGTCGAATTCTGAAGTAATTCAATTAACTGTCTCAAAAAAAGATAGTTATGATGAAGATGACATGAAAATAATTACTGAAAACGGCAAGTTTTCAAAAGTCAGCAAAGAAATCCCCGCTGATGTTGCAAATTGCGAATCCGTCGGGCTTGCGCTCGTAAAAGGAGATAAAACCCGCAGATTATTTGTCGGCAAGATTCTAAATATGATTAAAGACAAAAAACATCTCGACAGCTATTGGCATGAGATTTTTAACTGTTTGTCAAACGATATGATAAACATTGAAACAAAAGAAATAGATAACCAAGATTGGCAGGAAATAGATTTCCACCCGGACGTCAATTTGCTTAAAGAAATGGTGATGAAGGTATCAAAAGCAGGATTATAGTTTAAATGCTTCTTAATTAAAACTGTTCGGATTAATAAACATGGTCATAGCCTTAGATTAGACCGCTTAAAACAATCATAAAGATTGATAAATAGTTATAGAAAGGAGACGGACCCGAACCAAAACCCAAGTTTAAAATTAGAGCTTCTTCATTCATAAAACCGGGCATAGGATCAAATCTTGTATTTTTCACTGCATCAATAACCGCATCATTAAACTTTTGATTTTTTGAAGACTTAGGTAAGCTCAAATTTCCGATAAACTTGCCGTTTTTATCAATTGTAAATTGAATTACAACTGTTTTTAACGACAAATCAAATATATTTTTTTGAAAATCAAAATTAGCGTTAACCTTTTTTCTTTGTAACTGGATATAATCTTTGATTTGTGATTGCTGTTCTTTGGTATATTTTGCAAAAATATTTGATGAATTATTTTTACTAAAAGTAAATTCTATATCGGCAAATTCATATGGTCTGGTTATAGGATAGCCTTCAAACGGAGCAGAATTCTCAACAGCTTTTAGAGCAGCATTGTTATATTCAACATTACCGGAAGAATCTATTATCTTATTTTCCAGTAACTTTCCGCTTCTATCAATTCGAAAAAATACAATTGCGTTCTCAGAGCCGGATCCCATAAAACATTTCCAGTTTTTCATTATCTTCTTGTTAACATTTTTCATAAATGCACTAATATCAACATACTCCTGGTTTTTAATGAAACGGGTTCCGATTGAGATTTTATCAAATGGAAGTAATACAGGAAGAGGTTCAAACGGAGCTGATTGGTCAATATACTTCAAAACACGGTTATTAAATTCACTGCTTCCTGATGAAGAAACGATTTGTTTACCCAGTAAATTTCCTTTTTTATGAACATCAAGATTAATTGCTGCAAAAGCAGGTTCATTAAAAATCATATATTTAATATTGAAGTCAATTTTGTTATTCAAATTTTCGAAATATTGACTGAAATCATATATTTGACATGCGAAATTCTGATTTGATTCACCTGAACAATAAAATAAAAAGGAAAATCCTTTCTCATCCTTTTTTTCATTTTCAGGTAAGAAAATTAATTCCTTAGCACTGCCATAGGCTTCTAAGACAGAATCATTGAATATATCATTTCCAGAGGAAGACATAACTTCGGCATAGTTCATATAACTTTTTTTACGGGCAGTCAACGATAAAACTGCATAATTATTCTCTTTAAACTCGGGTTTTTTCCAATTTGATTCAAGTATGTTCTTAATATTCTGATTTATTGAAATCTCTTGAGAATAACCTGAATTGGAAGTCATCAAAGTACAAAGCAACAATGATAAAAGCAAAAAACAAACACTTTTAAATTTGCAGAGCATAATAATACTCCTTTGAAATTATTTTATTATTTAGCATATTACTACAAATAAAACCCGAAATTTATTTTATTAATTTAAATAAATAACCCTTGTAGTACGACGGAACATTTACAACGTCCAAAGCCTCAAAATCCGCAACGAGTTTATATTTACCGTTAAATACGGATAAAAATTTATTTTCACTCAAAAACCACGCAGGATAGCTTGCGTCATAAATGAAAGGAGGTACTTTTTGAACTGTGAGTCTGTCATAGTCCTCAACGTTGAATGCCGTTCTGTCGATTAGAATGTATTCAATACCTTTATTAATAACATCTTTTAAAAGTTCATAAGGCTTCTCCATATATTGAATAACACTAGAAAGAATTAAAACATTTGGATGCTCTTTTGCTATGCAGGTTTCTATGTCATGGTAGAATTTCAAAAACTCGTCTTCAAAAAACTCTTTTCCGCACTCGACAAAATTCTTCTGCTCAACAACGCTCCATTTAACTTCTTTTAAACCTTTCAGAAACTCTCTGTTTTGATAATAATGGCTTCCTAATGCTCCTCCGAAATCAAGAACACTTAATCTGCCTTCATTATCTGCGGCTGTTTTCATAATTCCCGCCAGTAATGACCAGGAATACTGTATTTTGTCAAAAATATACGAATCTCTTTCAAAAACAGCTTCGCCGTTTTTGACTTTCAGAGCAGATTCTCTGGTTTTGTTCAGAATTGTATCGGCATCATAACCGGTGCATTCTTTAAGAGCAAGGTTCCAGCTTTTATAATTCCCGAAAAATCCGTATTCATCCTGTTTGGATTTTTGCTCAAACATTTTGTATAAAAACGGCGGGGTAATGTTTTTAATAAAAATATTCAGTTTTGTTAATATTTTGTTCAATTATCTTCTCCCCTGTTAAAATATTTGATTATCTTGAAAAAAACCTCATAATCTTGTTCAAAAGCCCTTCATCGTCTTCACCGTTAATCCTGGCTTCGATTTTCGTAATTCTTTCTTTGGCTGTTTTTGCATTATTTGTATTTGGAGCAAGTGAAACATATTTTTTATAGGATTCAAGGGCAGAGTCGTAATTTTTAACTTTATCATACAGCTCACCCAAGAGGTAATGAATTTCTTTATTCATTGCGTCAATACCAATAATGGCTTTATACGAGCTTATTGCTGTAGTATAGTCCTTCAAAGAGCTGTAAATTTCGCCGAGCTTTTTCAATGCCGGAATGTTTTCTTTGTTGATATCAACAGCCTTTTGATAATACTCGGCAGCAATGTATTTTTCGTTCATTTCTTCGTAAACGGCAGCAAGTTTCATAATGATATCAATGTTATCGGGTTGTATTTGATGTGCCCAAGTATATTCATCTGCGGCAAGCTGTTTTTCGCCTTTGAGAGTATGATACATGCCCAGATTTAAATGTGATTCGAAAATCATTCCTTTTGCTTCGTATATTTCACCCGCTTTTTTGTATCCGAAAGGTTTCGCAGGCAAAAGCTTTTTGATTTTTTCGGCATAAGTAAGAGCACTGTCAAAATCTTCCCTGATAATCAAATAATCAGTAAACAAAGCAATAGCGTCTGTATCGTTTGGATTCTTTTGCAGAATTTTATTTAAATGTTCTTCAGCTTCTGAATCCCTTCCCAGCGCAATCAATGTTCTGGCTAAGTCCAGCTTGTATTGTTTTTTGTTAGGTTCCTTTTCGAGAAGTTTTTGAATAATCAGCAAAGCCTGTTCATGAGCTTCCAGTTCGGAATATACATCAAAGAGTTCCTTTAAAATTTCATTGTCAGCAGGATTTAAATCAAGAGCACTCTGCAAGGCGTCTGCCGCAGCTTCAAGATTATCCAGTTTTTTATAGGCTGCCGCAAGGTTTTTATAAACATCAAAATTATCTTTTTCAATGTCTAAAATTGAAATATATTCATCAATTTCTTTAAGAAACTGCTGATTTTTAGCGTGGATTTTAGCTATTTTAATCCTTATTTTAATAATATCTTCATTGTTTTCAGCTTCGGCAACGGCTTTTTTATACAATGTAACAGCATGACTGAATGCACCTTCTGCTTCACTGACAGCAGCTCTGAAAAAATAGTAAAGAAACTTGTCTTTATTTTCATACAATTCAGCAAGCTGGGTGAGCGCGACAATATTGCCGTCATCATTTTTCAAAAGCTTGTGGTAACATTCGACAGCCTTTTCAATGTTGCCTGAAATCCTGTTAACGTGTGCTACTTTTTCAAGCAGGTCATTATCATCAGGGTTGAATTTATAAAGCGTCTCATAGATTTCAAGCGCCTTTGAATACTCATCGATATTTTCATATATTTGCGCCAGCCTGAGTTTCATTTCAGGTCCCGGACGCTGGTTAATAACTTTTTCAAAGCACTCTGCCGCTCTCTCATAGTCTTCTTCAAATTCGCAAATTTGCCCGAAAATAAAATTTGCTTCAAGATTGTCAGGATTAATGTCGAGTATTTCTAACAGAAGTTTTCGTGCTTCAGTTGTATTTTCATCTTCTATATATTTTCTGACAAGCTGCAGCCTTGCATTTATATTCTTGGGATCTTTTTCAATCTGTTCAAGCAAATGTTCCATAATATTTCCTTTAAAAATCTATGTATTTTTTAATTATTTCAACAACCTTTGTTTGTATTTCTTCGGGCTTTTCTTCTGCGTTTAAAACTTTTATCCTGTCAGGAAATTGCTTTGCTAAGTCAAGATAACCTTCCCGAACTTTCTTGTGAAAATCGGTTTTTTCCGATTCAAGTCTGTCTTTTGTTCCCCCAAGCCTTTTTGCCGCAGACTCAGCGGGAATATCAAAAATCAAAGTCAAATCAGGCATCAAACCCTGTGAGGCAAAGTTGTTTAGCTCAAGAATTTTTTGTTTATTCAAACCTCTGGCATATCCCTGATATGCAAGAGTAGAATCAAGATATCTGTCGCAAAGGACTATAGTTCCGTTTTCAAGAGCCGGTAAAAGTTTTTCTTCCACGTGCTGGGCTCTGTCCGCAAGATAAAGATAAAGTTCGCAAAGCGGAGCCATTTTGCCTTTATAATGCAGCAAAATTTCCCTTAACTGCAGTCCTAAATCTGTTCCGCCGGGATCTCTGGTTTTAATAAAATTTATATTTTTGCTTTTAAATAAATCACACAGCATATCTAGCTGGGTAGATTTTCCTGAGCCGTCAATTCCTTCGAAAGTTATGAATAATCCTTTATTTGTCATCTTGAACTCTCTTGAAAAGTATTTATGAAATTTTAGCATAAGCAGGCTGTTTTAAGAAATCAGGATTGCATTTTTGGTGAAGAAAATACCTGCTGACAATATATGCTTAAAATTTATATAGCCGCTTCGCCGGTTTCACCCGTTCTAATTCTAACCACACGTTCAAGAGACGAAACAAATATTTTCCCGTCTCCGGTTTTTCCCGTAAAAGCAGTATCTCTTATGGTCTCTATTGTTTTCTCAAATATTTCTTCAGGAACGACCACTTCTATTTTGACTTTGGGAATGAAAGAAATGTCATACTCAGCTCCTCTGTAAACTTCGGTAAATCCCTTCTGCCTTCCGAAACCTTTGACTTCCGTTACGGTCATTCCCTGAATACCTATTTCGTTTAGCGCGTTTTTCACTTCATCGAGCTTAAAAGGCTTAATAATCGCTTCGATTTTTTTCATAAATTACCCCTTTGGAAAGAAAAATGATTCACATTATTTGTCTTTCAACATATTGCTATAATTTTATTACAAAATAAATCCCGTTTTGTTTTGGACAGTGAATATCTTATAATAAAACTTATAAATAACCCGGAGCAAAACATGGTAGAAATTTACCCTTCCCGCAAAGAACTGATTAAAATACAAAATAACCTTGATAAAAAATGCTTCGTGCCTATATGGAGCGAAATTATAGCTGATTTAGAAACGCCGGTATCGGCATTTCATAAAGTCTGCAAAGACAATAAATACTCGTATCTTCTGGAATCTGCCGAAGGTGAAGACAATATCGGAAGATATTCTTTTATAGGAACAAATCCTTTGTTCTTAATAAGGTCAGAAGGAAAACAAGCTCAGCTTTTGGATTTTCTATCCGGTAAAATTCTCAAAGAGAATAATAATCCGTACAATCTCATGCAGGATTTTTTAAATGAGTACGATTCAAAAGAGACTTTGTTTGCTTATTCCCCTTCGGCAGTGGGGTATTTTAGCTATGACAGCATAATTTACATCGAACCGAGGCTCAAAAAAGCATATGAAAATATAGAAGAGTGCGAAAGTTTCCCTCTTGCTTACTTTATGGTGCCGGAAACAGTTATGGTATTTGACCACCTGAAACACAAAATCTATATTGTTAACAATGTTTTGATTGATAAAAACTCCGAAATCGATTTGCTTATAAGCAATTCTAAGGCGAAAATCAATTCAGTCCTTTCTCAAATTAAAGGCAAGCATAATTTGTCACCGATAAACTTATCTAAAAAACCTTCTTCAACTGATGTCTTGTCTAACCTTACAAAACAGGAATGGACTGACGCGTTGATAAAAGCCAAGGAACATATTCTGGCAGGCGATATTTTTCAGGTTGTCCTTTCTCAAAGATTTTGTACCGAGCGAAAAGGCAAGGATACTTTTTCCCTTTACAGAGCGCTTAGGAGCATTAATCCTTCCCCGTACCTGTATTATTTGAATTTTGGAGATTTCCAAATAATAGGCTCTTCTCCTGAAATGATGGTTAAATGTTCAAAGGACGGCATCGCAGAAACAAGACCAATTGCGGGAACTCGACACAGAGGCAGCAATACCGAAGAAGACAATTTCCTTAAAGAAGAACTTATTAACGACCCGAAAGAAAGAGCCGAGCATATTATGCTGGTTGACCTTGCCCGTAATGATTTAGGCAGAGTATGCGAATACGGTTCGGTTAAAGTCACAAAACTTATGGAAATCGAGAACTTCTCTCATGTTATGCATATAGTGAGCGATGTTCAGGGCACATTAAAAAAAGGCTTAACTTCAGTTGATCTTCTCAAAGCCTGTTTTCCCGCCGGAACATTAAGCGGAGCGCCTAAAATCAGAGCTATGGAAATTATTTATGAGTTGGAAAAATCAGCAAGAGGACCTTATGGCGGTTGCATAGGATATTTCGGTTTTGACGGCGAAATGAATACGTCCATAACAATCAGGACAATGCTGGTAAGAGGCGACAAAGTTTTTGTTCAGGCAGGTGCAGGAATTGTAGCGGACTCAGAGCCCGACTTTGAATATAAAGAAACACAAAACAAAGCCGCGGCATTGATTCAGGCAGTAGAAATGCTTGAAGAGCTCGGATAAAAATTTTTCTTTATAATTCTAATGCGTACAGACAGTTTTGATTAAGTTCTCTCTGAAGTCTATGTTAGGGTTAGTTATAATGTACGAGTCCGTTACTTCAGTTTTAATGAATATTGTCTTAGTCTTGCAGTCAACTGAGTAAGCAAAATACTTGTATTCATTCTCATAATCCTGCTGTCTTCTGACGTTAAAATAATAATTTCCGTCTGAACTATTAGTTATGCTAGCTGTATCGACTTCAAAAGGTCCGTAATAATTGTCAAATTCTACCCAGTTTTCCGCCATAACAGGCAAAATTGAAAACAAACACAATGCCAAACTAATAATAAAAAATGTTTTTTTCATAAGTCCCTGAATGTTACTTAAATTGTCCATATATGATTTTAGCAAGGAATTGTCTGATTTGAAATTGAAACAAAAATGTAAATTTATATTAAAAACAGCATGATTTACTAGCAACTTTTCTTTGCAGGGGTTTTATTACATTAAGAAAGAGCATTTTGTAAGGGCAAACGATGAAAATATATTCGATTAATTCATATATAAGCAGAAAAAATATTACCGCACAGAGTTGCAGAACAAGGCAGACAGCTGTTCAGAATTTCGGGGAGTCGATTCCAATTCCCGTTCCGGTACGCAAACTCGAAATTCCCGAGGATGAACTTGCTGTATATCAGAACAAAACCAGGGAAGAGCTTGCAGATGAATTGATGTGGGTAAAAGACATCAAAACTCAGGAATTAACCGGCAATTATCAAGGTGCTGACGGAAAAGGCTGTAAATCCATCGTAACAGTTGCTATGCCGCAGGATAAATATACGAAAGATGAACTTGCCAAACTGGCATGGTTCTCTGAAAAGGCAACAAAACAATGTTTTGAACTGTTCGGCTATATAGAATATACTCCCTTGCATTTGTTCTGCAAACTGCCTGACGGAAAATGGTTCTATGAGCGTGAGACTGAAAATAAAGTTTCTTTGAAGTTTAACACGCTTGATGAAACGCTTAATGCCGTCCGTTTTTCCTTTAGTAAAAAGTAATCGCGCTTCGCAGATAAACTCATTAACCGCCCCTAATGCCATACTGCAGAAACGTTAATTATTATAATCGCTGATATTGAGCATCTTACCAACGCATAATAGAATTGAGATTGCCGCTAAAGGCTTCACCGTTTTAGCTAAATAGCATAAAAGTATGCTGATGGGAGATTCTTTATTTTCCCGTTGAAAATCTTTTAAAAATCATTAATTTATAAAATAAGAGTACTCCAAGCGAATGATTTTATATTTTCGGCTTAATTATCTGTTGTATTAAACCGATTTATAAAAGTAGATGCATTCTGACGGCGGGAGATTTAAAAAATGTTTAGCGAATCAATACAGAATTTAATTAACTCTACGAGCTATAAATCAGCCGCAGAGAGAGCCTCACAAATCGAAGGAATGGTTGATTCGTACACTAAGTCAATTCAGGTTGTCAATCCGTTTTCTCAAAATCAAACCCAATCTGTTGAATTTTCGGACTACCTGAAGGCTCAGCCCCCTGCAAATCTAAAATATAAAATCATACCTCCGGTTGCACCCTCAAAAGGGTATATTCAGGGATTAATTCAGCAGGCGGCACAAAAATACAATCTCGATGAAAAACTACTTCAAGCCATAATTAAATGCGAGTCGAATTATAACCCCGGTGCGGTTTCCCCGTCCGGTGCGCAGGGGCTTATGCAGTTAATGCCGCAGACTGCCAAGAGATTAGGAGTAACAAACCCGTATGATCCCGTTCAAAATCTTGAAGCGGGGGCACGGCATTTGAAAGGTTTATTGGCAAAATACAGAGGGAATTTAGTACTTGCTCTTGCAGCCTATAATGCAGGAGGAGGAAATGTTGCAAAATACGGCGGCGTCCCTCCGTTTAAGGAAACACAAAACTACGTTAAATCAGTGCTGTCAAATTATTTGAATCCCATAAAATAAGGAAATATAATATGCAAAACAAATTCATTCCAAAAATCAACCTGATAGACGAAATTTCAGGAACCAAGCTGTCAAACTTTAATGAACCGTTGAGAATGAAAGAAATTTCTGACGATAAATCAGCTCCTTCATTTAAAGACGTACTGGTTGGAATGGGGAAAGATTTAAACAATACCGTAAAAGCTCCCGACAAAGTACTAAAAGACGCGATAACAGAGAACGGTGCAGATATCCACGACGTCATGATTGCAATTTCAAAATCAGAACTAAACGTCAGCATCGCGACTCAAATTACAACAAAAGTAATACAGGCATATGAGAAAGTAATGTCAATTCAGGTATAAAATATTATATGAATATGTTCACTGAAATAAAGTTAAAGGAAAAATATTATTAAAATATGAATTTTTCTGCACTTTTAAAAGACAAAAAAATGTTAGCAATAGCCGGCGGCGCTGTTGCGTTTGTTATTATTTTAATCATAATATTGTCAATTTCATTAACTCCTAAAACTTCTCCCGATGAAAAGGTCATTACAAACAAACCGATAGATATTGTTACAACTCAGAATATCGGTCAGGCAATCGAAATTCAGGCGCTGCTTGCGCGCGAAGGAATTGACGTAGAAAGAGAGATTTCGGGTTCTAAATCAACTCTGAGGATGACCAAGTACACACTTGCGCAAAAGGACAGGGCAATTATAACAATTGTTCAAAACGGAATTATGGATAAAAACATTGGTCTTGAAATATTCGATAAGGGCGATTTCACCTCATCTAAAGAAGATAAACGTATTAGGCTTGCAAGAGCCATAAACGGCGAACTATCAAGGCTTATCAAAAAAATTCAGCCAATAGAAGATTCTACGGTTTTCGTTTCTATACCTGATAATGAACTCTTTACGGAAGATAAAAAAGCCGCAACGGCGACCGTACAGGTAAAACTCCCTTCGGACGCCAAACTGGACAGAAATCAGGTTAAAGCCATACAAAACTTGCTTATCGGAAGCGTTCGAGATCTGGATGCAAGCAAGATTTCCATTTCGGACACAAACGGAAATGTATATTCGAATTTAATAAGTCCTGAAGACAACATTATGGAGCTTCTCGAAGAAAATGACCAGTACATGAAAAACAAAGTTATGGCTCAGCTTGACAGATTAATCGGAAAAGGCAAATATGTTGTAACCGTAAGTACCTACCTGAGACAGTCACCGATTGAAACCAGCAAGATTTATTACGACCCTAAAACTAAAGCAGTCACAAGTGAACAAAGATTTAACGAAACGCTGGGCGACAGCTCACAGGACGTAAATAAAGCAACATCAGCCGTAAGTACTTTTGTTCCCACAGGAATGTCGGGCGCAAGCGATACTTCGTCAAGCAGAAAATACCTGAGAACGGCAGCTGAACTTCAATACGGGGTAAGCAAGACACAAGTATCGGAAATCAGAAACCCCGGCGTTATTGAAGAAATTTCGATAGCTGTTACACTCGACAGAGGGGCATTACCTCCCGAAATGAATATTAATGAATTAAAAGAGCTTGTTGCAAGAGCCGCCAATCCTAAAGTCAATCCTAACAATGTTGAAATAGCATTTTCGCAAAAAAGTTCTCCCTTCCTGATGCCCGAAAAAAGTTCACAGGAAGACAGAGAAGGAGAAGGCTTCCCTTGGCTTGTGCTGGCTGTAATCGGAGCTGTAATAGCAGCAGGACTTTTTATACTGAATGCTAAATTAAAACAATCTGCAGAAAAACATCAACAGGAAATTAACGCTCTTTATCAAAAATCCGAAATGCAAAATGATATGATAAAAAGAACACAGGCTGATGCTGCAAGACTGCACGAAGAAATGCAAAAAGCGGCAGCTTCAAAACAGGTTCAGCCGCAAGCGCCTCAGCCGATTCCGCAAACACATGATCTCAAAGAAACCATAGAACAGATAAAAAGCAATCTTGACCATAAAGGTGAAGAAAAATTCGGCAAAAATCTCAAAAGTTGGATTGAAACAACCGGCTGATTGCTGTAAATCTTAAGGGAGGTAATTTCAGTATAAATGCCAATTGAGAATTTCGATGCTCAAAAATTTGCTCAAGGACTGGCACAGCAGGCAGTCCAGTTAGTCCCGCAAGAATTTGAACAGCAGCATAAAGAATACGTTGTAAACAAAGTCTATCAGTTTTGCATGCTGGCAGGAAATGCTCTAAATCAGGATACGAGCATCAGCCTGAATGCGGATAAAGCATGCAGCATTTGCCAATTCATCGGCGAATGGACATTTCATAAAAGTATAGATATTGTAAGAGCAGGAATTCCTACGGATTTATGGGATACAATACTTCAACAGATTGCATTTGCAATTTTTGAGGCTGCAAAATATACACAGACAAATAATTTTGATCACAATCAGGCAGCCGCCACCGTTCAAAAGGAAGCTATTGCCACCTATGAAGCAACTCTTCAGGAACTTGCAAAAGCAGGGAAAATTAATGCCGCTGACATCCCAAGAATATTGAGTTTTTCTAATATAGAGAATATGGCTCAAGAAAATGCAAGAAGAAATCAGCAAAATCCTCAAAACCCTCAAAATCCGCAACCGCCAAAAGAACCTCAAAAAATCGGCAAAGATAATGAAAAAGCATTAAAGTATGCTTCTATCGCGCTTTTTATTAAAACCCTGCCCGAAGCTAAAGTCAAAAGAATTTTCGGTATTTTGGGCAATGAAGAAATTAACGAAATTAATGCTTATTTAGAAATGCCCGATTTGGAGGAGAAGATAGAGCCGAGTACGGCTTCCAGGTACCTGAAAGAATTCAAGGAAATATTCTGTAAAAAAGACGCCTCATTACCTGAGGATTTTTGTTCAAAGATTTTAAACCTGAAAATGAATTATAATGAAATTGACATAAAAAATACAGTTAAATTTGAACGTCCCGTAATTAAGAACTATGTCCATTTATGTCTGGATAATGACAGAAGAAAACTTGAAAAACTGAATTTATCCCCTTACATTGCATCTGTTGTCTATGATTACATTACCTCAAAATTGATGCCGGAAAATTAATATGATTATAAAAAAAGGTAAAATCATCCAACCGCCAAAAAAAGATGAAAATAAAACCGCCCCTGAGTCTCACAGTGATATAATTCGCGATGATATAGCCATTCCTGCCCCGAAAGAAAGACAGGAAAGGAGAAGAGGCGACAGAAGGCGAGGGTACAGACGTGTTGATGACAGAAACATTATTTCAAGAGCTCATGAAGAGGCAAATGCAATTAAAGAAAAAGCAGCGAAGGAAGGATTTGATTACGGATTGAATCAATTAAAAGGGGAACTCAAAAAACTAAATACCGCAATTGCAGATTTTATTAAGGCAAAAGAAACCGCATATGAGAAACTGACACCTGAAATATCTTTTCTTGCTCTAAAAATTGCTGAAAAAATTATCAAAAAGCATGTTGAAGAAGATCCCGAAATTGTATTAAAAATTGTATCGGAAGTTTTAAAGAATATCGGAAGGGATGAAAACTGCATAATAATAAGGACAAACCCCGCAGATACAAAACTGGTTCGGGAAAACCTGCCTAAAATATTCCGATATGCCGACACAAATGCTAAAATATCGGTAACTGACGATGACGATGTTGAATGGGGAAGTTGTATCGTAGAAACTACAAACGGTCTTATAGATGCAAGGTTCTCAACTCAGCTTGAAATATTAAAAAAAGCATTCGAAACATCACTATAAGGAGAATAAGACTTGGCAAGAGGACAAAATCCCGGAATTCCGATACCAATGAGCGAACTGTTCCTTGGGGCTTTTGTCTTAACTCTTATTTTGATTTTGATTATTAAACTTCCTCAATGGATTGTTGATTTATCAATAAGTTTGAACATAACTTTGGGCATTGTCCTATTGATGATATCTCTGTATGTGCAAAAGCCGCTGGAATTGGCGGCATTTCCGTCTATTATTCTTATCGGCACAATGTTCAGGCTTTGTTTGAGTATTGCAGCAACAAGGCTTATTTTATCCGAAGCTAACGGAGGTAAAGTAATCGAGGCTTTCGGCCACTTTGTCACCGGCGGCAATATGGTTGTCGGTGCGGTTATATTCCTGATTATTACCGTTGTCCAATTTTTGGTCGTAACCAAGGGTTCTGAACGTATAGCCGAAGTTGCGGCTAGATTTGCGCTTGATGCTATGCCCGGAAAACAAATGACAATTGACGCAGACTTTAATGCCGGCTTGATTTCACCTGAAGAAGCAATTAAGAGAAGAGAAGATTTGCAAAGAGAATCAAGTCTGTTCGGAGCTATGGACGGTGCGATGAAATTCGTTAAAGGGGACACCATAGCAGGTATAATCATTACCATAATCAATATTCTCGGGGGATTAGCCGTCGGTATGCTGATGATGGGGCTATCCCTTCAGGATTCAGTTAGTACTTTTACTATTCTGACGATAGGTGACGGATTGGCAGCTCAATTGCCGTCGCTTTTAATGGCAATATCAAGCGGTATAGTTATGACGCGTTCAACAGCCGCAAGCACCAGCTTAGGACGAGACCTTGCCGCTCAGATTATGAACAAACCTTACAGTTTGATATTTGCGGGAGTATTTCTGGGTTTAATCGCTTTAACAGCAGGAGTTACCGGTCTGCCCTGGTTCTGGTTTTTGTTATTTACCGTAATACTCTTTTTTGCAGGCTTTACGGTTTTTGTTTCACATGATGTCCAAAGCCAGATGGGACAGCTTGAAAATGTTAAACAAAACATGCAGGATTTAATTAACCCGAACAGAATGTACGAAAGGCTCGGAGTTGATATATTAAGCCTTCAGGTCGGCTCAGGTCTGTTAAAAATTGCCGACCCAGAACAGGAAGGACAGCTTCTTGCCAGAATTGCCGCATTAAGGCAAAGAATGACTGACGAACTGGGTTTCATCATGCCTAATATCAGGATTATGGACAGTACGGCACTTGATGCTCATGAGTATTTAATATCCATAAGAAACAATGCCGTTGCTAACGGCTTTGTTTATCCTGACAGAGTTATGGTAATCGCTGAGCACTGGGATGCAACGGGCAAGCCTTTGCCGAATGATGCTATAGTCGGTGTTGAACCGGCATATCAGGCACAGGCATATTGGCTCAATCCTAATCAGATAAGCAAGGATGATAATCTTTCGGCTGTTGATCCGACAAGCGTTATTGTTACTCACCTTCAACACTGCGTAATTAAATATGTCGAAGAAATTATGACCAAAACCGACGTACTGAAGCTGATGGAACTTGTAAAAAGCCAAGACCCGACATTGGTTAACGACCTTGTACCGGCTATTATTTCAACAAGCGATTTGAGAAAAATATTCGTTAACCTTATCAGAGAAAAAGTTTCTATCAAAGACATTATGTTTATTTTCGAAAGAATGTGCGATTATGCGAGATTTTCAAAAGAGCCGGATATTCTTTCCGAAAGACTTAGAGCCGCTCTCGGCAGGCAAATCTGCATCAGCCATGCAACTCCTGACAAGGTGCTGTATGCAATCACGCTTTCTCAGGACTGGGAAAAAGTACTTGACGATTCCTGCCAGAGAACGGAGCTAGGAACAATGTTCCTGTTAAATCCGATGCAAATTCAGGACTTGATTGAAACAACAGCATCAACTCTATTAAGAGCTCAGCAAAATATGGGCATACAGCCGGTAGTGCTGTGTTCCCCAAGAATAAGACTTCCGCTGTATCAGCTTCTTGAAAGGCATATCCCGACGGTAGTCGTAATTTCTTACAGTGAATTGATACCCGACATCAGGGTTGAATCCGTTGATACTGTCGGCGAAGGCGAATTCAGCGAAGATTATACGTTTAGTTAGAATCCAATAAAGTTTTATCGGACACATTTTATAAAATTGCTATAATTAATATTAATGGAAGAAAAATTAACAACTCAAAATACTCAAAAATCCCTTGATTTCATAAAGCAGAAATCTTTGGAAATCCTTGAAAATACTGACCTTTATCAGTATAAAGGCAGTGTTTCCAAACTGCTCGGCTTAACGGTCGAAGCAAAACTTCCGGGGCTGAAAATCGGGGATTTATGCCATATTGAAACCAAAGACGGTCAGCTTAAGCCTGCTGAGGTAGTCGCGTTTAAAGGCGATGTTGCTCAAATGCTCCTTCTTTATGACGGTCACGGGATTTATCAGGGGAGCAGAGTAACCTCAACCGGTGAGCCTATACGTCTTCCCGTAGGGGATTTCCTTTTGGGCAGACTAATAAATCCTCTTGGCGAACCTCTTGATCATCAGCCGATGGATGTTTCCCAGGCTAATTTTGTTTCGGTCGAAGGCGCACCGCCTGACGCATTTAATCGTCCGCTTATCAAAAGTATGTTTTCTACCGGAGTCAGGGTTGTCGATTCGCTTTTAACGCTTGGCGCAGGTCAGCGTATGGGATTATTTGCGGGCAGCGGCGTTGGGAAAAGCACGCTTTTAGGCATGCTTGCCAGAAACAGTGAAGCTGACGTCAATGTCCTTGCACTGATAGGCGAACGTGGAAGAGAAGTAAAAGAGTTTATAGAACTGAGCCTTGGACCTGCCGGTATGGCAAAATCCGTTGTCGTCTGCTCAACCGGTGACCAGCCTCCGCTGATAAGAATGAAAGCTCTTCAGTCTGCGACGGCGATTTGTGAATATTTCAGAGATCAGGGCAAAAAAGTTTTTCTTATGACCGATACGGTTACACGATGCGCTATGGCAGGCAGAGAAGTCGGACTGTCAATCGGTGAGCCGCCTACTATGAAAGGTTATCCGCCTTCAATTTTCTCATGGCTGCAAAGAGTTTTGGAAAGAACCGGAACAAGCCCGAAGGGCTCAATTACGGCACTTTATACCGTACTTATGGAAGCCGAAGACATAAACGACCCCGTTGTTGACACGGTCAGAGGTATTGTTGACGGGCATATTTTCCTGTCAAGAAAAGTTGCCGAAATGAACCATTACCCCGCTATTGACGTTCTCGGAAGTATCAGCAGGCTTTTCCCTGAAATTACCGATAAGGAGCATCAGCTTGCAGCTGCAAAAATGCGTACGTTGCTTGCAATTTACAGGGAAAACAAAGACCTTATTGATGTCGGTATGTACCAAAAAGGTTCTAACCCTAAGTTAGACCTTGCGGTTAATATGATGGACGAAATTAACAAATTCCTGCGCCAATCCATCAAAGACACCGTCAATATGAGCCATACCATCGAAACTCTCAAAAATATGATGAGAAACGTTGATATTTATTGAGTAATAATTATAATCTCAGTTTCCCCTCATAAAAGCAGGGAGAACAAGTCTTTGGGGTGACATATGAGCCGTTGAACTTTCATCTGCCGGCTCGAAATAAATATTTTGCTGATTCAACATTGCTTTGAGAGCTTCATCACGAGCGTTGTCAACGGTAATTTTGCAGTGCGCTCCATTGCATTCAGATGTTACCGTCATATCAAAACCGGCTGTTTTTCTAATGCTGTCTATACAGCACGGGATACCGCTGTCGGTTGTAGGTTCTTCATTAGAATGAGCCGTAATAAAAGATGATTGGAAGTTAACTTTTCTCTGATTAAAATTTGCTAAATTTACAGGTGATATTTTCATTTCCTAACCCTTTATATTCTATCTGTTTATATAAAACCCGAACATGCAAAAAGTTGCTATAATTTTTTAGGAAAATTATAATTTTTTCTCTGTAAATTTGGTTGTCTTAATTCCGTCCCCGTCGTGGTCTATGACTAAAGTATTCATCCACGCCCGTACACTGTTGTTATAACAAAACCGAACGGAGCCGGCGATAAGGCTGATTTTTTGCCGTTAGAAACACGCACTGACGGCTGAAACACGAAATCCACCAACATCCCCACAAGTGTATATAACACACGTTACACAAATTTTGCTCAAAAAAACACGCTAAACATACGCTAAACCTATGGAAAACATAGGGTTTTGAGCATACTTTTTTGA
>CAZXPD010000002.1:0-81922 GCA_964643065.1 uncultured Gammaproteobacteria bacterium | reverse complement strand
TTCCATTTCAGACTTTGCTTTGTCATAATTTACTAAAAATTTTATTTCTTTTTCAAAATCATTCTCAATTGTGTGATCAATGATTTTATAAAGATATTCTGCAAGTTTTGTAAAATCTATATATTTGTAATAAGGCAATGTTTCATTATGAACAGTCATTTCCAAGTTCTTATCCAGATCATAATCAATTAACGGCAGCAGCTTTTTTGAAAAAGTTTCTAACGCTTCATCATATTCTTTCATATTCTCTAATATAGCGGCAGAGATTGGAAAAATTGTATTTGCAGGAGTAAACTCTTTTTTTGAAAGAATATAATGAATTAAAAACCTGTGTATCCTTCCGTTTCCATCAGAAAACGGGTGAATGAAAACAAAACCGAAAGAGATAGCGGCAGCAATGACAATAGCAGGCAAGTCTGATTCCATCATCCTGTTATAAGATTCTATTAATCCTTCCATAAGGATTTTATTGTCTTCGGGTTTGGGAGCAACATAATGAATTTTTTCGCTGTACCTGAATGTTTGCCCGACATAGTTTTGTTTATCAGTGTAGTCTTTATCCGCAAACGGCTCATCAACAATGATATTTTGCAGGTCAATCAACAATTTCTTGCTAATTTGTTCCATTTTATCAATTGTTTGCAAAGCTGCTACAAATCTTGCAGCTTTCTTTTTATTGGGTTTTTCCCTTTCGATTTCGGAGGATGATTTTGTTTCCTTTGTATAAAGATAATGAGCAGCTCTAAGGATGAGGCTATAGCCATATTTACCAATAATTTTTATTGCTTTTTCTTTAAGATTTTTTTCTTCGTAATCTTTTATAACTTTTGTTTTTCTTACAAACGGACAAAAGTTTTTATTGCCGAGCAAATTTTCATTTATACAGTACCTTTTGAGCTTATTCGGCTTTGCCGTAAAATACTTTTCGCAATCCAGTAAATCAATATAATGTGTCGGGGTAATATCTGAAATATCAAGTCTGCTTTCTAACAGCCACTCGTATAGAAACCATATAATTCTTGCGTTTTTGTTTGTTTTATTTGCTTTGATGTATTCTTCTATTTCTGTTTTCGGAATTATTTTAAACACTTTTTCTAACAGTTCTAAGTTAAAACCTTCATGTTTAATTGCAAATTCGATATTTGCTATTAAATCATTCTTAACTTTATAGACTTTGCGATAATAATATTTCTCTTTCTCAGGACTTTGAATTATTTTTGTACCGGATTTATTGGTAACATAACTTTCTCTCCAATATGGAAACAAGGCTACGCCATTAATTTCAAGGTAATCACTTAAATATTTATAGCCTATTGATGTGATGAAATTCTGATAATTTTTTTCATTCATTGGTAATCAAATCTTTACAAACACATACATTAACTTACATTTATATACATTGATGTATACGAAGCTACATCTTTATACATTTATTAACAATTATACACTGTATAAAATATTTTTCAACAATTATATACATTAATCAGTATTTTTCTACATTTTTTTACATAGCCAAAAAATTTATTATTCTGTGCAAAAATAAATCAAATCAGAATTTTTCAATAATTTATTAGACAATTTATTTTTCTCACGGGTTTTATAGATTTATAACAAACTGAGATTATTTATGCGGATTATTGGCATTTATAAAACTGATAAAGTAACCTTTGGCAAAGCAGCACAGACAAAGTCCCTGAGATTCTTTCCGATAGAAACGATAAAAAAATTCGTTAAATCGGAAAGTTGCACTTTAAATATCAGCAACGATGCTGATGATGCGGCAGTTTTGTTAAAATACATGCTCGGTGACAATTTCTGGTTGCAGCTCAATAAAATTTTGCCCACGGAAAACAGAAAAGAATATTTTCACACCTTAGTCTTAAAAGAGTGCCTTGATACTTGCATAAATGATCTTATCGAACAGCACCCGATTTTTTATAAATTCAAAAATGATATTCCCTCGTGTACTCTCGTTAAGAAATTTGGAATAGAACCGCTTAAGCAGGAAAAAATCCAAGAATTATTAGTGAGAATAAAACTTAAACCTGACGTAAATCAAAAATAACTTATTACTAATTAAAAATGTCGTTTAATACTTTGCAGTCAATGTAATTCTTACCCATAAGTTTTTTTATTCCGTAGGAGCGATTTACCTTGTCAATTATTCCGTATGCTTCGCAGGTGCTTGAACCTGCCGGAGGAAATCCTGCCGCTTCTTTTGACTCTCGCGCAAAATACTGTGACGAACGAAGTGACCATTGAGCATTTTTATAAAGCATGTTTTTTGATTTATTCAGCATGTTTTGAACCTTATCGGGCAGTTCTGACGGAGCTGACAGAGTATTCAGACTGTCAACGGCATTTCGGCAGTTTTCGACTGCTGCTGAAGGGTTTCTTTCAACCGCGCCGTCAACAAAAGCATCAAAACAAGGTCCCATGTAATCGCACTGCATTCTTTTTTCAAACATTAAAATTGCTTTTTGCTGCGCATCCATTGAGATTTTAGCGGAATTTATGTCTTTTTGAGTTATTTTGCTTTGGGATACTTTGAACTGCGCAAGTGAAACACCCAAAACTAAAGCTAGAAACATCAAAAAATAATTTTCACGGGTTTGTTTCATATTTTTTCCGTAAATAAACAAGCAAAATAACTGAAAAATCTCAATCCATCCTGTAATTAGGCGCTTCTTTGGTGATGATTACATCATGAACATGGCTTTCTCTTAAGCCTGCAAGCGAGATTTTTATAAATTCAGCTTTTTCCTTGAGTTCTTTCAGATTTTTTGCACCTACATAGCCCATACCGGAACGTAAACCGCCCATGAGCTGATATACTGTCTGTGATAAATTGCCTTTGTGCGGGACTTTGCCTTCAATTCCTTCGGGAACGAATTTACTCTCCGATTCTGTTTCGTTCTGAAAATATCTGTCCGAACTACCTTTTTTCATAGCGCCGATTGAACCCATGCCTCGGTACATTTTATAGCTCCTGCCCTGATAAAGTATTGTTTCACCGGGGCTTTCTTCCGTACCGGCAAATAATCCTCCTATCATTACGGAGTCGGCGCCTGCCGCTATTGCTTTTACAATATCACCGGAGAATTTTATTCCGCCGTCGGCTATTAAAGATACTCCGAATTTCTTCGCAGCTCTGGCGCAGTCTATGATTGCCGTAATTTGGGGTACACCAACGCCGGAGACAATTCTTGTCGTGCATATAGATCCGGGACCGATGCCTGTCTTCACGCAATCAGCTCCTGCTTTTGCAAGGGCTTCCGCACCTTCGTAAGTACCTATATTACCTGCCATAACGGGAACTTTCGGGAAGGTCTTTTTAAGCTCTTTAACGGCATTTATTACATTTTTTGAATGCCCGTGCGCTGTATCAACGCTTAAAATATCAACCCCTGCATTAATAAGCGCTTCGGCTCTGTTAAGCATATCCGGCGTTATTCCCAGCGCGCCGCCCACTCTGAGTCTGCCGTATTTATCTTTGCACGAATGCGGGAAACGTATGGCTTTTTCAATGTCTTTTATGGTTATTAACCCTTTTAATTCGTTATTTTCATCAACAACGGGAAGTTTTTCTATTCTGTACTTGTGCAGTATCCGTTTTGCTTCTTCGAGAGTTATCCCGACAGGAGCGGTAATAAGATTTTCTTTCGTCATTACTTCACTAATCGGCTGATTCAGGTTGGTTTCAAACCTTAAATCCCTGTTGGTCAGTATTCCGACAAGCCTGCCGTTTTGAGTTATAGGAAGTCCCGAAATGAGATATGTTTTCATAACTTCAACAGCATCGTGAATTTTTTTATCCGGCGCCATTGTAATCGGATTAACAATAAGCCCGCTCTCGGATTTTTTAACCCTTTCAATTTCCAGCGTCTGCTCTTCAATTGACATGTTTTTATGAATAATTCCGATACCGCCTTCGCGCGCCAGCGAAATAGCAAGCCTTGCTTCCGTTACTGTATCCATTGCAGCACTTATAATCGGAATGCTAAGGGTAATATCCCGCGTTAATCTTGTTGAAATATCTGTTTCTTTGGGCAAAATACTTGATTCTTTAGGCAAAAGCAGGACATCATCAAAAGTCAGTCCTTCTTTTAAAAAATTTTCGGTCATATAAATTCTCCGAAATTAATTAAATTTTATAATTTTGAATATTATAGTATAAAATTCAAAAAAAATTCTTTTAAAAAAATCAGAAATTTTCAAGCGTTTCATTCTTTTATTAGCAAAATGTTTGTTGTATTATACCGATTTGCAATCAATCTATCATTAATGTGAAAAATTATTTATTAAAATTCAAGGGTGAGCGAGGCGGTGGAACCGCCGTAGCGAGCCCAAAACAAAAAACTCCCCTCCCTTGAGGGAGCGGTAGGGGAGGGTGAAATAAATAATCTTTGAAAATAAATTAGTATTAGTATGAATCAGGAAATAATTATAGGTATCATGTTTTTTATCTACAACACTTTTTTAATAATATTTGCCGTTTTATTTAGTCCCGTAATATTATTGCTGTTTTTGTTCAAACCCAAATACAGGGCGGGCTTTTTCCCTAAAATGGGATTTTATCCAAAAACCGTAGACAAAAAACCCGCAGTTCTTTTCCATGCCGTTTCGGTCGGTGAAGTTAATGCTGTTGAAGGACTTATAAAACGATTCAAAAAAGATTTTCCGAACTTCAGAATAGTACTGACAACAGTGACAAAAACAGGTCAGGAAGTCGCAAAAAACAAGCTCGGAAATACAGCTGATATTATTACTTATTTTCCGTATGATTTTCCGTTCTCGGCAAATGCACTGTTGAACGGAATTTCTCCCAAAGCTGTCATTATCGCTGAAACAGAAATATGGCCCAATTTTTCGAAATACGCAAATAAAAAAAATATCCCGCTCATAATAGTAAACGGCAGAATTTCTCCAAGTTCTTTCAAAAACTACTCAAAATTATCCTTTTTCTTTAAAAAAATACTCTCGTTTTATTCTCTAATCCTTATGCAAAGCCAAACTGATGCCGAAAGAATAATCAGTATCGGAGCCGATAAAGATAAAGTCGAAGTTATGGGAAATCTAAAATTCGATATTGAGAACCTGATGAGTTTTGAAGAAACAGAGCGGCTAAAAACCGGGCTCAAACTCAACGGCAAAAAACTTATCCTTGCAGGAAGCACTCATAAAGGCGAAGATGAAATAATTCTCGAAGTTTTTAAAAAACTTCATGCCAAGCATCCTGACTTAAGACTTATGATTGCTCCCAGACACCCTGAAAGAAATGTCAATGTTCTTAAACTCATTGCCGATTCGGGTTTTGATTTCGGACTGAGAAGCAAAAAAAGTAATTTTGCGGACAATCAAATAATACTCCTTGATACCATGGGAGAGCTGGGGAAACTATACTCTGCTGCCTATGCTTCTTTTATCGGCGGAAGTTTTTCCGGCACAGGCGGGCATAATCCTTTAGAATCTTGCATTTATAACGTACCTGTTTTATCCGGACCGACTGTTTTTAATTTCAAAGATATTTATGAATATCTGACTTCAAAAGGCGCTGCTCAGATTGTTAAAAACACCAGCGAGCTTTACTGCGCTTTTGACAAATTGCTATCGGAGCCTGAAATATATAATCTGGCAAGTCTGTCCTGCTCTGAGATTTTTTCCGCAAACAGAGGGGCTCTTGACTATTTTATGAACAAGATAAAACATTTTTTAATTTAAAAATTCAATTTTTTAAAAATTTTTGTTATACTCATAATATATCCTCCAATATATAACAGATTATATATTTTACTAAGTGTTAAGCGGTGTTATGAGAGATAAATCTATACTGGTTATTGAAGACGAAGAGGAAATGCGCAGGTTTGTTAAGTACAACCTGTCTAAAGAAGGCTATAAAGTAACCACGGCATCCTGTTGGAAAGAAGCGATGAAGTTTTTAAAAACACAGCTGCCTGATTTATTCCTCTTGGACGTTGTTTTACCAGATACCGACGGTCTGAATATATGCAAAATCTTACGAAGTAACCCTTCAACAAAAAACATTCCCATAATAATGGTTACCGGTAAAAGTGATGATTTTGACATTGTTTCAGGTTTTGAACTGGGGGCAGATGACTATGTGACTAAGCCTTACAGCATAATGGTACTTCTGGCAAGAATTAAAAACATTTTTAAGAAAAGCAGATCTTCAGATATTTCCGGTAATGAACCGATAAAAATTCGGGATCTGGAAATCAATCCGCTGCGGCATGAAGTTATAGTTAAAGGAAAAGCACTTGATCTTACTTATCTCGAATTTCGTGTTCTTCAACTTTTTGCAATGTATCCGGGAAGGGTTTTTACCAGATATCAGATTATTGAAGCGGTAAGAGGAGAGGATCATCTTATTACAGACAGATCTGTCGATGTCATGATTGTGGGCTTAAGGAAAAAGCTGGGAGCAAAAAACAATTACATCGAAACAGTCTGGGGTGTGGGATACAGATTTAAGGAATAAAAAATTTTTCAATAAAAAATAGGCCCGGAAGGACTCGAACCTTCAACCAATCGGTTAAGAGCCGATTGCTCTACCATTGAGCTACGAACCCAAGTTTTGATAATTTAAAGTTTACCACTTGAAGCGTTAAATACAAGAGAAAACATGGGTTTGATAAAGAATGGTTTTTGCAGGATATAATTATCCCCCCGGCTTACTATAAAGAGAATAATTCTTTATACAGAAAAATATTAAGTCATTTTGACACTGAACGACGGGTATGTAAGACGAAACAAAACCGATGTTTTTTGAATTTGCCAACAATCCCAAAATAAAAGACATTCATGCCCAAAAATTTAATTAGAAGATGCTTGTTTTAGATATTCGGGAACTTTTGAAGTATAATAAAAAAAGTATTCAACCTTTAATGTAATTTAAATGCTCTCTTACATTCTAGGAATGTGTGAGGGCATTTAAATATTGAAAGAAGTAATAAAAATGACAAAACTAAGATTTGAAGAACTCGGCTTATCTAAAGAACTTCTCCTTGCCGTAAAGGATATGGGATTTGAAGAAACATCGCCAATTCAATCAGAAGCAATACCAGTATTATTAAGCGGAAAAGATTTGATAGGTCAGGCACAGACAGGCACAGGCAAAACCGCTGCTTTTGCGATACCGGTAATAGAAAAACTTGATTCTGAAAGCAAAGAATTACAGGCAATAGTATTATGCCCTACAAGAGAACTTGTAATTCAAGTGACTGAAGAATTTCGTAAACTCCTGAAATATAAGGAAAATTTGTGGGTGGTTCCTATTTACGGCGGACAGGAAATAGAACGACAGCTCAGAACCCTCAAAAAAGGTGTTCAGGTAGTAATAGGGACACCGGGCAGAACTATGGACCATATGAGAAGAGGCTCAATAAAAATGCATTCTGTAATGACTGTGGTTCTTGATGAAGCAGATGAAATGCTTGATATGGGCTTTAGAGATGATATGGAAGTTATACTTAAAGACACTCCGAAAGATAGACAGACTGTCATGTTCTCTGCCACTATGGCTCAGGATATTTTAGAGTTGACAAAACAGTATCAAAAAGATCCTGTTAATATCAATGTAGCGAATAAGAAGATAAATGCGCCGAAGATTAATCAGGTTTATTATGAAGTTCAGGATAAAAATAAGCCGGAATTGCTCGCCCGATTGCTGGATATTTATAATATCAAGTTAGGGCTTGTATTTTGCAATACAAAAAGTCAGGTTGACAGGCTTGTTGAAGATTTGAAAATACGCGGATATTTTGCTGACGCACTGCATGGAGATATGGGACAAAATCAGCGTGATAAAGTAATGAACGGTTTCAGAAACGGTGCTGTTGAAATACTTGTTGCGACTGACGTTGCAGGCAGAGGTATAGACGTAAACGACATAGAAGCAGTGTTTAATTATGATCTTCCAAGAGATGACGAGGATTATATCCATAGAATCGGCAGGACAGCGAGGGCGGGGAAAACAGGAACAGCCTATACTTTCATAACAGGAAAGCAAATTTATAACCTGCAAAGGATAGAAAGAACTAACGGAATTAAAATTCAAAGGCAGTCTGTCCCAACTATAGATGAAATCGAAGTAACAAAGATGAATTTGTGTATTTTAAAAATAGTTGAAACAATTGAAGCAGGACATTTAAGCAAATATGTAAATCAGCTCGAACTTTTTCTGGGAGAAGAATATACATCTCTTGATATTGCGGCTGCACTGCTTAAAATGACTATTGAGAAAGAAAATGACAATTTTGACCATACTGTCGATTTTGAAGCTCCCGTTAAAGAATTCATTACAAACAAAAGATCTTCTGACAGAAGGTTTAATAAATTTGCTAATTCTGAAAATAAAGGCAGGCGTTCCGGATATCCGCGAAGAAAGGAAAATGATTTTCAGAACAAGCGTTCTTTTGATGAAAAAAGCTCACAAAACAGAAAAAATGATAGTGAATCCGGGTACAAATCCTTTAAATCACCTGATGGCAAAAGATCAGATTCTCCACAAGGCGAGCGTAAAGACGGTTTTGAAAAAAAACGCAAATCCTACAAGTCTGCGGGAAATCCACGAAACGGTTCTTATAATAAAGAGTCCTATAAAGTATCATCCAGTTCTGGTTAACGTATCATGAAGTCTTGGTCAAAATGAAAAAATGAATGAGTCTATAAAAACTTGTTTTGTAAAAATAGATTAAACTTTAAATAGCGCCATTTTGAATTTTGTCAATGCAACCAACCCGTGTGGCTCACCTTTTGGCATCAAAATAATATCTCCTTCTTTCAGATCAAACTTTTCGCCTGAAATTGTTATTTCAACTTCGCCTTCAACAGCTTGAACTACCGCATCAACAGGAGCTGAATGAGATGCTATTGATTGCCCTTTATCAAATGCAAAAAGTGTTAAAGAGCTATTTTGATTTGTTGTTATTGTTTTACTTACAATTGAATTTTCTTGATAGTCGATTGCTTCTTTAAGATTTATAATCTTTTTAGCAAAATTATTGTTCATAATATTTGTCCTTCCTTGTTTCGCTGTTGAGTATTCTTTATTATATTTTAAATACCGAAACATATTTATTTAACTCTTCGGCGATTTTGGCAAGAGTTTGAGAGCTTGCGCTAATTTCTTGCATACTTGCTGTCTGTTCTTCCGTTATGCTAGAAATTTCTTCTGCGCTTGCTGCAGTTTCTTCAGTTACAGCTGAAATATTTTCCATCATAATTACTACATCTTGAGAGCTATCGGCAACACCATCAATTTCTTTGGCGATCCCCTGGATTTTGCTGTTGGCTTGTTTAACCTGATCTATTACATTTTCAAGTGCTTTGCCCGCATTGTTAATAACTGTTACCCCTTCTTCAACTTCATTGCTGGCTTTATCCATTGTTGTAACTGCCAGGCTTGTCTTACTTTGAATTTCCTTAATCATGCCTGTTATTTTATCAGTTGCTTCTCCTGATTGGCTAGCAAGTTTTTTTACTTCGTCTGCCACTACAGCAAATCCTTTACCGTGCTCTCCAGCCCTTGCAGCTTCTATTGCAGCATTTAAAGCCAAAAGATTTGTTTGGCTCGATATATTTTTAATGAGATCAATAATTGTTTCTATTTCAGAGCTTAATTTTCCAAGAGCTCCAATAGTTAGAGAAATATCTTCCGCTACTGTTTTAATGCTGCCGATTTTATCAACTGCTTTTTTTACATGTCCTTTTCCGTCATTTGCATTAGATTCTGTGTCATTTCCAAGTTTTGCAACGTTGACAGCTTCTTCTGATATGGATTGAATAACTTTATTCATTGATTCAACAGCAGTAGCACCTTTTTCTACATTTTCTGATACATCTTGAGCCCCTTGAGCAAGTTGTGCAGTACTATTCGCAGTTTGCTGGGAACCTTGAGCTGTTTGGTCAGCACAAGCAGACATTTCTTCAGAGCTTGCAGATATTTCCTCAATAGATTTTATTAGTTGTACCAATAAAGAACGAAATTTTTCAGACATATTATTCACAGATAAAGCAACATTGCTAAGCTCATCTTGTGTATCTACAGCTACCTGTTCTGTTAAATCTCCTTCAGCTATTTTACATAAATTATTATCAAGCGAATTAATTGTTTGTATTATTGATAAATATAAGGCTATGAATAAATATACTGATACTGCTAAAGATACCAATGAAATTAATATTACAAAATTTCTAAAATGTGAATATTCAATTATTTTTTTATCGAATAATTTATTCAGGATATTTACACTTTTATCAAAGAAGACGTAATTTGTATCAATGGTTGCTGTTGCGTTATTAAAAAATTCTTTTGCTGAAATTTTATAATCGTTCAAATTAATAATATTAGCTTCAAGCTGGTTCAAAAAGACCTTGTTGCCCTCATAGGTTTGTTCAAAGTCATTAATAAGTTGAGTTTTAATACTTAAATTTGCATTAAAAACTTTTTCGATTCCATTTTTTAAAGATTCATTATCATTTTTTATTAAAGTTTCACGAACCAATAGCTTAAGTTTGGATTCAATTGTTTTGTCATTGCTTGCAAGCATTCCTGAACCAACAGCTCTTATTTGTCCTAGGTTTTCAGTGATATGAGGTATTTTTGCAAAATTAATATCAATCATATAAGAATAATCGATGTCAGGATCAAATGTTAAATTTGAAGTGTCTGATATGTATGAAGAAAATAACAGTAACTCACTTATGAATTCAGTGTGCTTGCTAAAACTCTCTTTAGGCTTCATATGAGAATAGTCTTTTATCAGTTGTGCTAATTTACTATCCATTAAAGACCATTTATCAGATATTTTCAGGTATTCTTTATTTTTATGAGTTAAATCATTAATCTTGTTAACATTTTGTTCTATTTCTGATTCTTTTTGAACTAGCCTTGGTTTAAAAGCATTATCTCCGTTTAAATAAGCGCTAGCCATACCACGATGTTGCTGAAGATTTTGCATAAGCTTCATTAGGGATTGTATATAAACAATTCCCTCCTTCTCTTTATTTGCAAAAGCTATTCTTTCATTCATTTGGCTTACAAGATTCAATAACATAAAGCCAATAAGGAACAAAAGAGTTAAACTAATTATTATAAATTTTTGAGGGAATTTAAGTTTATTTAGAAATACGACTCCTGTAGAAAAGAATTTTTTAATCATTATTTCTCCTTTGGCAATTTAACAATTTTACAAGGTTTATTATATCGCTTTTTATTTTAAATACAGCTTTGTTAAAATCTCTTTTCCTGCTGCTGTTTTAAAATATTTTTCTTTTATTAAAATTATTTTTTCTTTACTGAGCCCATCTTCAAAGATATTAACCAAAAAGTCAGCTTCGATTAGAATTTGATAATCAATACCATCAATTTTTTCATAGTTATGGTGATTTGCTATCAAAAACCATATTCTATCAATAGATTCTTTATCAAATCCTGATTCGCTCAAAAATTTTTCAGCGACAGGAGGTCCTTCAATTTGTTGATAATGCCCTGCGCTGGAGTTGTGCTTTACTAAGCTCGGCTTTATTCCTATATCGTGAATAACTGCTACAGATTCAATAATAAATTTTGTTTTTGAATGAATATTTTCATTTTCAGCAATCTGCCTTGCAAATGCCCATACTTTCAAAAAATGGTTAATTCTTTTTGGACATCCTGTTTCATATTCAATCATTTTATTTATTAATTCTGTTATCATTTTCACCTGCGGTCCTTAATGTTTATGTTGAGGTCTTAAAAGTGCCATTTTAAAGTTTGTGATTGTTATGTCCTTTTTTGGGAAAAGCCCCTTCTGTTAATCCAGAATGGGCTTTAGAGAATTTATTGCGCCATAAACAGCTGAATGTCTTCGTCTACTGTCCCGATTCCTGCGATACCGAATGTTTCAACAAGAACTTTTGCAACATTCGGAGATAAGAATGCCGGTAATGTTGGCCCAAGGTGAATATTTTTAACACCAAGGTGCAACAGGGCAAGAAGAACTATAACCGCTTTTTGCTCGTACCAAGCGATATTAAAAGCTATGGGAAGTTTATTGATATCATCAAGTCCGAATACTTCTTTCAACTTAAGAGCGATAACTGCAAGTGAGTAACAATCATTACACTGACCTGCATCAAGAACTCTTGGGATTCCGCCGATATCACCAAGATTAAGCTTGTTGTAACGATATTTCGCACAGCCTGCTGTAAGGATTACTGTATCTTTAGGCAGTTTCTGAGCAAATTCTGTAAAGTATTCTCTTGATTTCATTCTGCCGTCACAGCCTGCCATTACGAAGAATTTTTTGATAGCACCGGCTTTTACAGCTTCAACAACTTTATCAGCAAGAGCTAACACCTGATTGTGTGCAAATCCGCCAACCAGCTTGCCTGTTTCAATTTCTGTAGGGGCAGGAAGTTTTTTCGCCATTTCGATAACTTCAGAAAAATCTTTTTTACCGTTTGCATCAGGAACAATGTGCTTGCAGCCAGGGTAACCTGAAGAACCTGTTGTGAAGATTCTTTCTCTTATTTCTTCTTTTCTTGGAGGAACTATGCAGTTTGTTGTAAAAAGAATAGGTCCGTTGAATGTTTCAAATTCTTCAAGCTGTTTATGCCAAGCATTTCCATAGTTTCCAACCAAATTATCGTACTTTTTGAAAGCAGGATAATAGTGAGAAGGAAGCATTTCGCTGTGTGTATAAACATCAACACCGGTTCCTTGAGTTTGTTCAAGAAGTTGCTCCAAATCCTTCAAGTCGTGACCTGAAATTAATATAGCAGGATTGTTTCTAACGCCGATATTTACTTCTGTAATTTCAGGGTTACCGTATTTTGAAGTATTGGCTTCATCAAGAAGAGCCATTGCTTTTACACCGTATTCACCTGTTTTTAATGTCAAAGCAACTAAATCATCAGCCGAAAGCGAATCATTTAATGTAGCTGCAAGGGCTTCATAAATGAATGAATAAATATCATTATTTTCCTTACCTAAGTTAACAGCGTGCTCTGTGTAAGCAGCCATACCTTTTAAGCCATATATAATCATTTCTCTTAAAGAGCGAACATCTTCATTCTCTGTTGATAAAACACCTATAGATGCAGCTTTTTCTATCATTGATTCCTTTGAGCTGACTTCAAAAGTCGCAGCATCATGAAGATTGCTTGCTGAAGCTTTTGCTTTTAATTCATTTCTTGCTGCAATATTTTTTCTGATTTGCTCTGCTATCGCATCATCATCAAAATTAGCGTTTGTAATTGTAATAAAAAGGCTGGTTAGAACCTGATGATTAACATCTTTTAACTCATTTACATCAAGATTGCCTTTAGTTACAACTTCTGCAATTCCTTTTGTTGAATAAATAAGTAAATCCTGAAGCTTAGCTGTATCTTCTTTTTTTCCGCAAACGCCCTGAATTTGACAGCCTTCTCCTTTAGCTGCTTCCTGACATTGATAACAAAACATACTCATTTTTGATTCTCCTTCTTTTTTGTCTTTTTTACCAAATAATTTCTCTAAAAACATTTGTTTTCTCCAGTTTATACTATGTCTCCATTTATTGATATTACATATTCTTTAATGATTATATTTTTGCCTGATTGCTGCATTGCTTGCTTAATGAGCACTTCAACACCTCCGCAACATGGAACTTCCATTCTTACAAGAGTTATTGAGTTAATATCCTGCTTTTCAAAAATACTTGTTAATTTATCAACATAAGAATCCAAATCACTGTCCAGTTTTGGGCAAAGCATAATAAGGATTTTATCCTTTAGGAATTTTTGATGGAAATTAGGATATGAAAAAGCTGTACAATCTGCAGCTATTACTAAATCTGCATTTTTAAGATAACCTGCATTAGGGTTTAAAAGCTTAAGCTGTATAGGCCAGTTATTAAGTTCCGACTGCATATTTATATTCTGTACAGACTGATTTGATGACTTCTTTTCCTTACTTAAGTCTTTCTGCATTGTCCCAGGGCATCCGCACGGCAATGTTTCTTCTTCGATAACAGGAATTTCAAAACCATTTTTAGTTAGAAAATCTATTGCTTGTTCGTGCAGTTTGTCTTCGCCATGGTCTTTTAAATGCTTTAAGTGAGCTTTGATAACATTCTGTCCGCCTTTGACAACATTTTCCATAACCTTGTACTCATCATAAGGCTCGGCTTCTCTTTCTTCTGTTGTCATTGCTCCTTGAGGACAAGCCTTTATACATGCTCCAAGCCCGTCACAAAATAAATCACTTACAAGTCTTGCTTTACCGTCTATAACTTGCAATGCACCTTCAGGGCAATCAGGAATACATACTCCACAGCCATTACATTTTTCTTCATCGATTTTTATTATTTTTCTTTTCATTTTTGACCTCAATTTTCTACAGCATTACATCCGATATTTTTCTGTTTTTCATAAAATCAATAAGTTTTTCGTTCATGTCGTCTATTAAATTATTCATAATGCATTTATCGCAACTGTTTGGATTTGAATTAAACAGGCAGTTTTGCCTTTTAATTTTGCCTTCCATCATTTCATATATTTCTAAAAAAGTTATATTTTTGTATTCATTAGTAATGGAAAACCCGCCTTTAGGACCTTTAACAGATTTAATAAAGCCTTCTTTAGAAAGTCTTTGCAGCACCTTTGAAAGGTGATGCTCTGAAATATTAAATTTCCCGGCAATTTCTTTAAGGGGAATGATTTTATCTTCCCTGTTGACTATGTAAATCATTGAATGCAAGGCTATTGCTGTTGATTCGGAAATTTTAAACATTTTGATCTTTCTTAATAAGTTAGTATATTGGCACTGTAATACTAATATTGTATTTTGTCAAACGCTTAAGGAAATAATTAATTTTTTTATATTAAATCAATCGATTGACATAATCAAACGATTGATTTAATATAAAAAAGCTTAGATAACTTTAAAAAAGTATAGGTGTAAAATGCTAAAAACTAATAATAATATTGAATCAAAAGATAAGCTGTTAATGGCAGGGTTAGAGCTTTTTGCAATTAATGGATTTGATGGAACAAGTACAAGGCAAATATGTGAAAAAGCAGGAGTTAATATATCCTCAATCCCATACTACTTTAATAATAAAGAAGGATTATACAAATCTGTAATTGAAACTATTGCAAAAAAGGTTTTTATGCAAATAGAGCCAATTATAAAAAAAATTGAAATTAAAGAAAATATAACAAAAGAAGAAGCTAAAATTTTATTTAATGAAGTTATTGAAGTTTTTTCAGAATTTATTTTAAGTAAAGAAATTCCTAACAGCTTTCCTGTATTGATAATTAGAGAGCAGACAGAGCCGACGGCAGCATTTGAAATTCTGTACGAAACAGCAATAAAGCATATTCATATAACTTTTCGCAAACTTATCGGTATTCTTATTGATAAAAAAGAATCTAATCCTGAAGTAATATTTAGGGTTAGCAGTATTATTGGTCAGATAATATCTTTTAGGATGAACAAACAGGCGATACTCAGAGCTCTTGGTCAAAATGATTTAACAGAAGAAAATATAAAGTTTATAAAAGAAATAATTTTAAATCAAACAAATGCGATTATAAGTTCTGTCGGAGGTTCTTTATGAAAAAATTTCTTATAGCTGGAGTTATTTTAATTAGTTTGGCTGTATTTGCTTGGTTTTATTTTACCAAGGAGAAAAAAGATTCTAATATACTTACCCTGTATGGGAATGTAGATATAAGAGAAGTTAATCTAAGCTTTAGAATTGGTGGCAGGATTATTAAAATGCCTTTTGAAGAAGGAGATCGAGTCAAGGCAGGTCAAGTGCTTGCGAACTTAGATCAAAATGAATTTGAGGACAATGTAAATCAAGCCAAAGCTGAAACTATGGTTAAACAGGCTCAGCTTAATGAACTTTTAGCAGGAACAAGATCAGAACAAATCGCTCAAGCAGAAGCAAATACCAGAGAGAAAAAAGCAACTCTTGCAAACTCAGAGAAACTTCTTGAAAAAAACAAACTCGGTTATGAAGCTAATGTTGTATCTTTACAAGAATTTCAAAATACACAAACTCAAGTAAAAGAAGCTAAAGCAAAATTAAGTTCAGCCGAACAGGCATTGAAAGAAGCAATAAATGGTCCTCGTAAAGAAGATATTCAAGCAGCCAGAGCTAATCTTGAAGCAGCAAAAGCCAATTTGTCAGGATCAATGAAAAATATTTATTATACAAAACTTATATCGCCTTCAAATGGAGTAATACTTACAAGGGTTCAAGAACCGGGTGCTGTTGTTTCGGCAACTCAAACAGTTTATTCCCTTTCGTTAAATGACCCGAAATGGATACAAGCATACATTGATGAAGTAGATTTAGGAAAAATTTATCCAGGGATGATTGCTGAAATTAAAACGGATACATATTCGGATAAGGTCTATAAGGGACAAATCGGTTTTATTTCTCCTGTCGCAGAGTTTACTCCAAAATCAGTTGAAACAAAAGAATTAAGAACGGATTTGGTTTACAGATTAAGGGTAATAGTAAAAGACCCTGAAAATGAGCTAAGGCAGGGAATGCCAGTTACAGTCAACTTGTATTTGAATAATGGAAAAGAAAATGAAAAAGATTCTGGTAAAAATTAATGCTTTGACAAAAGCATTCCCAAAATCTGATAAGCCTGCGATAGATTGCATGAGTGCATCAGTTTCAACAGGTGAAATAACAGGACTTGTTGGACCTGACGGAGCGGGAAAAACAACATTGATAAGAAGCATAGCAGGTCTGCTTAAACCTAATTCGGGTCACATTTTAGTTGATGATTTTGATACAGTTAAGAATGCAAATCAAGTTCAGCAAATTATCAGTTATATGCCTCAAAAGTTTGGTTTGTATGAAGATTTAACAGTTATTGAAAATTTGAATTTATACGCTGATCTTAAAAATGTTGCTGGAGAAGAAAAACAAGTTGCTTTTGAAAAATTGCTACAATTTACAGATTTGAAACGATTTAAGACAAGATTAGCCGGAAACCTTTCTGGAGGGATGAAGCAAAAGCTTGGACTTGCTTGTTGTTTGATAAAAAAGCCTTCTCTTTTGCTTCTTGATGAGCCAAGTGTCGGAGTTGATCCTGTTTCACGAAGAGAACTTTGGCTTATGGTGAAAGAACTTGTGGATGATTCTATGGCAGTTGTATGGAGTACAGCTTATCTTGATGAAGCTGAAAAATCTGACAATGTAATACTTATAAACGAAGGTAAAATCCTTTTTAACGGTTCTCCTGAAAATTTGAATTCTCGTGTAAAAGGCAGAGTCTTTCAGATTCAAAATATTGAAACCTCACCAAGAAATGTTCTTTCAAAAGTTTTAAAAGATGAAACGGTAATAGACGGAATAATTCAAGGCAGCAATGTAAGAATTGTAACTGCTAATTCTGATAACACTCTTAAAATAAAATATATTTCGCCTAATTTAATTTTAACTGCGGTTACACCGAGGTTTGAAGACGGTTTTATAGATATTCTCGGAGGTGGTCCAGGAGGAACATCCGAATTGTCTGAAATTATATCGCCTATTGAAAGTAATGAAAAAGAAGTTGTCAAAGCGATTAATCTGACTAAAAAATTCGGAGATTTTACCGCTGCAAACAATATTAATTTTTCAATAAAAAAAGGTGAAATATTTGGACTTTTAGGACCAAACGGAGCCGGTAAATCTACAACTTTTAAAATGATGTGCGGCTTATTAAAGCCGACTTTAGGTACAGCTTCTGTTGCAGGTTATGATTTGAGGACAGCTCCTGCAATCGCAAGATCAAAACTTGGTTATATGGCTCAAAAATTTTCCTTGTATAACAATTTGAGTGTAAAACAAAATCTTAATTTCTTTGCCGGCGTTTATGGTCTTTCAGGAACTATAAAGAAAGACAGGATAGGTAAAATGATAGAAATTTTTGGATTAAAGCCTTATCTTAATACCTCCGCAGAAGAACTGCCCCTTGGTTTTAAGCAAAGACTTGCCCTGTCTTGCTCTGTTATGCACAATCCTCCTGTTTTATTTCTTGATGAACCCACTTCAGGAGTTGATCCGTTAACAAGAAGGGAGTTTTGGACTCATATAAACGGCATGGTTGAAAAAGGTGTAACAGTAGTAATTACAACTCACTTTATGGATGAAGCAGAATATTGCGACAGAATAGCGCTTGTTTACAGAAGCAATATAATTGCATCAGGCTCACCTGACAGTTTAAAGGAAAGTGTAAAATCAAAAACCCTACCTGCCCCTACTCTTGAAGACACTTTTATTGAGTTGATTAAATCTGCCGATGCAGAAAATAAGGAGGTAGAATGAACGTTGTTGTATTAAAAAGACTTAAGGGGCTTATGATAAAAGAGACTTTTCAGATATTCAGAGACCCTAGTAGTCTTATGATAGCCTTTTTACTACCTACAATGCTCCTGTTTTTATACGGATTCGGCTTGTCTCTCGATATTCAAAAACTTAAAATCGGTATTATCATGGAAGACACCGGAGTAGAAGTTCAATCTCTTGTTAAATCCTACACAAATTCAAAATATTTTGATGTAAGAACATCAACTGATAGGCATGTTTTTAAAAAACAGCTCACATCCGGAGAAATTAACGGAATAATAGTAATACCGCAGGATTTTTCAAAATCTTTAAAAAAGGAAAACGATACTCCAAAAATTCAGATTATAACAGACGGCAGTGATCCAAATACCGCAAATTTTGTTCAAAATTACGCAACAGGAGCGTGGAGTAATTGGCAAAGTCAAAAAGCTGTCACTGATAAGCAGAAAACAAAACAATTAATTTCTTCTCGTCCGAGATTTTGGTTTAACCCTGAGCTTGAAAGCAAAAGATTTTTAGTTCCCGGTTCTCTAGGCATTATTTTATCGATCAGCGGAACACTTTTAACATCCCTTGTAATTGCAAGGGAATGGGAACGAGGAACAATGGAAGCTCTTATGTCAACTCCTGTAAGTATTTTTGAAATATTAGCGGGAAAAATCATTCCATATTTTATTTTAGGAATGATTTCAGCCTATGTACTTATTTTTGTTTCAATTTTACTTTTTGATCTGCCTTTTAAAGCTTCTTTCCTGATGTTAAGTTTAACATGCGGTGTGTTCTTGTTTTCTGCACTCGGATTAGGTTTATTTATCTCATCAATTGCTAAAAATCAGTTTGTAGCAGCTCAAATTTCTCTTTTTGTAGGATTATTACCTGCTTTTTTACTTTCAGGATTTCTTTTTGAAATAGCAAGTATGCCAAAACCTATGCAGATAATTACAATGCTGATTCCTGCAAGACATTTTGTATCAAATATGCAAACTCTTTTTTTGACAGGAGATGTACCCGCACTTTTATTTCCGAATATCTTCAAAATGTTTTTAATCGGCTTGTTTTTGTTTGTGATAACTGCTAAAAAAACTGTAAAGAGGCTTGACTGATGTTTAGTAAAATTATTACGTTGATTATAAAAGAGCTTCAATCACTTTGGCGTGATAAAAAGAGCCGTGGAATACTTATTATAATGCCTTTAGTTCAGCTTTTTGTTTTTTCTTTAGCTGCAACATTAGAAGTTAAAAATGTAAATATAGCTGTTATTAATAATGACAGAGGAAGTATTTCTCAAGACCTGATTGAAAAATTCAGAGGATCAAATACGTTTCAAAAAATTTATTATCTAAAAAATTATAATGAAGCGGCAGATTATATAAATACACAAAAAGTAATCGCAGTGATGAGCTTTCAGCAAAATTTTTCCAGAAAAGTTCTTAAAGGAGAACCTGCCGAAGTGCAAGTTATTCTTGACGGCAGAAAATCAAACACTTCTCAGATAGTATATGGTTATATCAACAGAATTCTTGACGGATTTAATTCAGAAACAGCTGATAAATTTAATATGTCTAAAATTGAAAATTCAGTTATTACAAGAACTTGGTTTAATCCGAATAATGAATATATTTGGTTTACAGTTCCAGGACTGCTCGGAATCCTTATTTTAACACTCGCTCTTGTTATAACAGGACTTTCCATTGCAAGAGAAAGAGAACTTGGGACTTTTGACCAACTTCTTGTTTCTCCGATTCAACCATTTGAAATTCTTATAGGAAAGACTGTTCCCGGATTAATAGCAGGGATGGCAGAAGCATTTATAATGATTCCTCTTGCCGTACTTATATTTGAAATTCCTTTTACAGGCTCATTCTGGTTACTTATCTTAAGTGTTTTTGTATTTCTTTTATCAGTTATAGGGATAGGGCTTTTTATATCGTCTATTGCTAAAACCCAACAACAGGCAATTTTAGGATCATTTATGTTCACTTCTCCATCTATAGTGCTGTCAGGATTTGCCACTCCTATTGAAAATATGCCTGTTTGGCTTCAGCATTTAACTTTATTAAATCCATTAAGATACTTTATTACTATATCAAAAGGAATATTCCTCAAAGATCTGCCCTTTGATGTAGTTATGGCGAATTTAATTCCCATGTTTTTAATTTCAATTGTTACTCTCACCGGCACAGCGTGGTTCTTTAGAAGGAGGCTCGAATAATGTCTAAAAAAATCACTATATTACTTTTATTATCAATAATACTGGCTCAACCGGTATATTCTCGTGGCTTTCCAAAAGTCAAACCTGATATAAAGCTTGCACCTGTTGAAGCACCTGCTAATTGGAGTAAAAATACGCCTTTTATTACACAGAATGACCCTGTAATTAAATGGTGGGAACAGTTTAATGACCCGCAGCTTAGCGAATACATTAACGATCTTGCAAAGTTTAATTACGACCTGCAAACTGCTGTTGCGAGAATTCAGGAAACAAAAGCACTGAGAGCCGGAGCTAAAACAGCTTTATATCCACAGATAGATGCAGTTGCAAAATATTCAAGGTATCAGTTTTTTGCGGCAAATAATAATGCTACAGGAAAATCGCTTGATTTATTGAATGCAGGATTCGACACTTCTTGGGAAATGGATTTGTGGGGAAAAAACAGATGGGAAGTAATTGCGGCTACAGAAAGAATTGAAGAGTCAAATGAGCTTAAAAGAACTGTACTGGTTTCTTTAATATCTGATCTAGCCAAAAATTATATGGAATTAAGAGGGAATCAAGCCCTGCTTGCTAATTTAAACGATAATATCAGATTGCAAACAAGAAATTATGAGCTCACTCAATCAAAGTATAAAATAGGGCTCGCTCCTGAAATTGATGTTATAAGGGCAAAATCTCTTCTTGAGTCTCTAAGTTCACAGTTACCTGAGCTTGAAGCAGCTATAAAAGCGAATATTTATAATATAGCTGTTCTTACAGGCAGAAGTCCTGATGTATTAACAGCAGAGCTTATTGAAGCAAAACCATTACCTGAAGCTCCTGTTTTTATTGCTGCCGGAACACCTGCTGAAGCCATTCTAAGAAGACCTGACATAAGACAGGCTCAAAGAAATCTTGCTGAATCTCTTGCCCTTGCAGGAGCTGCTAAAGCAGATCTTTATCCCTCTATACGTTTAAATGGAAATATCGGATTTCAGTATGTAAACATAACCGATATTACAGATTTAGTCGGCGGTTTATGGTCTATAGCTCCTGTAATAAATTGGAAAATCTTTGACAGAAAGTTTTTAAAAGCAAACCTTGATGCCAGTAAAGCAAGAGTAAGAGCCGCCGATACAGATCTAAGACAGACCGTTCTTGACGCACTAAAAGAAGTGGAATCAGGCATAAATTATCTTCAGGCATCAAAGAAGACTCAAAATGAACTTGCAAAAACAGTTCAATCAAGCCATAAGGCTTATAAAATGCTGAATAAGGCCTATCAAATTGGATTAAAGAATCAAATCGAAACACTGGATGCTGAAAAAACATATATAAATAACCAGGCTCAGCTTATATCCAGCAAAACCCAAGTGAATTTGCAGACTATAAATGTATATAAAGCTCTAGGCGGAGGCTGGCAATGCTTTTAGGTATATTATACTAGTTATGCCTTATAAGAAGTATTATGTAAAACTCGTTATAAATCGGTGGTTTTGTTTCTTTAAACTCAACCACCCTTTTTCATTTACTTAAAACCGATTTTAGAAAGTCTTGTTTTTTAAAATCAAAAACACATCAAGCTTTTCAAGTTTACAAAACTTTCATTTTCAGGAAATTTTTGTCCGTAAAATTTTTGAGCAAAAAATATATTCTTGTAAATATGATATGTATTTTAGGGACATGTATTCATGTTCTTGATATAATGAAGACAAAAATATTATGCGTAGGGTGAAAGAGTGGCAACTAGTATGGATAATAAAAAAGAGCAAGAACGTGCAGAGTTGCACCGTACAATTTGGAGCATCGCAGATGACCTCAGAGGCAGTGTTGACGGTTGGGATTTTAAACAATATATTTTAGGCATTTTGTTCTACCGATACATTTCAGAAAATCTAACCAACTACATTAATAAATGTGAAATTGAAGCTGGAAATACTGATTTTGATTATGCAAAATTAAGCGATGATGAAGCTAAAGATGCTAAAGATGAACTGGTTACAACAAAAGGCTTTTTTATATATCCAAGTGAATTATTTGAAAACGTAAAGAAAAAAGCTGATAAAGATGAAAACTTAAACGAAACTCTTGAGAAAATATTTAAAAATATTGAAAATTCTGCTATAGGTTCAGAAAGCGAATCTGACTTAAAAGGATTGTTTGATGATATCGATGTTAATAGCAACAAATTAGGTGCAACTGTTGCAAAAAGGAACGAAAGCCTTGTTAAACTCTTAAAAGGTATAGATCGTATGAATCTTGGAGATTTTCAAGATAATACTATCGATGCTTTTGGCGATGCTTATGAGTTTTTAATGGGTATGTACGCTTCAAATGCAGGGAAAAGTGGTGGAGAATACTATACACCTCAAGAAGTTTCAGAGTTACTTACCAGGATTGCTATTGCTGGAAAAACAGAAGTAAACAAAGTTTATGACCCTGCATGCGGTAGTGGTTCTTTGCTTTTGAACTTTGCTAAAATTCTTGGAAAAGATAAAGTAAGACAAGGTTTTTACGGTCAGGAAATAAATATTACAACATATAACCTATGTCGTATAAATATGTTTTTACACGACATTGATTATGACAAATTTGATGTTGCACACGGGGACACTCTTACAGATCCAAAGCATTGGGATGATGAACCGTTTGAAGCTATCGTTTCAAATCCTCCTTATTCTATAAAATGGGAAGGTGATGACAATGCTCTTTTGATAAACGATCCACGATTTTCTCCTGCCGGAGTTCTTGCTCCAAAGTCAAAAGCTGACTTGGCGTTTATAATGCATTCACTTTCCTGGCTTGCCACCAACGGAACCGCTGCGATTGTTTGCTTCCCGGGGATTATGTACAGAGCCGGAGCAGAACAAAAGATAAGAAAATACTTAATTGATAACAATTTTGTCGATTGCGTGATTCAACTACCTGATAACTTGTTTTTTGGAACATCTATTGCTACTTGCATAATGGTATTGAAAAAATCAAAAAATGATAATGCCACTCTATTCATTGATGCAAGTAAAGAATGTGTAAAAATAACCAATAATAACAAATTAAAAGCAAATAACATCAATTCAATTCTTCAAACTTATATTGATCGTACAGATAAAGAGCATATTTCAAAACTTATTCCAAATTCACAAGTAGAAAAAAGTGATTATAATTTGTCTGTAAGTACTTATGTTGAGCAAAAGGATACAAGAGAAGTTGTTAATATAACTGTACTTAATAAAGAAATTGAAAGAATTGTTGGACGGCAGCACGAACTTAGAACTGAGATTGATAAAATTGTTGCTGAAATCGAGGCTGGGTAATGAATAAAGATTTTCAATTTTTAATATACAATACGCCTGATAGTGATGCCAAAGTTAATGCAATTATAAAGGATGAAACAATATGGCTTTCACAAAAAGCCATGGCTGAATTATTTGGCTGTACTACTGATAATATATCATTGCACCTTAAGAATATTTTCGAAGATGGCGAATTAAATAAAGATTCAGTTACCGAGAAAATCTCGGCAACTGCCAGTGATGGTAAAAATTACTTAACATTATTTTATAATCTGGATGCGATTATTTCAGTCGGCTATCGTGTAAATTCTGCAAAAGCGACTCAATTTAGAATATGGGCAACTAACATCCTTAAAGAGTTTATGCAAAAAGGTTTTGTTCTTGATGATGAGCGTTTAAAGCAAGGCAAGACGGCTTTTGGCAAAGACTACTTCAAAGAATTACTAGAGAGAGTTCGCTCAATACGTGCAAGCGAACGTCGTATATGGCAACAGATTACGGATATATTTGCCGAATGCAGTATTGATTATGATAAAACGGCTCAATTTACCCACGATTTTTATGCGACTATCCAAAACAAATTTCATTTTGCGATAACAGGACAAACTGCGGCAGATATAATTTATAATAAATCAGATAAAACCAAAGATAATATGGGGCTTACAACTTGGAAAAATTCTCCTGCCGGTCGTATTTTAAAATCTGATGTTACTGTGGCAAAAAATTATTTGGGAGAAAAAGAAATTAAGCAGCTAGAAAGAGCCGTAACTGGTTATTTTGATTATATTGAAGACTTAATTGAGCGTGAAAATACTTTTACAATGGAAGAATTTGCAAAAAGTATTAATGAGTTTTTAGAATTCAGAAAATATGAAGTACTGGCTGATAAAAATAAAGGCAAAATCTCCAAGAAACAAGCCGATGCAAAAGCAGAAGCTGAATATAGCGAATACAATAGAAAGCAAAAAATAGAATCAGACTTTGACCGTGCAATCAAACAAATAGCGCAGAAGGTTGAGGGTGAAAATGACTAGCAAGTTAGAGCAATTAATTGAAGAATTATGCCCTGATGGGGTTGAGTATAAGGCTTTGGGTGAAATAGGAACTATTACAAGAGGTAATGGACTTAAAAAATCAGACTTTACCGAATCTGGAGTACCATGCATTCATTATGGGCAAATATATACCTATTATGGAACATTTACAAACACAACTAAATCCTTTGTCTCAAAAGAACTTGCTAAAACTTTAAAAAAAGTAAATAAAGACGATATTATAATAGCTGTTACCAGTGAGAACCTAGATGATGTATGTAAATGCGTTGCGTGGTTGGGTGATGAAGAAATTGTTACAGGTGGACACACTGCAATCTTAAAGCATAACCAAAATGCAAAATATATCGCATATTGGTTACAAACTCGTACATTTTTCGCCCAAAAGGCTAAAATTGCACAAGGAACCAAAGTCATTGAAGTAACACCATCAAAATTAGAAAAAATATTAATCCCTATACCACCAATAGACGTACAGCGTGAAATTGTCCGAATTTTGGACAATTTCACGGAGCTTACAGCGGAGCTTACAGCGGAGCTTACAGCGGAGCTTACAGCTCGAAAAAAACAGTATGAGTATTATCGTGACTCACTTCTTACATTTAGTGAAGATGATGAGAGTGTTAAATATGTGAAATTAGAGGATGTTCTTAAAATCAAAAATGGAAAAGATTATAAATCTTTTTCTCAAGGGGATATTCCAGTATATGGTACAGGTGGAATTATGACTTATATTGATAGGTTTGCATATGATAAACCATCAGTTCTAATTCCTAGAAAAGGCTCTATTGATAAATTATATTATGTTGATACGCCATTTTGGACAGTTGATACCATATTTTATACAGATATTGATATAAACAAAGTGATTCCAAAGTACATTTATTATTGCTTAAAAAAAGAGCATTTAGAGAAACTCAATACAGCTGGTGGCGTACCAAGCTTAACACAAGCCGTTTTAAATAAAGTAACAATTCCTCTTCCATCATTAGCCGAACAAGAACGTATTGTTGCAATCCTAGATAGATTTGATGCCTTATGTAATGACATTTCAATCGGATTACCAGCAGAAATAGAGGCTAGAAAAAAACAATACGAGTATTATCGTGATAAATTATTATCATTCGAGGAGAAAGTCGCATAAATGAGTTATAACATAGTAGCAAGCACAAATGAAAGCACGGTTGTTGCGGAATATAAGCCAGCCGAGGTTCGTTCAGATTCTTATCAAAGCGAAGCTCAATTAGAACATGAGTTTATTCAGTTGTTATCCGCTCAAAGCTATGATTATTTAACCATCCGTAGCGAAACTGAGCTTATTGCAAATTTAAAAGTGCAACTAGAAAAATTAAACGACTATAAATTTTCTGATAATGAGTGGAAAACCTTTTTTAATAACAACATTTCGAATTCAAATGAAAGCATTATTGAAAAAACAAGAAAAATTCAAGCCGATCATGTCCAGACATTAAAACGTGATAACGGTGAAACGAAAAACATTTATTTATTGGACAAAAAGAACATCCATAACAACAAACTACAAGTAATTAACCAATATGAAGAAGCTGAAGGTACGCATAACACAAGATATGACGTAACAATCTTAGTAAACGGCTTGCCATTGGTTCATGTTGAATTAAAACGCAGAGGAGTTGCAATAAGAGAAGCGTTTAATCAAATCAAGCGTTATCAAAGAGACAGTTTTTGGGCTGCATCAGGGTTATACGAATATATTCAAATATTTGTTATTTCAAACGGAACGCACACTAAATATTATTCAAACACAACCAGAGAAAGTCACATAAAAGAAACAAGCTCAACTCAAAAAGTAAAAAGCAAAAAAACCAGTAATAGTTTTGAATTCACTTCATATTGGGCTGATGGAAGTAACAAAGTCATAGCTGATCTTGTAGATTTCACCAAGACATTTCTATCAAAACATACCTTGTTAAACGTATTAACAAAGTATTGTGTCTTCACATCTGATGAGTTGCTACTTGTAATGAGACCTTATCAAATAGCAGCTTGTGAGCGAATTTTATCAAGGATTGAAGTTTCAACAAATTATAAAAAAGTTGGAACTATAAAAGCAGGAGGTTATATTTGGCATACAACAGGAAGCGGAAAAACCCTTACTTCATTTAAAACTGCACAATTAGCAACAAGTTTGCCATACATTGATAAGGTTTTGTTTGTCGTTGACCGTAAGGACTTGGATTACCAAACAATGAAAGAGTATGACAAGTTTGAAAAAGGTGCAGCAAACAGCAATAAGTCTACAAGTGTATTAAAAAAACAGCTTGAAAACCCTAATACTAAAATTATCATCACAACTATTCAAAAATTAGGAGTCTTTATTTCTAAAAACAAAGATCACGAAATACTTAAAAAGCACATGGTTCTTATTTTTGACGAGTGCCACCGTTCTCAATTTGGCGACCTTCATTCGCAAATAATTAAAGCGTTTAAAAATTATCACCTATTTGGTTTTACAGGAACGCCAATTTTTGCCCAAAATTCCGCCTCTGGAGGTAATCCTTTATTGAAAACAACTCCTCAAGTATTTGGCGGTGAACCTGATGAAAGTGGCAAGGAAGTCCTGCCATTGCATACATACACAATCGTTAATGCTATAAATGACAATAACGTTTTGCCTTTCCGTATTGATTATATAAACACGATGAAGGAAAAAGAAGGAACTAAGGATAAGCAAGTTAAAGCTATAGATAGAGAAAAAGCCTTGGCTTCTCCTGAGCGTATAAGCAATATCGTAGGCTATATTTTAGAGCACTTTAACCAAAAAACGAAAAGAAATGATAAATCTTATATTTTCAACAAACTCACGAATATCAGCGATGTAATAACTTCAAATGAACGTATCAAAGTTGAAGAAATCAAGCAAAAAGTAAGATTATCGGGTTTTAATTCGATTTTGGCTGTTAGTTCTATTCCTGTTGCAAAACAGTATTATGAAGAATTTAAAAAACAGTTGGATGAAAAACGTAAAGACCTAACTATCGCAACAATCTTTAGTTTTAGTACAAATGAAGAAGATCCTGATGATATTTTATTGGATGAAGAAAGTTTTGATACAGAAAACTTGGACAAGCCATCAAGAGAATTTTTAGAATATTCCATTAAAGATTACAACGCAAAATTTAGTACAAATTATGATACTTCAACAGATAAATTCCAAAACTACTACAAAGACGTTTCACTAAGAATGAAAAACCGTGAAATTGATATGCTGATTGTCGTTAATATGTTCCTAACCGGTTTTGATGCTACAACACTAAACACTCTTTGGGTTGATAAGAACTTAAAATACCACGGACTTATCCAAGCATTTTCAAGAACAAATAGGATCTTAAATTCAGTCAAAACTTATGGAAACATTGTATGTTTTAGAAATTTGCAAGAAGAAACTGACAAAGCTATAGCCCTGTTTGGTGATGAAAAAGCAGGAAGTATTGTTCTTTTAAAGACTTATAACGAGTATTATTACGGCTATACAGATGATAACGGCAAGAGTTTCGCTGGTTATGATGAATTAATAAATAGGTTAAAAGAAAAATTCCCTCTTGGGCAAGCTATTATTGGCGAAACCAATCAAAAAGACTTTATTTCTTTATTTGGCACAATCTTAAGACTGAGAAATATTTTGACGGCTTTTGATGATTTTGCAAATGACAAAAAGATTTCTGAAAGAGATTTACAAGACTATCAAAGCATTTACATTGACCTATATCAAGAATATTCCAACAGAGAACAAGTTGATAAAGAAAATGTCAATGACGATATTATTTTTGAAATTGAGCTTATAAAGCAAGTAGAAATTAACATCGATTATATTCTTATGCTTGTTGCGAAATATCATAAATCTAACTGTGAAGATAAAAATGTACTTATAAGCATTCAAAAAGCAATAGATTCAAGTATTGAACTTCGTAGCAAAAAAGAACTTATTGAAGGATTCATTGATACAGTTAATGTTTCTACTAAAGTTGATGAAGATTGGAAGAATTTTGTTAATACACAAAAAGAAACTGATTTGTCTACAATAATTGAAGAAGAACGATTAAAAGAAGAAGAAACAAAAGTATTTGTAGACAATGCTTTTAGAGATGGAACGCTAAAAACAACTGGTACTGATTTAGATAAACTTTTACCACCGATTTCACGCTTCGGCGGAGGACAAAGACAACAAAAGAAAGAGTCTGTTATTGATAAACTTTTGAAATTCTTTGAGAAATATATTGGGTTGGTGTAGGTCAGTCTAGCCTGTTTAATTAGAGGTAATTTAAAAAAGAGAAATCCTGGCACCGTGACAATTTGTCACGGTTTGAAAAATATAGTTCAAGATAAAAAACGATTTTTTATAAAAAAACAAAACGAAAGAATAATATTTATATTTTTTTAACTTTTTAACGCTCAAATTTGATATAAATACAGATTGTAACAAAATATTAAGCCATGCAATACTCCCTAATAGTTGGTAATTACATTAGCTACAGGCAAAGGAATAAATATTGGAATATTTTTTAATGATTATTAACAACTTTGTGCTATAATAATTCTATTAATTAAACAAGGGAGGAATAAAATTGTTAGACAGCATGGAAGTTGCCAAAGAAGTTTTTACAAATTCGGTCAAAAACGACATTGCATCGATAATGAAAGAAAATTATCGAAAAGTAAACAGAAAAGAATCACGAGAAGATATGCATTTGGATAATGCAGCTATAGCTAAAAATGCTAGTTGTGCAAATTGGTGGGATTTGGAGCAGTACGTTAAAGATAAAAAACTTGGAGAAGTAAAGAAAACTCATAACAACAAAAAAAGATGGTTTGTAACCGGGCTTGCGTTCACTATAAATAAAGTTGACGAAAAACTTCGCCCGTGTAAATTATATACTGATGATTCTTGCCAAGTAACTTTAGCTTTTGAAAACATTATTCAAGACGTTACAATTGATAATCCGCTTGTAATTGGTTATATACCGAGCCAGGATAGAACTTTTATCAAGGCTATACATGTGATTAAGTATAAAAAAGATGGTTCTGTAGATAGTAGCTTCCCATTAGACAATAATGTCAAAATCCATGAAGTAGCACCAGAGACAACAACAATCGATACAAAATCACTAATAAAAATCAAAACTAGTGATAAGAAAGTTGTTGATTTATTTGATAGAAATAAATAGGAACAAAAATGAAAGAAACCGTAAACCCTTATATGATAACTATCGCACGAGAGGCTAAAAATAAAACACAACTTAAGCTCTCAGGCGAATTAAATATAAAACAAGCAAGATTGTCCAAAATAGAATCGGGAATTGCTCCAATAGATGAAGAGCTTTTATCTAGACTTGCAGCTAATCTAGAATTTCCAATAGAATTCTTTTATGAACCTTATACCCCTGTTGATACAGAGTATAAATTACACCGTAAGCAATGTGCCTTAAAAAGGGATGAGCTATCATACATAAGTTCCAACACTAATATCATTGATATGCATATCGGGAAATTGCTAAACTCTATTGAAATTGACAATAATATTCCTGAGAAAATTAATTTGGATTACCTCGACACTCCCGAAGAAGTTGCAATAGCATTAAGAGAATACTTAAAGATTCCAAAAGGCCCGGTATGGAACGTAACCAACATAATAGAATCATTAGGTATTTTTATTATTAATTTTAATTACCCTGATACAAAATTTGATGGCGTTAGCTTTTACAATAAGAAAAATGTTCCAGTTATTGTCGTAAATAAGAATTTGGCACCAGACAGAGATAGATTTACTAAGACTCATGAATTTGGACATACAATAATGCATAAATTCCCCTCTCCTGATGCCGAAGATGAAGCAAACAGATTTGCAGCTGAATTTTTAATGCCTAGAAAAGATATAATAAGTGATCTGGAAAATTTAAGTTTTTATTCTTTGCCAGTATTAAAAAGAAAATGGAATATTTCAATGGCTGCTTTGATTTATAGAGCAAAAACTTTGAAAACGATATCTGAATCTAGAGAAAAATCTTTGTGGTCTCAAATGAGCAGAGCAAGATACAGAAAAGTTGAGCCAGATATGGGATTAACAAAGGAAAAAGCAGAATTATTTAAAAATGTTTTAGAAGTTTATCAAAAAAACTTTGGCTATTCGTATGATGAATTAGTTAAATATTTTTCAATCAGCAAAAAACATTATGAATTCCTGTATGAAGAGGGGCATTCATCAATAAAAATAAAATCTCATTTGAGATTGATTGAAAATAATTAACATTAAGGGGGAAAATGAAATTAAAACACTTTAGAATAAAAAATATTAAATCAATTATAGATAGTGGTGTATGTCATTTGTCTGGAGATAATATTACTGTTTTAGCAGGTCAAAATGAATCAGGAAAAAGTGCGATTTTAGAAGCATTAAACTATTTTACGAAAGGCTCTGATGAAAAATTTGAGCAATATTTAAGAAGGACAGATCAGTCTCTACCGTTAGTTGAGTGTTATTTTGAATTAGAAGAGTCTGACAAAGAATATGAAGATGATGATTACACAAAAATTATAAAACAATTATCTCATATAAATTTATACAGAGAGCACAGCAATGATATAGAAATTACAGACGAAACAAAAAAAATAATTTCTGATATAGTCAATGCCTTAGCGGAGAATAATGAGCTAAATTGCCTATCAATAAATACTGAAAATGAAAGCGTTGATGCTTTGGATAATAAAATTGAAGAACTAAAAGATGGAATAGCATCCGCAATAATAAAATATATTCCAAAATTTGATTATTATGATTCTTTTAATAATATATTGCCAGAAACGATATCAATAGAAGATATTAAAACGAATAAAGCTGTTTTGGATTTTGAAGCTGCCTTTGAAATTAATTTAGAAGAATATATTAATATGCCTGATAGAGAACAGGTTCAAAAAAGGCAATCTGTTGAAACAAACTTCAAGGTCGATTTTAACGATTATTGGACTCAAAGCTTAATTGGTGAAGATAGCAATAAATATTCTTTCATTTTGAAGGATCGTGGGAAACAAATATCATTTCTTGTAGATAGGGAAAATAATACACCCTTATACATAATACAAAAAAGCAAAGGTTTTCAATGGTTCAACGCTTTTTATTTAAGATTAAAAGCACTTCAAAAAAATGAAGAGAATCTGGAACGTTATATATTGTTAATTGATGAGCCAGGACAGGGTTTACACGAAAAAGCACAAGAAAATGTTAAACAAGTTCTTGAAGATTTGGCATTAAAGGGAATGCAAATAATTTATTCAACACATCATTCTAAGTTGATTGATGTTGACGATAAACTTACTCGTTTAAGACTAATTTACCAAGATAAAACTGAGGGTACAAAGATAAATACACTTTCTCAAATGGCATCGAAGAAAGGTGAACAATCCTTAGATACTCTTTCCCCTCTCAGAACAGCTATGGGATTAGTTAATTTATCTTGTCTTGATTTGAGTAATAATAAAAATGTTATACTTGAAGGCATTACAGACAAATATTATATTGAAGCTTTTGTAAAATTACTTAATATTGATTTTTCATATAATTTAATTCCATCTTGTGGTTGTGAAAATATCAAAAATATTGCTAGCATTTTATTAGGCTGGGGGTATCAGTTTAAAACCATTATAGATAAAGGTGAAGGTCAAAATTCACAAGAATCAAAAACTCAAAAAATAATTGAAGAAAAACTTCTTGCGGGTGAAGACGAATCTACAATTACCAGAATGGTAAAAAGACTAGAGCAAACTGCCATCGAGGATGTTTTTACAAAACAGGATTTTAGAAATTATGTAAAGCCGGAAGATGTTGCTCATTCAAACAAAGGTAACTTAACACTAGCAAAGGAATTTGGAAAGAAAGAACTATGGGCTAGATTGTTTTTGGAAAAAGTCAATACTGGAGAACTAACAGCAGCTAATTTTCAAGAAAACACCTTAAGAGAATTTAGAGAAATAATTAATTGGATCGAAAATTAATTTAAATTGTATGAATTCCAGTTTCTGTTAAATTTTAATAAGGTCGTGCAAGGCTTTTGACTTTTTTATTTCGTCAGGCATCGCAGCCGAATTGGTGGATTTCCGCATAAATTTCATTTGTGCCGAAAATTGCTGAGATTGAATCATAGGAGCTTGAGATTGATGAGGCTAGCCCAAACAATATTAGAAACACCCAAAACTAGAAACTGTAGCCATCTTAATTTTAAAGAGCAGACTGTATGGAGTATCAAAGAGGCTTTGCTATTCTAAAATCATTAAGACACTTTTCTAAATATTTTTTTTCTTCTGCGGTAATTGCCTTGTAAAAGCAAACTGAACGATCTTCTTTTTTACTTCCCGTTGGACGACCGCCACCTTTTCTGTAACCACCGTGAGGGAATTGCATTTTGTAATATTCTTTCATGTCGTCATCTATTTTAGCAAATGCCTTTAAGGCTTTAATTCGCTGAATGTCAGGGTATTCGATGCAAAATTCTTCTATGAATTTAATTTTAACTTTTACGTTATCAGAATGTGCGTGATGATCTTTGTTAAAAACCAATGCTTTAAGTTGAATATGTCCCAAGCTTATTCGATAAACTACCTCATCTTTATTTTCTGTTTTTTCTAATAATTCAATTAAAAAACGCATTGTAAACCTTATCTTACTTACAGTATCATATAACATTTTTACCATATAACACAACTTGTTTAAAATCAATAGTATAATCAAGGTTGATTTTTTAGAAATATTAAATTAAGTAATTTTCAATTTCATTAATTATCTGTTTCTCATCGTTTGTTGTGAGTGAGAGATATGGTCTTGCAGGAATTTTGACTTTTTTATTTCGTCCTGCATTACCACCTAATTGATGGATAGTTGCATAAACTTTATTTGTGCCGACTACAGCAGAATTGTCATCATATTTGCTTGTAATTGATGAAGCAAGTTCGCCTCGTATCTGCAAGATTCTGCCTGGCCAATAGCCTTTTTTAGTTCGTTGTTTTATTGTCAATTTAGCAAGCGGAGTCCACTTGTCGGACCTGCTTTCTTTATCAAAATTCTCCTCAACAGAATCCATCATAATTCCTGAAATATTTTTCATAAGCGGTCGCAAGTCAGAAGTCTTGCCGGCAAGCCGTTTTAAAGCCTGTTGAATTTGACTGTCGTCAATCTTTATTTCTATCGGATCCGGCATAAAATAATTCCTTTATCGGATAATTGGCAATTAAAAGCTCTTTAAACATTTTGTTTTTACGGTCTTTATTGTTGATTCCGTTAAGTCTTTCAACCGCAATCATTTCAAAGTCTTTATAAAGTTCTCTAACTTTTGGGCTGTCATCATAAGAGAGCAAAAATCTGCCTTCAATATTTTTTAGTAAATCTCTAAGCCTTTCATGATCAAAGCCAGCGGTTGAAGTAGTTTCATAGCCACAACCGAATGTATATGGAGGATCACAGTAAAACAAGGCTCCGGCATGGTCATATTGGGTTATTAGCTTTTCAAAATCTCTATTTTCAATCAATACTTTATCAAGACGTTTATGTATAGCATCGATTTTTAGCAAAATATTGCCTTGGCTTTTACTTGCTCCACCTGAAGATTTTTTAACAGTTCCAAATGTTCCGCCTCTACCTCCAAAAGAGCGTGTTATTAAAAATAAGAACCTTGCTGCTCTTTGAATGTCAGTTATTCCCTCTTGTTTCATAAATTGCATAAATATTTCACGAGAGCCAAGTAGATAGCGTAATTCTTCTTTTAAAGCTTCCGGATGGTATTTAACGATTCTGAAAAGATTTACAAGCCTACCATCTAAGTCATTATAAATTTCCAAATCAGCCCATCTGTCTTTGTAAAATAAAACCCAGCCAGCACCGCCGAACGGCTCTATATAAGAAAGGATGTCTTTTGGGATAAGCGGTTCTATTGTTTTTCTAAGGAGGCGTTTTCCTCCCACCCAGTTTAAAAGTGATTTTGTATCAATTGTCATATATATGCCTCCAAACTACTTAACTTTAAATTCACGCCCGGGGTTATAACTCCAGCCGACATCGGGTTCAATTTTATGCCCTGTTAAAGGGTCTGTGTAAACTGAAACAGGTCTTAATTCGCCTGTTTTCTTGCTAACAAGCCTCATTTCTTCTGATAACTGCCCCTGTGAAGAATCAACTCCTAAATCTCTGTCTTTAGTGTTCTCTTCTGATAAAGCCCTAACTCTGCACCTGCAACCCCAACCGTTTGGTGGATAAAAGCCATTCCAAAACTCATCATCATATTTAAAAACTCTACCGTTGAGTTGTGCGTGAGCAGGTCTTGTTCTTCTGTCCATTACAGCAACATATTGAAAATACGGACGATTCTCCACATTATCAATCTGTTCTTTATACCTGCCTGCCATATAAGTAGTTTGGATGTTTGTCCTATAAATCGCTTTTAACCGCCAAGGCGAGCCAAGCTGAATTTTTATCGGCTCATCCCCATCAGGAATAAGAGCTTCATCAACGATAAGTTTTCGCTTTTTTAACTCTTTTCTGACTTCATCAGGGGTGCCTGAAATGATTCCCCACCAGCCTTTGTTCTTTAGTTTTGGTTCAAGTTCTTTTTTGAACTGTTGCAGGGTTAAACCTTCTTGCATAGATTTTTCAACATTTTCTCTGATATCCTTGAGAATGTCCTCTCGCATAACTTTTGCCACTGTAAAGGATTTTTGATGAGCATCCTGCCAGATTTCTTCCCAGTCCCAACTGAACTTATAACCTTTGTCTTTAAGGTATTTTATGGCTCGCTCAGGCTTTAAACTTATCAAATATTTTAAATCAGGAGTTTCGCTCATTAGCTTCCTCCTGTATAAAATTCATAATTTTTCTTGCAATAGTTTCAACGACATGAACGGTTACAGCATTTCCTGCCATTTTATATAATCTGTTATCAGAAAGCCCAAGCACTCTTGCCTTTGCGACCATATCATCAGGAAATCCTTGAAGCCTGAAACATTCAAGCGGAGTTAATCTTCTTATTCGATAGCCGTCAATTGTTCCCATTTGGCAGTGAGTATCGAGAGTTTGAGAAACCTTCTTCCCGACACGTCCCCGTCTTGTTTTACTGTGCGGGTAAGCTAAGTTTATGCCATCACCAATCTGTGCTTCATCATAGCCCTTTTTAGTGCCATTTCTTACGCGCATTAAAGGAGTATCCCCTGCAACTTTTAAAGTTTCAACAATATCAGAAGCTTTGTATTGGTCGAATCTTGGCTTGTTTATGAAATAGAGCCCTGTTTTTCCGCCTTGTCCGCCACCTTGTGAGGTCAAACAAGAGCTTGTACCGTCTGTTGAATAAACTCTATTCCCTTGAGATTCACCTTTACTTAAGGGGTGTCTTTCAGGTTTTCCGATTTTACCAGAATTTTCTGTACCGATGCTTGAGATAGGAAATATTTTTCCTGCACCTGTTCCTCCAAGACATCCGACAATGAACACTCTTTCCCTGTTTTGAGGAACGCCGAAGAACTTAGAATTAAGAAGCTGCCATTCAACCCTATACCCAATGTTGGTGAGAATTTTAATGATAGCTGCAAAAGTTCTTCCACTGTTGTGGCTAAGTAAGCCTTTAACGTTTTCGAGTAAAAAATATTGGGGTTTTTTGTATGACAAAATCCTAGCGATATCAAAGAAGAGTGTGCCTCTTGTGTCATTAAATCCCCGTCTTTTTCCTGCAATACTAAAAGCCTGGCAAGGAAATCCTCCAACAAGGATGTCAAAGTCCGGGAGTTCTTCAGGTTTGATTTTTGTTGCATCATGAATCTCTAATTCTCCGTCTGTATCAAAATATGCTTTGTATAAACCTCTGGAATACGGGTCTATTTCGCAAAATCCTATGCTTTTAAACCCTGCATTATCAAAAGCAAGTCTGAACCCTCCAATACCTGAAAACATATCCAAATATTTAATCATCTGCACTTAGCCTCCCCCATACTTCACTTATGAAGAAGATTTTTTGCAGGATTGTTTCAATCTGGGTTGTATTTAAGCCTTGCTCTGATAATTTTTCATAAATTTCCTCGTAAGAAGTACATTTATCAATGTTTTTCAATATTGGCTTTAAAAGTTTTTCAGCCTGCTTTTGAAGTTCTTCATCAGAAAATGAACCGATAAAATCATCGATAGCCTGTTGGTCAGGAAACTGTGATTCTTTAAAATTACTAAATGCTGGCTCTTTATCTTTAACCGGTTCTATCTCCGGCACTTCGATATCCTCATTTTCAAAACCGTATGTCTTCATAAAATATTCCTTTGTAAACTTAACCCCTGTATCAGCAAGGGTTTTATCCCTTTGTGACAGGGTTAGATCAACATCTTCTTCCTCGTATAGTTCAAAGCTCGGTATGTCTTTTTCGTTAAAGTTAATCTCATAAATCCAATGGATAAGCTGATTTAGAGTTCGTTCAACGACCTTTTTATCAGCATCTATAATGTCTTTTCTCACTTCCATATGAGTTTTAGAAGCTGCCAAACTTCCACCACTGCCAAGTTCTGTTGTTAAAGTCTGCCCGAGTATTGCTTTTGAAATCTCGGCATTCATTTTATCTATAAGCCGGTCAAAAACATCAGCAGATGAAGCCTTTGCTGCTTCCATAATTTCCACGCTCGAGTCATCAGGAATAACCGCAATTGCATCCTGCACCATAGCCTCAAGCATATCGGCAAGATTGTCAGTGTCTTCCTTGCTTGTGCCTCTCGGGTGTTTACCGACTAAAAACGGCATTCCGTATTTTTCAGTAAATATTACCCAAAACTTCAAGCCACCCTTTTTAAAACCAACAGGCCATAAAACACGGGATAAAGTTCTTTCTCCATACGGATTTTCATAGCTGGGGTTGGATTGAGGACATAAAAACTTTCTATCTGGCAGTTCTTCACCGTTGTAATTTTCTTTAGTTCTGAATTTAAGCTTGTTATCATCATCAAAACAAAACCATTCAGGAGGTTTTGCTTTAATTTCAGAGGGTAAAATCATATTCCCTTGTTTCTTCCAGATAATTTCTAATGGCTGAAAACCAAACAATGAAGCGTTTAATATCTCAGATATAACAGAGTGCAAATCAATAGATTTAAAGAAATCTTCAACAAACTGCGATTGCTGAGTTTTATCTTTACCTCTATCAATTTCCCACTCAAGAGAAAGAACTCCTGCTTTTCTTGATTGAACACAGGCCCAAACGTGCGGATCGCACAGCAATTCTTTATATACCCTTATATCCTTGCCCTGTTTTTTTAGCACTGGGTCAGGATCAGGCAAAATCATCCCGAGAGAATAAAAATTGTATGAGCGTTTTCTGGTTGCTATTTCATTTGAAATATTGATATTTTTATCTGCCATATTTTACCTTCTAAATTATTTATAAATGCCGTTTAAAAACCATTTAAATTTCTCTGTATTGGATTTTTTGTATAAGTTGGGCATCAAACTATGCAAAACTTTTAAAAGTAGCCTCAAATCGTCTTAAATAACTTTTAATAATTTTTCGTAAGTTCATAACTTTCCCTTCTTTGTCTTGATGCAATATTTACAGGTCCTGCATTACCTGCTGCCGAATGAAGTGCAAGAGCCAATGCCCAAAACCTGTCTGCGTGACCTGATGTATCAAATTTTTCAACATCAAACCTGATATTTCCTGCCGTTGTTGTTATTCGTCTAACTGAGTGCAAATCCTCTCTGATGTCGTGTTCGGATGGTATATACACTGTTTTATCTTCAAAATTAGTTCGCAAGTTATACGCAAGCTCTTCTTTTACCTTGTTTGTGAATGTTATAGCTTCAACCCTGTATTGCCCGAATTTCTTTTGAGCAGTTTCCGCCAACTGCATTCCAAGCCCTGTCGCATCTATACAGCAACGTCTTAAATTTCTGTGTTTTAGGATATTTGATAAAACTTCTTCCTGAATATGAAACGGTGTTCGCTCCAATTCCTTTATGGCTCTTGTGTACTTAACGTTTCCGAGTAGTTCAAGTATCCAAATAACTGTTAAATCTTTCTTTCTGCCAATATCCATTCCAACAAACAAATCACCTGTTATCTCTGACAGTTCTCTGTATAAACCATCCAACTCGCAGGTATGAATCAGCTCATAAGTTAAAAATGCGCTTGCTTCATCTATTGCTTCACAGCAGTACTCCTGCAACCAGGTATATTCATCAAAACAGTTATCTCTCTGCTCGTTTAGCCAATTTTCTTTTTCTTCAAGAGTTGCCTGTTTTTGTAGAATTTTATCGACTAAACCTTCATCAACAGCAAGCTGTATCGGAGTTGTATGCGATGACCAGTTAAGTTTTCCCTTGTTTACTTGCTCGATGAACTTAAAAAATCTGCAGTTCTGTCCGTTATGAGTAGAAAGAATCCTGAGTGGAAATCCCCACGTTACGCAGGGTCTTGCTGCTTTCCATAATTCATCCTGATTATCGTGGTGTGCAAATTCATCAAGTACAACTTTTCCGCCTTTAGAACGGAATCCTTTGGGATTTGAAGATAGTGCGTGAATTTTTGTACCATTCGCAAATTCAATAACAAAGGCTTTAATATCTTTTTCTGAATCTATAACAACATTACCAAGCGGTTTTGCGGCGATATTAAATAACTTAGTCCATTGCTCGCAGTAAGCAATGTATTCTCTTGCAGCTGACTCGTCAGCTGAAGAAAACCAGACGGAGGGAACTTTTTTGCTTACGCAGTCCCTCACGTCTTCGTATGACTGAACGTAAGTAGCACCAATCCTTCTGGATTTTTCCCAGATTTTAACTTTGCTGTTATCGCTCAGCCATCTTTGCTGATATGGTAAGAAATACTTATTGAGGTTCATTTAGCTTTATCCCCAAAACTTCTTCTTCGATAAGTTTTACAATATCTTCCGTTAAGCCTTTGTTCTCTTCCTTCTGCTCTTTTTTAGCTGCAACATCCTCGTATTCCTTGATTTTTGTAATCAATGGAAGCATACGGGTAAAAGCAAACATTCTGCCCGGGTCAACTTTTTCTCCGTTTGCAAGATCTTCCTGAATTGAATACATCAGCTTTCTTGCAAATTCATACAATTCCTCATGAAATGCCAATTTTGACTTCAAATATTCTCTTTTCTTCTTTTCCCAATCGTTTTCGTCTTTCCAGTTTCTGATAGTTCTTGAGCCAAGATTAAGCCTTGAAGCTACTTCTTCAATTCCAAGAAATTCATATACATAAAGCCTTTCAGCTTCATTATAGAAAATATGCTTCTTACTCAAGATCAGACTCCATTTTTTGAATTTTTGATTTTAATGCCTGCATTTCAAGGACAATAGAATTTAATCTCGCCATTGCCTGAGCGGATTTATCAGTTTCAAGCCTTGTAACGTCCTCTTCGTAAGGATTTAAAAAGGAACGGATAAGAATAATCAATCCTGATGCTTCTGTATCGAGTGATTTAAACTTTTTTCTTAACTCTGCTAATTGCCCTTTATACTGCATTTTTTCGATGTTCATATAAAACCTCATCGTCATTGTGTTTTAGTGACCTTTTGAGAATCGGACACCATAAATTAGTGTCTATCTTGCTCTCAATTCGGGACAAAATCGCTGCGTGGTATTGATTAGTTTCAAGCAAATCTTTTAAAACCTTGAAGTTGTTGTTTATTACATCTTCAAAGGTTTTAACCTGTGATTTGTGGTAGATGTACCAAATAGCAAAAATCACGGCAGGAAAGCCGATGTTTTTTACAAGCTCGATTAATAAAGCGGTTTCAGACATTTTGCCCCCTAAATTTACTTAGAAAAGAATTGGCGAATATATTTCGCCAAAGGAAAAACAGATTGGATTTTTTATCACCATAGCGTTTTGAAAATCCGATTTCAAAGATAGAGTGCCAGACAAAGTTTTAGTGAAAGTGTCTTTGAAATTACTTTCAGGAAGAGCTTATACTCCCTCATATAAATTTCGTTTGAAAAACTTTTAGTAAAAAATATGAGGACTAAAAAATGAATGAAGCTAAAAAATTCTGGCAATCAAAAACTTTCTGGGTAAACATCCTCTCTGCTCTTGGCATTGCTGTTCAGAGTAAAACAGGATTTATTATTGACCCTGCAACTCAGGCTATCGGCTTGACCGTCATCAACGGAGCTTTAAGAGCTGTTACTAAAGAACCTGTTTCTTGGTAGGAGGATTAGATTTGAAATTTTTTGAAGTATTCAAAGCAGGAAAATATCCGCAGGGAGTTTTTTCATCTCAAGATGTTGAAGCACTTGCCGGCAATTATGACCCTAAATTCTGCGAAGCCCCTATAACACTTGACCATGAACAAAAAGGACCGGCTTTTGGTTGGGTGTCAGGATTGAAATCTGATAACGGCAAACTAAAAGCATCATTTAGAGATGTAGCTGATGAGCTTAAAGATTATGTTCAAGCAGGTAAATACAAGAAAATCTCTGTTGAAATATACAGAGAACTTGAAGGCAAAAAACCGTATTTAAAAGCGGTTTCTTTCTTGGGTGCTGCAATTCCGCAGGTTAAAGGAATGAACCCTGTTGAATTTAAAGAAGGCGAATCAGAAGTTTATGTTTTTGAGATGGAAGCAGAGGAACCTGAAATAAAAGAAAATCAGGAGCTTGTTAAGTTACAAGAGCAGGTTTCAGAATTAGAGAGCCAAATCAAACTCTTTAGCGGTAAAAAAGAAACTACTGAAATTGTTACCGGCTTACAAGAAAAAGTACAGGAAATGTCTGCACAAATATCAAAGATGCAAGATGATTCAATCGCAAGGCAAAAAGCTGAACAGGAATTATCAAGGCTACGCCTGCAAATGAGGCGTTCAGAATTTGAACAGTTTTTGAACGAGCAAATTGCATACGGCAATTTGACTCCAAATCAGAGAGATTTGAGCTTAAAAATCCTTACTATGCTCGATAGTGTTCCTCAGTTCAAGGAAGACGAAAATCCTATTGAGGAATTTAAGGAATTCATCAAATCCCTGCCAAAACAGGTTGAATTTGGAGAATTTGCTACAAAAGACAAGCAAAAGTCTGAAGCTGACTTTGTAGATTTTGCAGGTGCTGATGAAGATAGCCTTGAGATTTATAAAGAGGCAAAAGTGTTGAGTGAAAAAGAGCAAATACCTTTTAAAGACGCATTACTAAAGATTTATAAATAGGAGACACAATGGGAAGATTAGAAGATTTAAGGATAAATGCGTATTTATCCGAGGTAGCAAGAGGCTACAGCAATAATGCTTTTATTGCAGATGCCCTTTTCCCTACTATTGATTCAGAATCTGAAAAGATTGATATTTTTGAATTTAACAAGGAAGCTTTTCAGGTATATAACACTGAGCGTGCGATTAGAGCCAATTCCAACGTAATGAGCCCCAAAGGTTTCAACAAAAAATCGGCAACATTAACCGAGCACGATTTGGCTTATCCAATTGATTACAGGGAAGAAGACGAATCTAAAAAGGTAAAACTTCAGCTCCATGCGACTAATGTTGTAACTGAAGGGTTAAAGCTAAAACACGAAACTCAATGTGCTGATTTGGTTCAAAACCCTGCAAATTATCCGACAGGAAACAAAATTATTTTAGCCGGAACTTCAAAGTTTACTCACGCTGATTCAGACCCGGTTAAAGTAATCGATGATGCTAAAGATGCAGTTGCAGGAAAAATCGCACAAGACCCAAACACTATGGTTATTGGTCACGATTCCTGGAGAGTTTTAAAAAGACACGAAAAACTTAAAGGAATGATTAGTGATACTAAAAATAAGCTGGTAACACTTGATTTTCTTAAAGAAATCTTTGAAATCCAAAATATTTACATTGGAAAATCTGTTTTTGTCGATGAAAACGGAAACTTTGTAAAAGTTTGGGGTGATAATATCGTCCTTGCCTATACTTCTCCTCTCTCTTCAAGAACGGAGTATGATCCTGCGTTTGCCTATACGGTAAAAAAGAAAAATGCATTAAACATTGATGAGTACCGTAAAGAGGGCAACAAGCTCAAATTTATTAGAGCTACGGATATTTATACTCCGTTTTTGGTTGGCCCTGAAGCAGGCTACTTAATTAGTGATACGAATTAGCGGAGGCAATAATGGCTAAATATACAGTTAAAGGAACAGATATCCTGTATAACGGCAAGCTTTATGCTGAAGGTGCAACTATATCACCTGATGACGATACAGCAGCACAGCTTACAGATTATCTTGAATTAATCCCTGAAAAAATAACTACAAAACAGACTAAGTCATCAAATACTACTGATGAAGCAAACAAATCAACAGCAGAAACACCTACTAACTCTGATACAACAATTGACGGAGGTGTTAAATAATGCCTGAAAAACTGTACAAACCTCTATTAACAGACTCAATAAAAGTATCAGTCAATATAGACAAACAAAGATTTATCGGGTTTGACGGAAACTACTGTGCTTCTAATGCTAAAGCACTTGGAGTTTCAGATGTTGAAGTTGAAGCCGGTCAATTTGCCCCGGTAGGAGTAATCGGCATTCTGCTTATAAAAACAGCAGGTGCAATTGCAAGAGGTGCAAGAGTTGCATCTGACTCAAACGGTTTTGCTGTTAATTATAACAATGGTGAAATTAATGGATATGCTCTTGATGCTTCAACGGTAGCAGGTGACATCATTAGAATTGCAAGGGGAATCTAATGTACTGCCAGATTGAAGATATCCAAAAACAGGTTTCAAAAGATACATTAATTCAATTAACTGATGATAATCAGGTTAGTGAAATTGATTCCGTCATTGTTGAAGAAGCAATTCTTTACTCTGAAACTTTGATAAACGGATATCTTCGTGGGCGGTATTCTATCCCAATTATAAATATTGGATTGGGGACTGAACCACCGGATATTCTAAAAATCCTTGCAGTTGATTTATCCATTTACAGGCTTTATTCAAGAAGATTTCAGACTGATACACCTGATTCTATAAGTGAAAAATACAAAAATTCCATAAGAATCCTTGAACAAATTCAAAAAGGAATTATTTCACTTGGCATTGAAACAACAGGAACAGCTCCTGAACTTGGAGAATACAGAACTAATAAGTCTTTTCAAGAGAGAACATTTTCAAGGCAGGTTTTAAATGGCTATTAAAGAAATTGAAACCGCAATAATTGATAGACTTAAAGCCAAGATTCCCGAACTTCACATTGAGGGATTTCCTGAAAAACCTGCGGAATTTAAGCTTGTACATCCTAAAGGTGCAATTTTAATACATTATCAGGGTGGAATTTATTCCGAACAAAAAGCATTGGCTGTAATAGTCCAGGAAAAGAAGTATGAATTTAGTATAACTGTTGTAATGAGGCATTTAAGAGCTCATGAGGGTGCTTATGGCTACCTTGACAGAGTTCGAAATATACTAACCGGTTTTAAACCCGAAGGCGGAAGCAAAATGATTCCGGTTAAAGACGAATTTATTGGTGAAGATAACGGTATTTGGCAGTATTCAATTAATTTTACTACCGTACTACCTGTTTTAGAAGATATTGAGGAATGAGCTAGCTTTGGCTACGCTCCCGCAAAGCGGAGGAATAAGATTATGCCGGCAAACTTTTTGCATGGAGTTGAAACCATAGAAATCACAAAGGGTTCACGTACTATTCGAACTGTAAAAACAGCGGTTATTGGTCTTATAGGTACAGCTCCTGTTAATACAGTTGAATCTGAATATATGACAGTTAATAAACCTGTTCTAATCACAAACGAGAAAGATGGAGCAAAATATTTTGGCGAAGCAACAGGAGGATTTACAATCCCATCAGCTCTAAAGGCAATATTCGATCAGGGAGCAGGAATTGTAATAGTTATAAACGTCTTTGATCCGGCAACTCATATAACTCCTGCTGCTGTTGAGATTTCTGATGTTATAGGAACAGTCACAGCCCAAGGGAAAAGAACAGGCTTGCAGGCTTTTAAAGACTGTTATTCTCTTTTCGGTTTCTATCCAAAAACATTAATAGTCCCAAAATATTGCGAAGATAAGGCTGTTACAACTGAAATTAATACAGTTGCAAGTAATATTAGAGCAATCGGACTTATTGATGCACCTGTAGGCACAACTGTGCAAAATGCAATTACCGGTAGAGGTCCAAGTGGCACAATAAATTATAATTTCAGCTCAGACAGGCTTATTCTTTGCTATCCACAGTTAAAAGTTTACGATACTGCAACTGATACAGAAAAACTTGAACCTTACTCTCAAAGGCTTTCAGGTGTTATAGCTGCAAAAGATATCGAAAAAGGTTATCACTGGTCACCAAGTAATACTGAAATAAAAGGAATTACAGGCGTTGAAAGACTGCTAACCTCAATGATTAACGATCCAAACAGTGAAGTTAATCTTCTGAATGAAGCTGGAATAGTGACTGTATTTAATTCTTTTGGCTCGGGATTTAGAACCTGGGGTAATAGAAGTTCAGCATACCCAGCCTCAACTCATCCGACTAATTTTATCAATATCAGAAGAACGGCTGATATTCTTCATGAAAGTGTTGAATACTCAATGCTTCAATTTATTGATTACCCAATAGACAACGGTTTAATCGATTCTATCTGCGAAAGTGTTAATGCATTTATCAGAACATTAATTGGCAGAGGTGCATTGATAGACGGCAAGTGCAGGTTTAATCCGGCTAAAAACAGTAGTGAAGAAATTGCAAACGGACATCTTCTTTTTGATATTGAGTTTATGCCACCAACTCCAGCTGAACGCATAACATTTGAAAGTTTTATAAATATCGAACTCTTGAGGAACCTCGGGCAATGAGAGTCGCAGTAAATAAATATGGCGGAATTGAAGTTTTTACAGACATAAAAGATGCCTGTTTTTCTTGCGAAAACAAAACAGATTGTCCTCTAGTTGAGGCGTTAAGATCTGAAATTGTAATACTTCACTACGCAGAAGTTGATATTCAAAGATGCGGATTATTCAAAAGGAGCGTGACAAATGTCAAAAATTAAGATTAACAGGCTTACAAACGCCAATATTTATATGGACGGGAATAATCTTCTCGGTAGAGCAGAAGAAATCCAGCTTCCGCAAATAAAACACAAGATGGCTGATCATAAAGCACTCGGGATGGTTGGTTCCGCTGAATTCTTTGCAGGTATAGATAAGCTTGAAAGTAAAATCAAGTGGAATTCACTTTATACAGAAGTTTTAAAAAAAGCCGCAAACCCTTTTGTTGCTGTTCAAATTCAGGCAAGAGCCTCACTTGAAACTTACAATAACATGGGCAAATTAGCTGAGGTTCCTGCGGTTGCCTATCTTTCAGGAACATTTAAAGAATTTCCTCTTGGAAATCTTAAACCACAGGAAAATGCCGAATATGAAACAACAATGAGTGTTAACTACGCAAAACTTATTGTTGACGGTGAGGAAATTTTTGAAATAGATGTTCTTGAAAATATCTACAAAGTCGACGGAATCGATATTTTAACTGTTTACAGAAATAATACGGGAGCTTAATTATGAGAGAAATAACTTTACCAAGCGGAAAAACCGCACAATTCAAAGACGGCAAAGGCAAAGACCTATTAAATGCTCAAAGAAAAGCTAAAACAAGCGATGAAATCCTTTTTGCCCTTATCGCTGAAGTTGCTGAGATAGATGGCGAAACTGTAATTTATGAGGATTTATTGGAAATGCCTCTTGAAGATGTACTTGCACTTCAGGCGGAAATTTCGGGAAAGTTCCAGTCATTACCGCAGAATGCATCATCCACCTTGCAAAAACCACAGGCTGGAGCTACTGCGAAATAAAGCAGATGGAATTACCGGAGCTTGAGTTCTGGGTAAAAGAAACCATTAAATACAGACAATCACCTGCTGAGGATATTGAAGAACTATGCTAGACACAATGATGAAAGTATCTTTGACTCTCGTTGCCTTTGATAAGATGTCAAGGGTTATTCGAGATGCCGTTAATAAGTCTAATGCCGAGTTTAATAAGCTCCAGAGGAAAGTTCAGCAAACCTCCGAATCCATAGAAAAACTCGGCAAGGGAATGATGACATTAGGTGCCGGAATGACTGTTGGAGGTCTTGGGCTTGCTCATACTCTTGGTTTAACCGATGCAATCCCTCAAGCTCTTCAAATGGAGCACAGAATAAGAGAACTCGGAAATGTCGGACAATTGACAGAAAAACAGCTCGCAGGTATGGATAAACGTCTCGGGCGGATTTCAAAATATACAAACCAATTCAGACCTGATATTATCGAGGGTTTGAGCGTTCTTGTCGCTTCTGGTGTTGACCCGACAAAAGCTCTTGATTATATGAACGTCATCGGCAAAACCGCAACGGCAGAACAGGCCGCAATTGTCGATATTTCAAAAACAGCCTTTTCTGTAACTGATAATCTCAAAGTTCCGGTTTCACAATTGTCTAAAACTATGGATATTCTTGCTCAAGCAGGAAAACAGGGCCGATTTGAACTAAAAGATATGGCTGGAGAATTCCCGGGGCTGACAGCGAGTGCCAGCATGCTTGGAATGAAAGGAGTACCTGCTGTTGCCCAATTAGGTGCTGCACTTCAAATTGCTATGAAAGGTTCAAAAGATGCGAGTGAAGCCGCAAATAACCTTCAAAACTTTATGCAAAAACTATCAGCACCACAGACGATGAAGAACTTCAGCGAGAAGTTTGGAGTAGATATTAAAAAGGTTTTAAATAACGCTGTTAAAGAAGGTAAAGACCCTATTCTTGAAGTTATGAAAACGATTCAGCAGGTAACAGGCAGTGATCCTTTCAAGCTGTCAGAGATATTTCAAGATATGCAGGTTTTAAACTTTATTAAGCCGATGATGAAAAATCTCAAGGAATATGAATCAATCAAAAAATCTGCATTATCTGCAAACGGTATCGTTGACAGCGATTATCAGAATATGATGAAAACCACTATTGAACAGTGGAATCGCTTGAAAATTAACATGATGGAAATCGTCATTCCAAACCTCGCAGGACCGTTAAAAGTTGCCAATCAAATACTTGAAAAGATTAATCAAAATCCGATACTTCAAAAAGGCATATTTTCTACAATAGTAGGACTTACAGGCGGAGGAATTCTTTTAACTATCCTTGGCGGTGCTGTTTTTGCTGTCGGAAGCCTTACCAAAGGCTACGGAAAATTCCTGCAGTATGCAAGGGATTTAACTCCTATCCTAAGGCAAAATACTCTGCAATTATTAAAATTCTTGGGCTTAAATACAACTTTTCATAATCTTGAAACCGCATCAAAACTAAAAAATGCAGGAAATCCTCTTGGGATAGATTTAAGCAAATTCTCTTTTAAAAACGGAATAATGGCTGATATTAGAAGAATCGACAATGACCTGAAAGCTTCAATTTTAAAGACGTTCAAGGAATTCCCTGCGAATACAGTAAAAGCCATAGCCTCATTAAAAGATTGGACAGTTGCTTCAATAAAAGCTGTTCCTGCTAATTTTACAAACGGATTAAAAACAATCAAATCAGGCTTCTTGGATTTACCTTCAAAAATCAGAGCCAGCATTGTAGCTTTTAGAGCTTTTTCTTTGACTCTTTTAACTTCGCCTATCGGCTGGATTGCTCTTGCAATCGGGACTGCTTCTTTTGTTATTTATAAATACTGGAAGCCGATTACAGGCTTTTTTAAGGGTGTATTCAAGGGTTTAAAAGAAGGTCTTACTCCATTACAACCTGCTTTTAAAGCTTTAGCCAAATCATTATCGCCAATCCTTGTTCCGCTAAAGTCTATCTGGGAATGGTTCAAAAAACTTATTCAGCCTGTTGAAGATACAGGCGGTGCTGCTGAGAAAATGGGCGTTAGATTTGGCAAGGTTTTAGCTCAGATAATTCTTAAAATTATAGACCTAATCAAGAAAATGTTTCAGCTTGGGGCAAAGGTGGCAGACTTTCTTTCTTTTGGAATGCTTTCAAAAACTGCCAATACTCAAAAAGCAATCGGCAAGCACGCTCAAATAATCAGGGATCACTTGCCACATTCACCTGCAAAGATAGGACCGCTTAAAGATTTGCACAAGGTAAAACTTATCGAAACTATCGCTGCAACAATAAAACCTGCACCATTATTTTCTGCAATGAATAAGGCCCTCAGCTTTAAAGCAAAACCCATATCAATGGGGAATTCAAGGCAGGCAAATATTGGAGGAACTGTTTCGATTCACTACAACCCGAATGTTTTAATCAATGGAGCAAGCCCACAAGTTAAAGAGGATTTTACCCAAATGCTCAAACAGCATAAAGATGAAATTTTAAAACTTGTAAAAGCTGAAAAGCAAAGACAGATGAGGTTAGCTTACTAATGTTTGCACAACTTGGAAGTATAAAATTTGATTTAATAACCTATTTTAATGGGCTTGATGATGTTCAAAAGCATAACTTTGCTCAGCATCAGACTATTGAAAGCAAGCCAAAACTGCAATTTATCGGCGATGAGCTGGATGACCTTAATATAAAACTGAATTTTCATTCTTCTTTCTGTTCTCCAGAAAATGAAATCAAAAAGCTCAAAGATACAGCTAAAAAGCATCAGGAATTAGCTTTTATTCTTGGGAACGGAAAATATGTCGGCAAGTATGTGATTGAGGAAATCGCTTCAACAACACAACAGAGTGATAAATTCGGCAACCTCATATCAATAGAAGCAGAAATTAAACTGAAAGAATGGAGTGAAAGCAGTGTAAAGGTTAAAAAGAAAGCCAAAAAGCAGACGAATAAAAAGAAACAAACTAAAAAAACAACAAAGAAAACTGCTAAAAGTCCCAAGCAAATTGTGAGGCAAGCGTGAGTGATTTTTATGAGTACATCACAAAAGACGGTGACAGGTGGGATTTGATTGCTTATGAGTTTTATTCAGATGCAACGCTATATGAACCAATAATTACAGCCAATCCTGAAGTTCCAATAATACCAATCCTGCCGTCAGGATTAAAGCTCAAAATCCCTGTTAGAGAAGACTCAGACGAAATAGAATTTACTCTTCCACCCTGGAGAGAATAAAAGGAAAATCAATGTTAAAACCTATATTCAAAGTCGAATATGAAAATACAGATATTACAGCACACATTTCACCTTATGTGCTGTCTGTTAGCTATACTGACTTTGAACATGGGCAAAGTGATGAAATTGAAGTCCAGATAGAAGATACTAATCATCTCTGGAAAGCAGACTGGTACCCGAGTAAAGGTGATGCTTTAAAGTTAAATATTGGTTATGAAGGCGAAAAGCTCTTAAACTGTGGAAGTTTTGAAATTGATGAACTGGAGTTTGCTTCACCGCCTGACACCATAACTTTAAAAGCACTGGCGGCTAACATTAAAAAAGCACTCAGGCAGAGTAATTCGGTTGCTTATGAGAATAAAACCTTAAGGCAGATCGCCCAAGAAATTGCAAATAAGCATAATTTACAGCTTGTTGGCAGTATTCGAGATGTGAAAATAAAGCGGATTACTCAGCATAAAAAACGTGATTTAGAATTCCTCAAAAATCTAGCGGAGGAATATGGATATATATTTAAAATCAGCGATAACAAGCTCACATTCTATGACACCGCAAAATTAAAAACTTCAAACCCTGCTTTGATTTTGTACAGACAGGATCTAACTTCATTCACCATCAGGGATAAAACTCACGACCAGTATAAATCCTGCGAGGTTACATATCACGATCCAAAAAGTAAAAAGCTTGTTTCATCAAGCATAAAGGGCTCAGGCACTAAAGCAGATTCTCTAAAGCTAAACAAACGCTGCGAAAATAAAGAGCAGGCAATATTAAAAGCCAATGCCGGTATAAATAAGAATTCTCCTATTGAGGGAAATATTTCTTTAATGGGGAATCCTCATCTTGTTGCAGGGTTAAATATTGAATTAAAAGGACTTTATCACCTGAGCGGAAAATATCATATAAAACAGGCTAAACACTCAATAGACAGAATGTCAGGCTATAAAACGGAGTTGGAGATAGAAAAATGTTAAAGTTTGGGATTGTGACTAATATTGATGAAAAGCAGGCAAATGCAAGGGTTCAGTTTCAAGATAGTGACGGAATTCCTTCTTTTTGGCTCCCTGTTCTGCAAGCTAAAACGTACAAAGATAAGTTCTATATCCTGCCTGATATCGGCGAACACGTTGCCTGTCTTATGGATGAGAATCTTGAAGACGGTGTTATTCTCGGTGCTATTTATTCAGAGCAGGATGCCTGCCCTGTTGTTTCAAAGGATAAATTCAAAATTAAGTTTAATGATTCTACAGAAATTGAGTATGACAGAGTTGAGCACATTTTGAACATCATTTGTCCAACTATAAATATTCAGGGAATTATCAATCATACCGGATTATTTCTAAATTCAGCCGGCGTGATGTCTGAAGGTGAAGTCATTGATCATACAGGTGCTATGCAGGCGATAAGAGGGATTTATAATGCTCATACTCATAATGAAACTGATTCAGTAACTCAAAAACCTAATCAGGAGATGAGCTGATGGCAACACTTGATGAAATAAAATCCGTAGATTGGCAGCCTAAAATCAATGAAATAGGCAATATTGTCGAAGGACTTGAGGATATTGATCAGTGCATAAAAATAATTCTTATGACAAGAAAAGGTACTGACCCTCATCGTCCTGAATTCGGTTCTGATATCTGGCAATATATCGACTATCCCATTAATGAAGCACTTCCAAATATTATCAGAGAAGCCTATGATGCAATATCTCTTTGGGAAACAAGAGTTCAAATCAATGCTGTTACAGCAGAAATTAATGAATCTCAGATAAGTTTAAAAATCGACAGACAGATAAAAGGAATCGATGAGAGTGGAACATTGGAGGTGACGGTATGACACTCCCAGTACCGAATTTTATCGAAAGAGATGTTAATAAAATAACCCAGGAGTGGATTTCTCTTTATGAGCAGAAAACAGGCAAAACTCTTCAACCTGCTCAAATAGAACGAATCCTGATTGATGTTGGTGTTTATAGAGAATCTTTGCTACGCATAGGAATTCAAGAAGCAGCAAAGCAAAATCTTGTTAATTTTGCCACATATCCTATGCTCGATTACCTCGGAGAACTTGTCGGGGTTTATAGAATAGAAGCAAAATATTCAAAAACCACTTTTAAATTTGTATTAACAGAGGCTTTAACCTTTGATTATACAATCTCTGCTGATGTTGAGATTGAGTCAAAAGACGGCAAGGTAATATTTAAAACATTAAAAGCAATAATCATTCCAAAAGGGCAATCATATATTGAGATAGATGGTATTGCCGAAGTTGCAGGAATAATCGGGAATGGTTATTTGTCAGGTGAAATAAATAACCTCATAACTCCAATTCCATACATATCAGAAGTTTATAACATAACAGAATCCGCAAGCGGAGCTGATGAAGAGACGGATGGTAGTTTAAGACAAAGAATAAAAGAAGCGCCGGAGCAGTTTTCTAATGCAGGAAGCAGAGGAGCATACAGGTTCCATACAATTTCTGCTCATCAAAATATCATTGACGTTGCGGTTATTCATAAGCAACCGGGAGTTGTTGAGATTTATCCTCTTACAATTGATGGCAATCCATCACAGGAAATTGTTGATATAGTTCAAAATTACCTTTCTGATGATAAGGTCAGACCATTAACCGATCTGGTTTTGGTTAAACCTCCTGAGAAAATAGACTTTCAAATTATTGCAAATCTTACTTTGTATAATTTTGCAGATTTGGAAAGTGTCCAGGCTCTTGTTAATCAAAAAATTGAGGATTACAAAAAGAATTTAAGGTCAAAACTTGGTCTTGATATTGTCCCGACTCAAATTATTGCCCTTTTAAACAGTATTTATGGAGTCTATAAAGTCGAATTAACCACTCCGTTTCTGCAGGATCTTGGCGATTATCAATGGGCAAATTGTACAGGTTATCAGATAAATATATCGGGGTTCACAAATGGCTGATAATTCATTAATACCTATAAATGATGAATCAAGTTTAGCTTTTAACGAGCTTTTTAACAGGCTTGGTACTTTAAATTTAACTCCGATTCTTATTTATCTTATTGATAATGTAGAATCCACAGCCTTGCCCCATTTAGCAGAACAATTTCATATATTAGGCAATGAAGGCTGGCTGTTCACCAGTTCGGATTCAGAAAAAAGAGCATTAATCAAAAATGCTGTTCAAATTCATAAATACAAAGGAACAAAGTTTGCTCTTGAAAAGGTTCTTGAAGCTTTGAATCTCAACGGCAAAATCTTTGAATGGTTTGATTATGATGGTCAACCTTACCATTTTAGAGTAATTCTTGATCTTTTTGATCGAGGATTCGATGAAGTAACGGAAAAACAGCTTCTTGATCTTGTTGAAGAAACAAAAAATGTTCGCTCAGTTATGGAAAAACTTGAAGTGAATCTTGCTTCTCAGGCAAAACAAAAACTCCTCTCATTGTGCCTGATGGGAGAGGAAATTACTCTTTATCCGAAGGTGGGTTAAATGGCAGAATTTTACTCAATAGTAACAAATATTGGATTTCAAAAGATCAATGAATGTCTTGCTACAGGAAGCAAACTTGATCTTAAATTCATTGCCGTTGGTGATTCAAACGGCAGTTACTATGAGCCTGCAATAAATCAAACCTCGCTTTTAAATGAGTGCTGGAGAGGTGAAATATCAGAAGTTAATAAAGATAGTATCGGATTATACGCAAGAACTCTTATGCCGTTTAATGTTGGTGGATTTTATATAAGGGAAGTCGGGGTTTTTGATACTGAAAACAACCTTTTGATTATAGGCAAACAGGCAGAAACTTACAAACCTGTTATATCAGAAGGAACCGCAAAGGATATTTGGCTAAAAGTTGTTTTAACTTCAATTAATCCTGATGTCATAGAGCTTAAAATCGACCCATCAGTTCAAACGGCAACGGTGCAGTATGTTTTAAATCTTTTTAATAATCATAATCACAGCGACCTTATGCCTATATGGGTTTACGACACAAATGCAAACGGAATAGTGGATTCTTGTGAATTTGTTGACGGAGGAATATTTACAGATAATCAGCAGATGGAACCTCCTCAACCTCCATTAATACCTGAATTAATTATGAATACAGCAATTTATGACAAAGATAACGATGGAATAGTAGATGAGGCAGAAAATATTGATGCCGGTACTTTTTAAAGGAGATTAAAAATGGGAACAATTCAAATCAAACGTGGTTTAGCAGCTAACCTGCCAACAAGCGCAGGCAATGGAGAACTGCTTTTTACAACTGACACAAAGAAATTTTATGTCGGCAACGGAACAGGAAATGCTCTGACAGAATTTAAGAATGCAGCAGAGCTAACAACACTTTTTTCAGGAAAATCTGATGTAGGGCATACGCATACTTCAGCTGGAATTACAGACTTCAATACAGCATCTGATGCTAGAATTACTGTTCAAAAAGGTGTTGCGAACGGTATAGCAACTCTTGATACCAGCGGAAAAATTCCAACAACTCAAATTCCTTCAACATTCAAAGAAGCTTCGGTTGTCGCTGATATAGCTGCAAGAAATGCATTAACAGCTTTTAGCGGATTGCACGCACTCGTGTTAAACGCCACAGGTGATGCAACCGTTCAATCAGGCGGAGCTGAATATGTTTATGACGGTACATCATGGAGAAAAATATCCGAGTTAAATGACCTTGATATGGTCATAGATTGGGGCATTATTCAGAATAAACCAAGCTTTGTGCAGACTTTTCGTGATTTAACAGATGTACCGGACGTTTATACCGGAATGGGAGGAAAGCTTGTTGCCATAAAATCTGACCTTTCAGGAATTGAGTTCGTCGATCAGTTTTCAGGAAACGTTGATGGAGGCACATTCTGATGACGGCTATTCGTTTCAGAAGAGGAACCAAGTCAAATATTCCAGCATCTGCCCCAAGTGGAACTCCTCTATGGTGTGAAGATTCAAAGGAATTTTATATTGGAACAGATTCAGGAGTTCAGAAAATCGGCAGTAATGGTTGGACAAGTATGCCAATAGGAGCAGTATTTCCATGGACTTCAACAACTATTCCTGATGGGCATCTTGAATGTAATGGACAAGCAGTTAGCAGAACAACTTATCCTGAATTATTTGCAATCCTCGGAACAAGTTTTGGTAGCGGTGACGGAAGCACGACTTTTAATGTACCTGATTTAAGAGCTGAATTTATTAGAGGTCTTGATAGAGGCAGAGGAGCTGATATTAACCGTTTACTTGGAAGTGCTCAGACTGATGCTTTTCAAGGGCATTGGCATCAATCGTGGGGTTCTGGCGGATCCTCATCAGGAGGTAATTTTTCTCCATCAGGTCAACCTTGGTCCGGTGGTACAAAAATGAAATTTTACAATACGACAAATAATACGACCAATGTTGAAGAAGAAATCAGCAATGGAATTAATGGAACACCAAGAATAGCCTCTGAAACTCGCCCTCGTAACGTTGCTTTAATATTTATTATCAAAGCAAAAAATATTACTTTTGATGCTACTGTTCAGAATGCAAACGCTGATACGGTTGACGGCTGCCATGCCGGAAATGCAGCAAATAATGTTTTAAAGCTCGATGCTACAGGAAAAGTTCCTTTGACAAATTTACCTGCCTCAGATGCAATTCCTGCAGGAACGGTTTCATTTTTTACTAAAAATACTCCTCCGACCGGATATTTAAAGTGCAATGGTGCAGCAATTTCAAGAACAACTTATTCAACATTATTTACCGCAATCGGAACAACTTTTGGAGCCGGCGATGGCTCAACAACATTTAATTTGCCTGATCTCCGAGGTGAATTTATACGTGGATGGGATGATAGCAGAGGCATTGATAAGATCTTGCTTACCGGAAATACAACCAACGCAAGTAATTCAATTACAACATTGTCATCAACAACGAGTTTGTACGTTGGAATGCCCGTTAGCGGCTCAGGCATCCCCGCAGGAGCCACAATCGCAAGCATTGTTAATTCAACAAGCATAACCATTTCTGCGAATGCAACAGCAACTGCGACAGCTGTTTCTTTAACTTTTACAGGAAGAATTTTCGGAAGCTGGCAAGCCGATGATTTTAAAGCTCATAACCATACGCTCACATTGTCACCTTTAGGTGGAACCGATCCAAGTGGAACAATGGCAAGTCCTAACTGGGGTGCAGGTAACACAAGATGGGGTTATGGCGCTTCAACTGCTACCGTTTCTTCAGTAGGAGGATTAGAAACAAAACCAAGAAACATCGCATTATTGCCTTGCATAAAGTATTAAGGAGCCGGTATGAAAATATATAATTATCATCCAATAACAAAAGAATATATTTCAGAAGGCATAGCAGATGAAAGCCCCTTAGAGGTCGGCATTTTTCTGCTGCCTGCAAATGCAACTTTCCAAAAACCTCCTGAAATTAATGAAAATGAAGTTGCCGTATTTGAAGATGAAAACTGGTCTGTAAAACAAGACTATCGTGGCAAGGTTTATTATGAAAAAGTTTCAGGAGAACGGATTGTCATAACTGAAATTGGAATTTATCCCGATGAAACTCTTACGGATATTGCACCTGAAGAATATCAAATATGGGATTTTGAGCTTAATCAATGGACCGAAGATACTATCCTTATTGCAAAAATTCAACAGGAAAAAATGAATCAAGAATCCAGAGATTTTCTAGCAGCTACCGACTGGAAAGTAATTAGACATAGAGATCAGCTTGATCTTGGAATAGAAACAAGTCTTACAAGTGAAGAATACATTGCTCTCCTGCAACAAAGACAGGAAGCAAGAAGTAAAGTAATGGAGGAATTATGATAAAAGCTAATATAGAAAATTTTTCAGAACAAGAAATTGCCTGCAATTGCTGCGGCAAGGTAAATGTAAGTGATAAAGGTATTGTTTGCTTGCAGGCATTTAGATATAGACTAAATAACAAGTACAAAAAGGATATTAGACTTAATATAAACTCGGCTTGTAGATGCAGAAAGCATAACAAAGCAGAGGGTGGTGTTGATGAAATCAGAAACGGTATTCTGGTTACTTCAAGGCACGAATGTGACACCAAAAAATCCGATGCCTTTGATTTAACTAGTCCTGATTTGGATTACAAAACGCTATATCAAGAATTAGTTGAATCAAAGCTTTTTAATACAGTCATTAGATACGACAAAAAACACTTTGTCCACGCAGATACCGAGCCGAGAGCTAATTATGAAATCAAAGCCTGGGCTTGGGATAAATAATTATGTTCGAATGATACAAAATCCTTTCTACTTCCGACTTTCAGCTTGAACTTCGAGAAAGAAGAGCTAAAGTGTCAATGTAGATAAATAAAGGAGAACGCAGTATGCACCCACTATTCGGCATTAAAGTATATGACCATAAAAAACAACAAGTCGGTATCTTGGTAAATGCGTATAACCTCGGTTATGTAGATGCACCTGATGCACAAGGAGCTAAAGTTTTAAGCCCAGAGGGTAAAATATACCCAACAAACCTTGATAACCTTACAGCGATAGACGATATCGAAAATACTGACGGATTAAACATTCCTGAAGGATTTTTAAGCTAAGGAGACACAAAATGCCAAAACCAAATAAAGATACAATCGAAATTCAAACCTATAAATCAAGCAACCAGTCCTTAAGCTTTAGAGAGATTTACAAACTGGAAGATAAAAAAATTAAACTTGAAATCAAATCAGACTCTTATCATAGCCAATGTTACGCAAGGGCTTATGTTTTAAAAGATGACGAATGGTCATTGATTTATTCAATCCCTTACAGCTTAATGAAAACACCTGAAGGCTTAATTTACCATAAGGATTACAAAAACAAGCCTGCCGTAGCTGAAGGACAGTTTAATGAGGACATTCAAAGATTGCATCACTATGTAGAAAAAATCCTGTTCTAAATTCTCAAATCCTTTTAATTATGTCGGATTGATTCAGTATTGCTGAATCTTCCGACTTTTCTCTTGAACTTTGAGAAAACAGAGCTAAAGTGTCAATGTAAGCAAGAATAAAGGAAACAAGATGAACAACGAACTTTTAAAGATAGCCCAAACAATATTAGACCTCGAAACACTAGAAACAAGAAACAGCGACAGCCTTGATTTTAAAGAGCAAGCAGTATGGAGTATCAAGCAGGCATTAGAAAAAGCATATAAAGCAGGTCAAGAGTCATTAAAATAAAGGAGTATAAAATGAACGAACAACAAAGATTTGAAAAATTCACACAAGAGTTAGCAAAATTATCCAAAAAATACGGTGTCGCAATAAAATCAATCGGCGGAGTTATGATAGGCGAAATCGCAGACATAGAATACAGCAACGATGAAACTAGCGGTGACTTATATCCTGAGATTTTAATGTGGCAAGAAGATGTAGAGGAAGCATAGAATGCAAACCTATAAAATGACTGATACCTGGGGCTTAGAACCCAATTATATCCAAACCGAATCAGAACTTTTAAAATTAGCCTATGACTTATACTGCGGTGAACCAGTGGGTGAAGAGCTTCAGAACGCTAAAAAGAAATTTGATAATTATATACCTAAAACCATTACTTATATTGAAAAAGAATGCGGCTGGAAAGCTACGGCTGTTCCTGTCAGTAGAGATTAAAACACATTTCAACACATACTGAACAATTTTTTACTGTGCAAGCTAAAATCACACCTGTTAAGCATTACAGGAGGAAAAACCTTGCAAAAGATTGATTTTAAAACTTTTATCAATGGTGTTGGCAACGATTTGAAAATTGCTATTGATGACGTAATAGGAGTAATTTCAAGCATTCAGGAAGATGTAGAAAATCTTAAGCTTAAAACATCCAAGCCTGACAAGCTTACCGCCCAAGCACTGCTTGAGTATATTGCAATGGAAGAATCAAAAGCCAAGATCAATATGGAAATTCTATGCGGGAAAGAAATTCAGCAGTATATGAAATGGCTGGATGAATATTGCAAAGAAAACGCCTGCTCTCAGGAACAGGCACTGGAAGATATAATCGGGAGCAGGATATAAGGAATTATTCCAATTCTTTTATTTTGTACTTCCTTGCGATAGTTCTAACGTAACCTTCAGTTACATCGCATTCAAGGACAAGTTTGATAAGAGATTTTCTTGTACCGTCATAATTTTGAGCAATATATCGTTCTCTGGCTTTTCTGTAACCATATCTTGGAATATTGATAGTTAAGCCTGATAAAATATCCATCATCTTAACTGCAACATCAAGCCCGATAAGACTTGCGACTATTCGCAGGTCTTCATTCGGTAAATTATCCGGTGTGAGTTTTTCTATCCAGGGCTTATCTTGCATATATTCCTCGTTGGTCTCGTCAGTTGAAGCACTACTTCAAGACAGGAAAGCCTGAGCAGAGAGCTTTCCTGTTTCGACCTTATACTTGAGCACCCATTGGTCTTGGCATTAATAAATCCTCAATCATATTTTCCATAGCTTCAAGGATATCTATTTGTCCTTGATAAACTTTACATTCAATTCTTTTTTCATTTTTGCACTGCCAATCGGTTGGCTCAAGGTCACAATCAGCGAATTTTAGTTTTGATTCAATTAACCTGTCATTAATATCACTGACTTGAGCCCTGATAATTCCAATAATTTTTTCTCTGATTTCCATTTTTGTTTCTCCTTTAATTTTTTAAATTCTGTTTAAACTGCATTTAAATATTGTTTTTGAATCTCTTTGACAGTATTAATGACTTTTGTTGCTGCTTTCCTGTCAAGAAACCTGAGATCGCTCACAGAAAACTTGTTTAACAGGAATTTTCTGAGCGATTTTTTAATAAATTCTTCTTTATCTACATAATGAACCTCCTTTTTTTCTGCATAAATAAGCATTACCTGACTCCACATTGATTCAATCATCCTTAGCTGTTTTGGAGTCGCCATATCAAACCTGTTTGAAAGGTTTTCAAATTTCATTTTCCGCTTTGTCCATACCCCTGAATTAATTGCCATAGTTTCCAATTGCTCAATTAATTCACCTGCAAGCTCAGGAGATAAATTTTTGCAGGATTCAGCTCCATAATTTGCAAGAATATCTCTATAAAGCTCATCATCCAGCTTCAAGGTAGTTTTAAGGGTATGAATTTTCTTTATTTGAGAATTAGTAATCATAGCCGGTGAGTAAAGCCTCCCTCTCTAAGTTTCTGCCGTGATGAATGCCGATCTGCACACCTATTGTGAAGATTACCAGAGATATTAAAGCTATGTAAAAATATTTTTCTAATTTATTCATCTTCAACCTCACACAATCAGCATCTTTGATGTTTCAGCTATTATTTGTTCTGTTAACTCAATATTATTAACGCTTGCAACTCTTGATGCTCTCATAATCAGTTTGGAAAGCACTCTTGTATTGCCTCTTGAATGTTCAAGCCAGGACTCGCTTAATTTTGTATCATGAGAAGTTATCTGCAAAATTGCATCAATGTCATTTATTGTTAATTTTTCAAGCTTTTTAGAAACCCCGACTCTTGAATAAAGCTGCTCATACTGATTCTTAGCACCTCTTAAGTTTTCAACAAGAGCAGGCATTCCAATTAAAAGCACCCCGACTTCAGTTTTATCGTGAATTCTTCTTACAAGCTCCAAAGCTTTATATGGAAGGTTTTCTGCTTCATCAATAATGATGAGCCTGCCTGAATGCTGTATTTTTTGAATTACCTCATCGGTCATTTTATAGATATTACCTTTGTTTGATAATCCAAGTCTTTTATGAAATTCAGTGAGCAGAGCTTTTGTATTAAAGCCCGGGTCTGTTTCAACAAGGATTGAATCAAGATAGTGCTTTGTATATTCTTTAGCGGCAATTGTTTTTCCAAGACCGGCAGCTCCGTAGCAAACACCAATCTCATTATTTATATGGCACATTCTTGCTATTTCAAACACACGTTTAAATACAGAGGTTTCAACACAAGGAATATACCTTTTATGACTTCTTTCCTTTTCTCTCTGGATAAAATTGTTAACGACATCGGCGATTTTATCAGATTTGCCGTTGTAATTATCATTAACCCACAGGTTTAAAGTGGTCGGTGATACAGAAGTTGCACGGGCTACAGCTTGAAAACTGTATTTTTTCTCATGCATTAAAATTTTCAATTCTTCTTTAAGATCCATAACCTGCTCCTCTTAATCTGAAATATTCTTTTTCAGCCTCTTCAATCTCCCTGTCACTCTCAAAGAGGTATATTTTCTCTTTTTGAGCCGGCTCTTCTATAAATGCGGTTAAGTCATAAGTGCCGATTTTTTGAGAATTTTTGTGCTTTCTTACAGCTTTATCCATTGCGGTGTTTGCAATTTTGTTGATTTTTGGATTTAAAGAATATTCTTTATCACCTAAAACCGCCTTGTAATTGAGCACTTTTTCATTGATTTCGACATCTTCTCTTTGAGAGTAAGCTTTTTCAATTTTTCTGCCGCGCTTTTTATCGGAAATAATTTCCTTAAACTGCTCTTTTGAAATCTCTTCTTTGGCAAGTGCAGGAGCAAGTTCTTTGACATAAGCTATTCCAAGCTGTTCATCATCAGATGACCTAAACACCCAGGCTTCAGCATAATTTTTAGCATCACGCCTTAAATAGACTTTTTCACCCTTAACTCCGAGCATCCAGTCTGACCAGTACGTAATTTGAAGCTCTGAATCTCTTACGCCGTTTTGGGTAACCGATAATTCTTTAGAAGTTCTTTTACAGAAAAGAATTAGTGCATCTTTTGATACAACACGTTTTTCTGTAAACTCAAGAGCGAAGAGTTCATCAGGCGATTTGCCCTTATGGTTCTTGCCTTGAGACGGCATTTTGTTGAATATATTTACAATAAAGTCATCAAAAATTTCTTTAAATTCTTCAAACTTTAGTATTTTGCCGTCTTTAATTTCTTTTTTAAGTTTTTCAGGGCGTTCTGTAACGTTTCCGCCTCTGTAGCCGACAGTATGTTTTGATAAGTAGGTTTTAATTTTAAGAAAATCTCTTTCAATCGGCTTTGTCTGAGCGTTATACGGCAGAGCAAAATGAGGGATGACCCCGAGTTTACCGAGCATTGCAGTTGTCGCATGTTCATCAACACTTATTTTTATATGTTTTCTTCCTCCGGCAAAATCTTTCGCCCTGAAATCTCTTCCATTGTCTATAATTGCATCTTCAGGAATACCGTATTCATCAGCTGAATAATAGAAAGATTGGAATATATGGTTGGAATTTGGAGTATTGGGCTGCAGTACCCAGCCAAGCCATTTGCCCGATTTAAAGCAGCGCCATGAAGTAACCCATGGGAATGTTACTTTGCCATCAGGATTTTCACAAGCTATATCGATTTGAGCGTGATCAGCTACCCATACAGAACCGCATCTTATAGCCGAATAATCTCTCTCGACATAGTTTGCATATTTTCTGTTCCATTTTGCCTGACCGTATCTTGCCAAGTATATTGATGATTTAGGTACTTCACGCTCCAATCGTCTTTTGAAGCTTAAATGTTTTGGGAATTCTGATTTTGTAATACCGTCTTCTCTCATCGCATAGCCTAAAGTCATAAGCCAGCATGAATAAACAGAAGGAGCTCCTTCAAGAAGGTATAAGTTTTTAAAATATTCAAAATATTTATCTTCTATTTTTGAAACACCTGCAGTTTTGCCGTATTGAGCCAATAAAGCTGAAATACCGCCTTGCTCATATCTTAAACGAGCATCATTAACAGCCGAATAACAGGTTTTAAAATCAGGATTTTTAATATTCCATTCTTTTACGAATTCTCTTAATTCCTTGCCCCTTAAGCCTTTTGAATTGGTAAGGATTACAACATATTTATCAGCCTGTTTTTTAGCCCAATTTGGGGCTTTGTTATAAAGCATAAGGTCAATATCAAGGTCAAAAGTTGTTTCGTTCGCTGAATTCATCTGGTAATATTTATTCTGAAATCTTTCAGGCAAAGAGCTTAATAGTATTTTGTATTCAACTTTTTCTTTTTGAGCTTTATTTCTTTCAAATATATATTTACCCGATGTGCAATTTTTTCTTAAGGTTTCAAATTTTACTCCAAGCAAAGAGCAGGCTTGATCTTCATCAATCCATACAGGGATATTATTTACTTCCTGTTTTCTGCTCATCTGTTATTCCTTTAGTTCTCCGTTAACCATCGAGGATTGCCCAAATGTTTAATAACCCACTTGTTAAATTCCATGTTTTTAGATTCGCCACTCATAAGTTTGTACACGTGTTTTTCTGTCACAGCAATGCTTGCGGCGATATCTTTAATTGTTAAGTTTCTATGCGAAAGTTTAGTTTTGAACCAAACAAGTCTAGATTTTTTTGTCATTTGTGGTATTCTTTTATTAAAGTTAGTACAAACGGTAAAAATATATTATCCCCAAACGTACCAACTTGTCAATATGGATTAGTACGAATGTTAAAATATTTGCAGGAACAAATGAGCGAACAAAGAATAAAATCATTAAATAATATCGGAGACAGATTAAGGGAAGTCAGGGTGCAGTCAGCTCTTAACGTATCAGAGCTTAGCAGAATGATCGGCGTTCCATATAAATCTATAAGCAATTATGAAAAAGGTGAGCGAAAACCTACTGTTGAATATCTTGCTCTTATATCGGAACATTTGGGCGTAAATACAGAATGGCTTCTTTTTGGAAAAGGTCCAATGTTTATTACTGAAGAAAGCAACAAAAAGTATGACCTTTGCAGCAGTGATTATGCATATATACCAATTTATGACATACGAGCAGCAGCAGGTCATGGATGTATAGTTGATCAGGAAACTGTTATCGATCACTTTGCTTTTAAGCTTGACTGGTTCAACAATAATATTTGCGGCTCAAAAAAAGACCTTGTAATTTTTACCGCGCACGGCGAATCAATGGAACCAACCATTAAAAATGGTGACCTCATTATGATAGATACCTCTGACAAAAGAATCAGAGACGGTATTTTTGTTATAAGGTTTGATGACACGCTTTTAGTTAAGCGTTTATCGCTTATGCCTAAAGATATGCTTCAGATAAAAAGCGACAATCCCGATCATCCGACTTACGAAGTTTCATTAAAAGACCTTGATTCATTTGGGGTTATCGGTAAAGTTGTATGGCACGGTAAAAGCGTATTTTAGTAAAAACCTAAATATGACTTCAGCTCCCGCTCAAGTTGTTCAAAGCTTTTTTCGTTTCTCCAAATCCGCTCTGCAATATGATAATGGAGAAACTTCACATATACCCATTTGTCCAAACATCTTTTAACTCTTGAGTACAGTATCTTTAAGCGTTTTGTTTCATCATCTGAATGCTTTTCCTGTACTGTTTTTTTCATAATGTTATTGATTACAAATAACTGATTTTCATAAAAGAAAAAATATACTGTTTTTTCAAAAAATGTTCTTGAACAAGCTATTTTAGGTTGCCTTTCGTAATATTTTAAGAATTCTTCTTTTTGAACATTGTACAGAAGCTCTCTGAAAAACTGATAAAAGTTATATATACAGCTCTTTTGAGGCTCGGTGATTTTTGATGCTTTTTCAGGTTCAATTTCTGCACAGAAACATTTGATAATCATTTCAATAGTTTCTTTTGGGTGGTATTGAAACTTTTGAGGGAGCTTAATTTGTCTTTTTGCAGAAGTTTTTGGAGGTATGAAAATATATAAGTCACTGGATTTTCGTAAATATCCGCTACTTTCTAATTCATTTAAAACCTCTTCCAGTTCCTGCTCTTCAGATTCTGAAATCAGAGATATTTCATCAAAGGTAAATTTATTCAGTCTTTTTGCAAGCTTAAGTATTTTAGAATTCACTTTTAATAAACTCCTTCAGCATTTTACTGTTAAATTCCGTTATGCTATTTGTTTTTGCAACGTTTTCTACTTTATTCAGAAACTTAACGAGCTGCCTGAATTGATTTGTCTGGCTGTGAATATATTCAACAGCACAATCTGTGAATGAAACATCGGATAGTGAAGTCAATATCTCCTGAATATCAAGTTTTGAGAATGGTTCAAATTTCAACTTTTCATAAAGCCTGTCGTATAAATGCTTATATCTCATTAGTTTTCTGTTAGCCTTGCCCATCCCTGTCAGAATAACAGGTATATTGGTTTTATCGTGCAGGTCTCTTAATATTTCTATTGCATGAGAGTTTGACAGCAAATAATCAATTTCATCAACTATGATAATTCTTGGTTCCTGCTTTAACTTGGTTTCAATCTGCTTAAAAAGGTCTGCTGAATTGTAATAGGGTATTTCATCAAGCTCTTCGGCGATTTCAGATAAAAGCCACCTGCTTGACATCATATGATTGCACCTAATGTACACCGCATTATTCTGAGTTGCCCACCACAATAAGGTTTGTGTTTTACCTAATCCAGGCTCGCCATACACAAGAGCAATTTTAGGAATATTTTCAGGACAGCTCTGTATTGAATTTAACAGGGCTATAAAGTTTTTAACGTTTTTTGTTTTAACAAAAACCTTTTTCATTATTGATTATCTCCATATATTAACTGATATTCTTCGCTATCTTTATAATTTTGTAGCCATTTTCTGTCTTCAGAATTTGTGCATCCTGTTTTCATAAGCCATTCGTAGCGTTCATAACTATTCATAAATACTGGCTTTTCAGCTATATCCGCCTCCTTTATTTCAATAACTTTTTCAGGCATTGGCTCTTGCTGTTCCAAATATTCTTCGTCCATTTGAGCTTCGAGGAATTTAATATCTTCTTTGGGTAAAAATCTTTTAACCGCTTTTAATGTGCGGTTTTTCAGTTTCTTTTGTTTTTGGATTTTCTGCTTAAAGTCTTCCATATCCTTGACTGTACCCATGTGATTCGCCATCGGGTGAGTTCCTGTTACCCTTCTTGCTGTGCATAGATACTCGCCTTTAGTTGAGTAAACCTTTATTTTAGTCAGGTCAAACAGGCTATAGCGTATCATTACCCTGTCTCTTAAACCGTAAAGCAAGTCATTGTAATAATCTGTATTTAAAAATCTGATTCCGTTTCTGTTGATAGTTTTTACTTCATAAGCCATCATCAAATCATCAAGTCTTGATATATCTATATTTTGACGTTCCCGAGTTTCAAAAACCTCTTTAATCGTCATTCCTTGAACATTACTGCAAGGCTGCGAGTGTCTGTAATCAAGCCAGCAGTCTATGAGTTTTATTACTTCCTGAATTGTCGGTATATAATTATTGTTGATTTTATTGTATAAATCTTTGTGAAATTTCTCATTTCTCTTTAGATACGCAGGTTTTGTTTCTATTGAAGTTCCGCTGTAGCTTGGGACAAGTTTTTCAAATTCTTCCTGAAATTCCCTGAAGAATCTTTCAATAACCTTGGCTCTTGCGTTATATGGTTTTGCATAAACAGGCTTTATTCCAAGATTCTGATAGATTCCGTTAAACCCTGCTTCCGTAAAATCAGCAGATTCTGTAAAATACTTTGCTTTAAAAGCTCTGCCGTTATCCTGATAAACAATAGCTGGAATCATATCAAGATTAATTATTGCCATTCTTAAAGCTGCAGCAATGCATTGGGTATTTTCTTCAAGCATAATGTAATATCCTGCAAGATAACCTGATTTCCAGTCAAAGAACCCGACGAGTGTTGCTCTGCAGGGTTTTCCTGTAAAAGGATTTAAAACAAGGAAATTAAGCACATGTCCATCTGCCACAAGTATTTCACCAACTTTAATATTTGAAATATCTCTTTTAATATACGGTTCAACCTTATCCCGAAGGGCTTTTTCTCCTTCTCTCATTAGAATCCATTTATCAAGATTCTTCTTTTTAAACCACTCAGCGTATCTGCGGAAGGTTATAGGTTTAGGTATATCTGTAAAACCACGTTTTTCAAGGATATGGGTTGTAAGTTTAATTGCTTTTCCAATGTTGAACTGATTTGGATGAAGAAGAAGTTTTAAAAATATGCCGATTTCTTCTTCTGTTAAAACTGTTTTGTATTCATTAAATCCTGTATATTTATACTGAGGGGCAAGGGCTTCCCAGTTTTCATAATCTGTATAAAGTTTATTCCACCTGAGCAGGGAACCTTTTGAGGTTCTGCCAAGTATTTCATAAATGACTTTTAAGTATTCACCCGAGTTGTATAATTCAAGAAATAACCTGTCACCCTTTTGTTTTGGCTTATGTTTTATTCTAAAATCGTTCCATTCATTTAAAAGGTCTAATCTTGCAAGGGCAATTGTCTTTGCGGTTTCAGGGATAAAGTTTTGTTCTGTTGATTCAGTTTTTGTTATAGGAAGCAATTCTGCTTCTAACTGAACTATTTCTTTATAATATATATTTCTGTATTTCTCCTGAACTTTCGCCTCAAGACTCGATAAAAGAATCTCGGAAGTCTTTCCGCCCTGGGCAAATACTTCTCGTGTTGTGTATTTCCCTTTATTCAAAGCCAATCGTAAAGCTCTGGCAGTTATACCTTTTAATTCTGCTACTGTTTTTAAATCAATCCAGATACTTTCAGGATTCATATTTATTCCCTCTGAACTTACAATTAGTGCGTCATTGGGAATGATAGCTTCTTTAACTCAAAATGGAACTGTCTTTCCGAGTTTTGTGTCTATTTTGAATCAATCTATAAAACAAAAGCAGGAAGTTTTTCATTTTGACCAAAACTGCGTGATATTTTTTTAAAAAGCTTCCATGTTGCTTCTAACTTTTTCCGACTTCATAAAAAAGTGCCATATTTCTGCACATCGGAGTATATCCGCTTGCTGTTTAACTTTAAGGCATATTTTTTATACAAAATCTTCATTTTGACCAGTACCATTTATGCAGAAAAGTGGCATTTTCTGCATTTTGACCAGAACTAAAAAAATTAGCCTTTAATATAGACACAATCTACAATAGAGGCTAATTTAAAAATCTTCATTTTGGCTAGAACTGCCGGATAAACTATAAGTCCGGTTCTTTCAGGAAAAAATACGGTAAACCCGGTGAGAATAAGAAATCAGACAAAAAATAAGCTTTGGCTAAACGCCAAAACCATCTTAAATAAAAAGCACCCTGGATTGGATTCGAACCAATGACCCTTCGCTTAGAAGGCGAATGCTCTATCCAACTGAGCTACCAGGGCGTGCTTTATTCTATAAATATCATGGAAAAACTTTAAAATAAATCCTTTTTTGAATTTATTATTAAAATTCTTTAGAGACCCAGATACTTTTTCGTTTTGTCAGGAACGGCAAATGTTCTGCCGTTATTTTTTCTCCCGGTACAAGTATCGGGATGCCGGGCGGACATTCCGCGATGATTTGTGCCGAAATTCTTCCTACACTGTCGCTCGGTGCAACTCTTTCCTTTGCCCCCACATAGGCTTTTCGCGGAGTGCAAACTATTTCGGGTATATAGAACGGCATGTATTTTGTTTTTTCAAGATATGTGATATCCGAATAATGAGTATTAACTATGGATTTGATACATTCGCAAAAATAATCAAGCTCTTCTGCGGTATTGCCGATATTTGAAAGCGCCAAAACCCCGTTATCGGTTGCTGCTTCGACTTCGATGCGGTAATCTATCTCAAGAAGGCTCTCGAGTCTTTTGCCGCTTAGACCGTCAATCATTATATATATTTTGGTCGGGTCAATATTAACGCCGTCTTCATAAGAAAGGCATCTGACACCCGGAACGGATTTTAATTTATTTCTGACTTCAGAAGCATTTTCAACTGCTTTATGAAGCTGGCTTCTGCCTTCACGGCTAGAAATAAACGCCCTTGCCGCATCTATGCTTGCAAGGAGAATATATGAAGGACTGGTTGATTGAAGCATTCTGAGATTAGACTGAAACTCGTCGGCATTAATTCTGCTGTTTTTGTTCAGATGAACAATGGAACTTTGGGCAAAACTTCCGCCGGTTTTGTGCATTGAATGTACAACTGCGTCAGCTCCGCATTCAAGAGCAGTAACGGGAAGGTTGTCATTGAATTTCCAGTGGCAGCCGTGAGCTTCGTCAACAATAAGAGTAACTTCTCTTTCTTTGCAAATTTCCGCGATGGCTTTTACATCGCTTATAACGCCTTCATAAGTGGGATTCGTAATCCAGACTACCCCTGCGTCAGGGTTTTCGTCAAGTAGTTCGGCTATTGTTTCGGGTTTAACCTCTCCCCATAAGCCCCATTCGTCAAGCCTTTCGGGAATTACCCATATCGGGTTTGAGCCTGTTAAAACAAGTCCGCCAATTATAGAGCGGTGGCAGTTTCTGCCTATGATAACTTTTTTATTTTCTTTTGCGGCTGTTAAAGCTAATGCCAGATTTCCGACAGTAGAGCCGTTGACCAAAAAATACGATTTTTCTGCCCCGAAAACTTCCGCAGCAAGCTCTTGAGCTTTTGCAACCGGACCGTCAGCGGGATGAAGAGTGCCTAAATTATCAAACTCGTCAGTAGTGTCGAGATTGATTGCTTTCTGACCTATTAAACTTTTAAATCTCGGTAAAACGCCTTTGCCTTTTGCATGACCCGGGATATGGAGAGGTATTGAGGGATTATTTAAATAATTTTCAAGCGCATCTAAGATAGGGGCTTCAACGTCATCACAATTTGTTAAATCTGTTTCCTGAACCGTTTCAACTATATGCAAATTAGCATAGAGTAGATCTCTGTTTAATCTAACCTTGCCTGAGCAGTCAATATTATCGTCCGGTGGCGCTAGGTGTCCTTGAAAGATTTCGGAAGAAGAGCCCACCCCGCCGTGTGAGATGTGTTTTTCCAACAATATTCTCCTTTACTACTCATATAAGCCATACAAATTCCTTATTTTAACTTCTTTTATTAAACCAAAACAAAAACAATAATTGTTATTTTATTATTATTATTTTACATTTTGCAATACTTTTAAATGTTTATTCTGCAAGAATATTATTTTTGTAATTAGAATAGGCTTATCAGGCTTAATATTACTTAATTATTTTTGATTTCGCTGAATGAATTAAAATCCATCGTGGCAATGCAAGCCGCATTCTTTCATTGGGGCAATATCCTCTACTCCAAAGTATTTTGCGAGCTCTTCCGGCTTTTCGTGCGAATGGCATATTGTTATCCCATTTGCTTTTGCAACGCTTTCATCAACCTTTCCTTCGGGGTTTCCCGATGACACATCATAAATTGTTTCGATAGTTAAAGCCTCTCTCGGAAAAATAATATCTTTATGGTTTTGAGTGTCGGTGTATTTAATAAAATTGGATGCTTTGAAAGCAGGACTTATTGGATTTATTCTCATAAATTACCCCCTTTCAGGATTAAAACGAATATTGAACAAACAATAATAAAGTGACAATTACTCTCCTAAACTGCTAAAATTATTAGCATAAAAATTAAAGAGATTCAGGGTAATTCTATGAAAAAATTAACAGGTATCATTTTTGCGTTTACAGCTTTTATCCTTTTATGCAGCGCATCTTTTGCGCAGGAAGATGCAATTACTTTGCAAAAAGAACAAAACCCCGAAATAGTTAAGATAAAAGGATTTGTAGATAATTATACGGCGCTTTCCAACAAACGTCAGTTAGAAAAAATCCGCAAATTATATGCCGCCGGTTATATAAGCGGTGACGGATTCAAACTTGACGAAGTTCTAAATCTTGCAAAAGAAAGCTGGCAGGCATACCCCGATATGACATATTCTTCAGAGATAAATAACATCAGAGTTATGAACAATTATGCAACAGTTGAAACTTCTGACAAGGCAGTTTCGAATAAAGCCGCAAAATCAGAACTCACAAATGACTTAGGCAGACTTGAGAGCTATTCCGACAATATTATTTACCTGCAAAAATTCGGTGAAAGCTGGAAAATAGTAACTGACAAAATAAATTTTGAAAAAACCCTGATTAAATACGGTATTGCAAAAAATCTGAATATAACCTTGGAAGCACCGGAGCAGGTGCCGTCAGGCGAAAAATACACGGCAACGCTCTATACTGATTTGCCGGAAAATACCTTTTCCTTTGCTTCGATTACAAAAGAACCGGTTTCAATTCCCAGAGTTACACCGGAAGAAATTTTCAGACAAATACCCAAAAACGGCAATATTTTAGAAAGAATGCTTGAAGCTAACACGTCAAACTATAATGAAATCATTTGCGCATCAATAGAATATGCCGAGCTGAGTATTGATGCAGCTGCAATTTCAAATGTAAAACCCACGGGCATAGCTCTTATTCTTCAACGAGTAAATATTATTCCCTTAAAAGCAGCCTTGCCTTCTGCCAAATCCGCCGATAATTCAGAAGACACAGAACCTCTTGATAATGCCGAAAATTAATACAAAGATATTATTATTTTTTATTTGTGCCCTTGCGGTGCTTATATTCGATCAGCTGACAAAAAATGCAGTGGAAAACTATTTGTCACTGGGACGTATTGTTGAAATAATACCCGGTACGCTTTCTTTAGCAAAAGTTTTGAATACGGGTGCGGCTTTCGGTATAATGCAGGATGGCAGAATTATACTAATTTTATTATCATTGGCGGTTTTAGCCGGAATTCTTTTCCACATTTTGAAATTCTCCGACAGATTTTCATTTCCGATAATTGTTTTCTGGGGAATTGTTGCAGGAGGAATAACCGGAAATTTGCTTGACAGAATTTTTCAAGGCTATGTTACAGATTTTATAAGATTGGATTTTGTTAATTTTCCTGTTTTTAATATTGCGGATATTTCAATCAACATTGGAGTATTTTTAATAATCATTTTTTCTGTTTTGAAAAAGAGTACAGATACAAATCAAAATTAAGTCTTTGTATATAGTTTAGATAGACATGGAGTTGAGTTTGAGTTCCAAATTTTCTAAGAAGGTCAAAATATTATCCCAATTTGGATATTCGCCAAAAATCATTCCTTTCATTTTTTTGTAATCGTCTTTTAAGTATTTTATATTTTCTTCTATGGGCAATAATTTGAGGGTTCCGGCTGCAGCTAAGTCATATCTTGCCCAAGCGCAAGGATAAAACCTTTTTTTGAATTCAACGACCTCTTGTAATAAATCTTTTCTTGATAACGCAGCTTCAATAAATTCAGAGTTTCCAATTTTGTACAAATCATAGTAATGACGTGAATATCTTTCAGGATTATCTTTTTTCTTCGTTCTAAAGTGTTCCTTATGCAAAATAGTTACTTTTTCCCAAAAGGTACGTTCGAGAATTATTGTAGGTATTATAATGTCTGTAATTTCTATATTTGCATTTATATTATGGATATAAGGCTGTATAGGATACTTTTTATTTGGAGTCCAAGCTGCAAGCGGTCCTATTTCAAGTTTTATATGAGGAAGCAAATATTTATCCGAAATAGCTTTGGGATATTTTATTTGTAAAATATTTTTATCAAACTCATCTGAGTCTACAGCGCAAATGTCTCCAACCAGTCTTGAAATTTTAATTTTTAAAGTAGTAGAAATATATTCTTGAGCAGCTTTATTTACTTCTTCATTTTTCTTGTTTTGTTTGTTTTTGGACGATTGTATGATTTCTTTCCCGTCTGTAATCTTGTTCCAATCTAAAATTAAATCTATATCTTCCGAAAAACGTTCGATTACGCCAAATACCTTTGAAAGAGATGTACCGCCTTTAAAACGAAGAATTTTTTGCAATTCCGAATCAGAAAAGAGCCTTTTTAAAGTCCAACAAACCCAAAAATCTTTTTCAATCATAGCTGCAGTAATCTTTTTTATTGATGATGCTTCAATAAAAATGTTTTTTCTTTCGACAGCATCTGCTGCAGCAATTTTTTCTAACATTATTTTTTTTCCTTATTTGCAGCTATCTCAGAAATACAATTGTAGATCCACAAAGGGGCTTTAACGCTATCCTTTTTAATTTTTTGCCATTCTTCATTGCCAAATTTTTCTTTTAATTTATTTAAAAACTCAGAAGTAATATTTTCTTCGCCTGTTGCCTTGATTGCTTGAACGACAATTGCTGCAGTTTTATTTTGCATTGAGGCTTCTTTTAAGTTTGTGTGCTTGAATTCTAAAGTTTGCCCGAGAATATTATATTTTTTGCTTGGACCGTCAGATAAATAAATATAGCTTCCCATAATCTGCGTAGATAAGCCCAGATAATTAAGCGCTGTTTCTCCTGAAGGCTGAATTCTCCAAGCGAAGTTTCGTGCTAAAGCATTTGCAACTTGTTCCATATCAGGAGCTACAGTCTTGTTTAATATATCACTATATAACGGATAGTCATAAAGTCCGCGTATAATTCTGCGGATTTTGTTTTCATTTGTTAAATCTTCAAGAGAATTACTAATTTCCCACCTTGTAAAATCGGTAATAAAATCATTCGGGGTAAAAGCCCAACCCCTACCTCTTCCGTAGATTCGTGAAAGTATTCGATTTTTTGCTGTTTTTTTCATGTTTGTCCTAATTATTTTTCCATAAAAATACAGTATTTTTTCTGGAAAATCAAGGGCTCTCATTGAGAGATTTAAACCAATAATAATTGGAAATTTTCCTGAACCTCTTTGCCTTCTGATACAATTATAATAATTACTTTGCAAATATTTTTTAATGGATAAAAAATACCTTTTCGAAATTGATATAGAAGATACAAATTTAAGGTTGGACTGTTTCTTAAAAAACATTGTTCCCGAACTTTCAAGAACAAGAGTTCAAGAACTGATTACCGGTGGAACTAATGTACTTGTTAATGAAAAACCTGCCAAAAACTCTTATAAACTGAAATATTCAGACAAGATAGAAATGCTTATTCCCGAAGCCAAACCTCTTGAGATTTGTGCCGAAAATATTCCTCTGGATATACGATTCGAAAATGAAAACATGCTTGTTGTAAATAAACCAAAGGGAATGCTGACGCATCCAACCTCTCAGGAAAGGGAGCACACGCTTGTAAATGCCCTTTTGTATCACTGTAAAGAAAGTTTATCCGGAATTAACGGAATAATGAGGCCCGGCATTCTGCACCGCCTTGACAGAGATACGTCGGGTCTGTTAATGATTGCCAAAAACGATTTTGCTCATCAGTTTTTAGCTGAACAAATCCGTACAAGAACCGCAACAAGACTTTATGCAGCTGTTATTACCGGTGTTTTGAAAGAAGATACAGGCACAATAAACGCTCCTATTGACAGAGATTTTATAAACAGTCATAAAATGAAAGTTCTTGACAGCGGTAAGCCTTCGATAACTCACTGGAGAGTGATTGAGAGATTTAAAAAATTTACTTTTGTCGAAGCAAAGCTTGAAACAGGCAGAACACATCAGATAAGAGTGCATTTTTCTTATATCGGACATCCCGTTGCAGGTGACCCTCTTTACGGAGGCAAAAATATTAAAATAAATCTTAACGGTCAGGCATTGCAGGCATATAAACTATCTTTTATTGAACCGAAAGAATCGATGATTACAAAGTTTTATAATGAAGGACTTAATCCTTTTCTAAACGAAGAAAAAATAAATATTGCAATTGATTATGAAAGTGATATAACAAAGTTGATAAGAATATTAAGGGAGGAAAAAACATGAAACAACTTTGCTATTTGGTAAGTTTGCTTTTATTCCTGATAATTATAGGTTACAGCTATTTAAATTCGGGACAAACGGTATTTTTCATTTATTTCTTAAACAAGCAGCCTGTTCAAATGACGCTTTCCCTCTTGATTTTCTACTTTTCAATGTCAGCTGCATTGGCATCCATTTTCGTTTGCTACCCGACAATAATGTCTCTGACCGAAGAGCTTAAGAAAAAATCCCGTCATGCCGAAAAATCCGATATCTCATCTGAAGAAAGTTCGGATAAGGTAAAGATGCTTGAGTCCAAAATCGAAACGTTGGAAGCCGCTCTTAAAGAAGCATTGACACCTAAAGAGTAAAACTTTTCTCTAACTTTTTATTATGAGTTGCCGGCAGTCATTTTATGCTAAATTGTTTAAATGAACGAAAATGAATTTGTTTACGGAAAAAATCCTGTCCTTGCTCTTTTGGAATCAAAAAAGAGACAAGTCAGCCGTCTTTATATTGCAAAAGAAATGAAAGCGGACGACAAACTTAATCGAATAATTCAAACCGCCAAGGAAAACAACATAACAATTCTCTGGATACCCCGCAGTAAAATAGACTCAATTGCTGAAGGGGTACATCAGGGTGTTCTGGCGGCAGTTTCCCCGGTAGAAATGCTATCGTTAAACGAATTTTTATCGGGATTGAAAAAGAAATCAGAACCGGCTCTGGTCCTAATTTTGGACGGAGTTGAAGACCCTTATAACTTTGGCTCAATTATAAGGTCAGCTGCTGCATCAGGCGTTGACGGAATAATTTTCCCCAAAAGACGCTCTTCGGGAATAACAGGCACGGTAGAAAAGGCAAGTGCCGGAACCATTGAGCTTGTTTCGCTTGTTCAGGCTTCTAACCTTAACAGCGCAATGGAAAAACTCAAAGAACATAACTTCTGGATTGCAGGCGCTGATATTACGGCAGAGAAGTATTATTTTGAGCACGATTACAACATGAACACTGCTTTTGTACTCGGAAACGAAGGAGCCGGAATGAGTCCTCTGGTCAAGAAAAACTGTGATTTTTTGGTTAAAATTCCCATGCAAAAGGGGGTTAACTCGTTAAACGTATCAAACAGCGCGGCAGTTTTGCTTTATGAAGTTGTACGGCAAAGGATTAGCAAAATTTTATCCTGAGAAGATGCGGAAAAATAACATTTTTCTCGCATCTTACATGATCTAGTGTCGAGGCAAAACCGACGGCTCCTCGCCGCCGTTATTGCCTCTCACATGAATGAGTTATCAAAAGAAAACTCATCGTTTCCTTTTGTATAACTCCCGTTTCACAACCTTTCCAAGGTCGGGTTTGAAAAATTCGATTTTTCCAAAAAATCAGAATTTTCCCGTACCCTCTAAGATAATTTTTTGCTAATCTTATAGAAACGCTTTTAATTATTAAGGAAAAAAATATGAAAGCATTAGTTCTGTCAGGGGGAAAAGGTACAAGGCTCAGACCAATCACAAACACAATAGCTAAACAGCTTGTTCCTGTTGCAAATAAACCAATACTGCATTATTGTCTCGACAATATCTACAATTCGGGTATTCGCAAAATAGGTATAATAATCAGTCCCGAAACAGGAAAATTTGTGCAGGACTCTGTTCAGGCTTGGTCTGCCGATAAAGAAGCCGACATAACATATATTATGCAGGGGCAACCGATGGGACTGGCTCATACAGTGCTTATTTCCAGAGAGTTTTTGCAGGATGACCCTTTTGTTATGTATCTGGGAGATAACCTCATAAGCGAAAACATAAGTGATTTAATTAATCAGTTTAATAATAATCAGTGTGATTCGCTCATACTGCTAAAAGAAGTCGGCAATCCCAAAATGTTCGGCGTAGCTCAAATAGAAAATGATAAAGTTGTCTGCCTGGAAGAAAAACCCGAAAACCCCAAAAGCAATCTGGCTCTCGTCGGTGTTTATATGTTTAACAAAACTGTCCACAAAGCGGTAAGGGATATTTCACCGAGTAAAAGGGGAGAACTTGAGATAACTGAAGCTATACAATATTTAATTGACAAAAACTGCATTGTTCAACACAAACTTCTTTCAAACTGGTGGCTTGATACAGGCAAAAAAGATGATTTGCTTTCAGCAAACCGAATTGTCCTTGACGAATTTACAATTCATGGCAATAAAGCCAAAACGTGTTCCGACTCAAAAATAGAAGGAAGAGTAGAAGCTGACGAAACTTCCGAAATTATAAATTCAACGGTCAGAGGTCCTGTGATTATAGGCAGTAACTGTATTATTAAAAATTCGTATATAGGTCCTTTTACAAGTGTTTCCGATAATGTCCGTATCGAAAACAGCGAAATAGAAAACAGCGTTGTAATGAGAAAATCAAGAATATCCGGAGTAAAGGGCAGAATAACCGAAAGCCTTATCGGTTCGGAAGTTAACATTGAGAGTGCGAAATGCATTCCAAATACCCATAAATTTTTAATAGGGGATAATTCCGACGTAACCATCAATGAAAATTGACCAGAATTTTAAATATAAGCTGAAACTTCTTGAACAAACGGGTTTAAATTTAAAAATCAGCCGATATAATTATATTTATGTAATCTAAAAGCGTATTAAATGGAATGGATAAAGATAAGGCGATAATATTAGGCATTTCAGGAGCCAGCGGAATTATATACGGTGTGAAAACGCTTGAATGGCTGTTAGCTGAAAATTACAGAGTTGATTTAATAATTTCGGAAAATGCTCTTTTTATTGCAAAACAGGAACTTGGCATTGATATTCCTCATAACAAAGAGATTGTTAAGAAAAATTTAGCTAAATTTTTAAAACTTAATGAAAATGAAATTAGGCTTGAAATATATTTCAATAATGAATTATGGGCAGGTCCTTCCAGCGGAAGTTATGATTCTAAGCTGATGTTAATATGCCCGTCAAGCATGGCAACAGTTGCAGCAATCGCTTCAGGCTTGTCGCAAAATTTAATCCAAAGATGCGCTGATGTTATTATTAAAGAAAATAAACCTTTGATTATCGTACCCAGAGAAACTCCGTTGAGTGCCATACATCTGGAAAATATGTTAAAATTGGCGAAAACGGGAGTTAAAATCGTTCCGCCCATGGTTGGTTTTTATAGTAAAATTGATAATCTGGAAGATTCAATCAGCTTTGTTGTCGGCAAAATTTTAAACGCGTGCAATTTAGAAAATAATTTATATAAAAGGTGGCAGCCATGAAAGAAAGAAAAATTATAGTCATTTCGGGAAAGCAATTTTCGGGAAAGGATTCCGTTGCAGCGTTAATAACAAAATTTTTGCCTGACTTCAAACAAGTTGCACTGGCAGATGCTATAAAAGCGGAATTTGGAAAAACAAAAAAATTGAGGATTAGCGAAATCGAAAGAAACAAGCCTCTTTACAGAGCTGAATTAATTGCTTTAGGCAACAAGCGAAGAGCAGAGGATACTGACTACTGGATTAAAAAGGTTGTTGCAGAAGAAGGCAACATTATGGTTTCCGATATCAGACTGAAATATGAGCTTGATACTTTCAAAAAATACGGAGCCATAACAATCAGAGTTAATTCCGACAGAGAGCAGAGAGCAAAAAGAGGACTGCTCACAAATGAAACGGATTTAACCGAAACAGAACTCGATAGTGTAAAGAACTGGGATTATGTCATTGAAAATAACGAAGACCTTGCATCATTAAAAGAAAAAGTCAGAAAAATCGTTCAGGAAATAGAAAAATCAATGTATTCGTCCTGCTCATAGCAGGAGTGTTATTTGATAAATTTTTAAAAGCGGGCTTTAAGCCCGCTTTTTTGATATTTATTAATCTTCGCCTTCAATCAGGTCGGTAATTTTCTTTATTTGCAGACCGTAAGAATTAAGTCTTTTTTCCAGAAGGTCTATTTTGTTGATAATCAAATCATTTGCTTTTGTGTTTTTATTTGCGGCGGAAGCCTGTCCGGCAATATACTCCAGCAAATCCTTGTCTGAATCTTGTGCTGTTTTTGAGGCATTTATGTCTTTAATTTTGTCCAATTTTTCATCGATTTTGGACAGGTAAATTTCGAAGTTGTCAATTTTTCGATTGATTTTATAAAATTCCAGTTCGAAATCTCTTTTAATTTCAATTAAAGCAGTATCACTAACTTTTTCGTCAATACCCGTGCTGCCGTTTTCGGCAACATAAGCCAAATTTTGACTTAGTTCCGTAAGGGTTTCGTTTATGTCTTTTTCGAAGTGAGAAACTTTTTTGTTGAGGTTTTTAATATCATCTGAAACTGAGCTGATTTGTTTCGACTGATTTTGTATCTCATCTGAAATAATTTCTTCAATATTTTCGTTACCTCGAGATTCTGATATTATCTGAACTCTGTCGGTAATATTTCTTAAACTCTGTCCGATGTTGTCAAACTGAATACCGAACTGTGAGTTATATCCCTTCAATATTGAATAAATTCCTTCTTCCTGCTGGTAAAAATTTCTGATGGCATCGAGAATAGCGTCTATTTTTATTTCCTGATTTCTAAAGGCATTTGAATTAAGTATCTCGTTCATATCTTCTTCCAGCTTTGATTTCAGTGAAACAAGAAGATTTTCTATTTTCTTTTCATGATTTTGAAGGACTTTGGAGTCTAATATTTGTTTAACGCTTTCTTCAAGTTTTTCATTAACTGAATTAAAACTGTTGGATACGGTAATGGAATTTTTTTGAAGAAAATTAAGAATTTCATCCTGTTTGCCCTGAAGGTTTTTCAGATCTTCATAACGGCTCATTAAGATTGTTGTTGCCTGTTTAATTACCTCAATTTCGGATAAAATCTCTTGATTCCCGGTTTTTTCAGCTATTTCGATAATTTTCGAGTGGTCTTCTTCAAGAACGGCTTTAGCATTATCAATCCACTGTACCAGCTCAATTATAGTCTTTTTGACAGTGTCAATTGATTTTGAGATGCCTGAATTGTCTGCATCAATCTTATCAAGGCTTCTTGATACATTGTCAATTTTTCTGAAAGTATTTTTTGCCGCATTATTGATGTCTAAATTGAGATGAGTGAATTTATCAATATTAGTATTTTGATTTTGAGTATTTATTTCGAAAAATTCCTTGAACTTATCTTCAAAATCCGCAAGGCTGTCGCGCAAAAGCTTGGAATCATCTTCAAATCTGACACTGACTTTATTTGTATTTAAATTAATGTCCGAAACATCAGATCTGAGTTCTTTAAATTTTAAAATCAAATCCTGAAACTGAGTATTTAAATCTCTGAAGTTATCAGTTATGCCTTCAACATAAGTGTTGAAACCGTTTAAATCGTCTTGAAAGAACTCCGCTTTGCTGAGCGTTTGATTTATATCGGCAACGATATTTTTCAGCTCGAAAATTCCGTCATTCGACACATCTGCTTTTTTAGACACATCTCTAAGGATTACAATCTGTCCTGAGATTTTATCAAAAAGATCCTTGCCGGATTCCGTAAACTCGGTAAATTCTTTTAACTCTTCTTTAATCTTGCCTACCTGCTCCAGGATGGGGTCAATAACGTCTTTGAATGAAATGCTTTCCGAAAGGTTTTTGGCAAGTCCTTCAAGATTTTCGGAAAATCTGTCACTTAAAAAACGGACTTCATTTAGAACGCATTCAACATTGTCTTCGAAAGAATCAAACGCACTGAGCTTTCTGGCGAGATTATTAAGTTCTTCCGTATCAAGAGGTTCATCGGTATAATATCCTGCTCCAAGACCTTCGCTTTTTGCAAGGTATTCTTTTATTTTACCGACTTCTTCTTTTACCGTTTCCATTTCTTCGAAAACGTTTACAACTTTAGAATTGAGATAATCTCTGATATCTTCAACATTTTTTCTTAGTTGGGTCAAAAAAAGCTCCACAAATTCAGAAACATCGGACTGAGCAATAACGTCGATTTTTGCTTCAATCCTGTTAAGAACTTCCTGTCTGTTGATATTGCCGGGATTTATTTCATCAGTATTTTCAATATATCCGATCATACCAATGTCATTTTTAAAGTTACCTGCAACCAATTCTATATCCCCTTCCGAAGGTCCTTTTGCTTCATTTTGGAGCATGAGGTCATTCTCCTCAAGTACAAAAAATATTTTTCAGCTTATAAACTGTTTAGTATTATTGTATCAGAATAAAATGATTTTTTGAAAAAGTTTAAATAGAGGGTTTGGAAAATTTACAAATTGTCGTATTTTGTTTTGATTTCCTGCACATCCTGCCACATGAGCCACTTAGGACTGCCGGGTGTTTTTCGGTCGTTTCTTAACAAATATGACGGATGAAAAATAGGCATTATTTGGCTGCCGAAAGGACCGTCGAACCACTTGCCGCGAATTTTACTGATTGAATCTTTTACGGAAAGCATCGAATTAACAGCCGTTGCTCCGGCAAGCAGAATTATTTTCGGCTTGATCAAGGCTATCTGAGCGTCAAGATATTCCCTGCAGCAGGCTTTTTCCTGCGGTGAGGGAACTCTGTTGTCGGGAGGTCTGCATTTAACAGTGTTACAAATATAAATATCTTTTTCTCTGGTAATGTCAACGGATAAAAGAATTTTGTCGAGAAGCTGTCCGGCTCTTCCTACAAAGGGTATTCCCGTTTCGTCTTCCTGTCTGCCGGGGGCTTCGCCAATGAGCATGATTTCAGCTTCGGGATTGCCGTCGGAAAAAACGCTGTTTGTCCTGTTTTTTGACAGTTCGCATTTTGTGCAGTTTTTGCATTCTTCTCTGATTTCTTCAAGGCTTTTAAATCTTGTTTCAAGATTAATTTTTTCTGTTTCGGACGATTTTTTTTCGATTTTTTTTGCGGGAACATCTTCCAAATGGTTTTTAAAAAGTCCTAACTGTCCTTCTGTCGTCATTTTATATTTCCCCTAAAACCTTATTTTTAATTATTATTTTATACAAAAATATAAGGTTTTTAAATTCGAGAGCAAAAAACCGGAAAACGTCAATAACAAAATGCTTCTAACCTGAACTGAGGGTCATGACCATCAGTTCAAAACATGTGCCAAACATACGCTAAACCTATTGAAAACATAGGGTTTTGAGCATACTTTTTTAGGGAATGGTGACAAATAGTTAAAAAGCTCATTTTTTCTATTTGTCACCATGACCCTTTGCGGAGGTGAAAAATGGCGGAAACGATGAGTTTTCGACATTTTGACACTGAACGATGGGGACGTAAGACGAAACAAAAAACGAAGTTTTTTGAATTCGTCAACAGTCCCTTTTGACCTTTTTTTGCAATTTTGCAACCTGTTTGCAGCCTTTTTCGAGCAAAATGCACCTAAATTCAGGCTGCACCGCACCCATAAAAAGGCAACCTGCACCCATGCAAAAGGTAACATTTACCTAAAAACTGCACCCATTTTGCACCCTGTTTACGTTGAATTGTCATCCTGAGCGACC
>CAZXPD010000001.1:0-86913 GCA_964643065.1 uncultured Gammaproteobacteria bacterium | reverse complement strand
TTGGTCGCTCAGGATGACGATTCAACGTAAACAGGCTGCAAAATGGGTGCAGTTTTGTGGTAAATGTTACCTTTTGTATGGGTGCAGGTTGCCTTTTTATGGGTGCAGTGCATCCTGAATTTGGGTGCATTTTGGTCGAAAAAGGTAAGAAATGAGATGCAAAATTGCAAAAAAACGTCAAAAAAGTATGCTCAAAACCCTATGTTTTCCATAGGTTTAGCGTATGTTTAGCGTTTTTTTTGAGCAAAATTTATGTAACGTGTCCAATAGAGAAACTATAAAAATATTACTACGATTTTAGTATATACAATGGTATATTGCTAAAAAGTAGTGTATAATGTATATATAGATGATAATATTTTATTAAAGGAGGTATGCCCGTTAAATTTTAGGAGTTAACCTTAAATAACTCGTAAAAACGGAAAGGAGAACATGGAAAATACAGAATATCAAAAGGATTTAGAAAAATTGATTGATATTTTGCCACCGAAAATAGCGTGGAGCGTCAAAGAGAAAAAGCGGGAAAACATTGTAGAAGTAGTTTTAGACCTGGGAAGATACCCCGAAATAAGATATCTAGACGGACATGTGGAGCAGATTTCAAAAGACCGAGTGGTTCAAGCAGATTTAGATTTTACTGTCTCAAAAATCGATAAATTTACGGACGATAACAGATCAGGTATTCCCGGCACACTACACCGAATAAGCGCGATAAAGAACCGAAAAGGTAATGTAATAGGACTAACGTGCAGAATCGGAAGAGTAGTTACCGGGACAATTGATTCTATAAGAGATTTAATTGCGCTTGGTAAAAGCATATTATTTCTGGGACGTCCCGGCATCGGCAAAACAACAAAATTGAGAGAAATAACTCGGCTTCTTGCAGATGAAATGGGTAAAAGGGTTATTGTCGTCGATACATCGAATGAAATTGCCGGCGACGGTGATGTGCCGCACCCTGCAATAGGTTCTGCAAGAAGAATGCAGGTGTCATCTCCCGAAAAACAAAAAGATGTCATGATTGAAGCGGTAGAAAACCATAACCCCGAAGTTATCGTAGTTGATGAAATCGGAACAGAGAAAGAAGCAATGGCTGCAAGAACCATAGCCGAAAGAGGCGTAATGCTCGTTGCTACCGCTCACGGCATAAAACTCGAGAACCTAATTAAAAACCCGACACTTGCGGATCTTGTCGGCGGTGTTAAAAGCGTAACCCTAAGCGATGAAGAGGCAAAACGCAGAACAACGCAAAAAACCGTCCTCGAACGCGAGAAACAGCCGACCTTTGATATCCTGATAGAAATTACCGACAGAGATACTCTGTCAATTTATCCCGATGTTTCTCAGGCTGTGGATTATATTCTAAGGGGATGGCCCGTAAATCCGCAAATAAGAAAAACCGGAATCGGCGGCTCTGTTACAATTACCGAAATAGAAGCACCCGCAAAATACGAACCAGATGTACCTCAAAAAACTTTGTATGATATGTATGACAAGTATTTGACGCCTGATGCAAACGTAAAAAAAATCTATATCTACGCTGTCAGCCGTTCGATTGTCGATAAAATCATAGAAAGGCTCGGAATATCTGCGGAAATAACAAGAAACATTAATGAAGCCGATTTTGTAATAGCCCACAAAAGCTATTCTAAAGCCGGTTCTAAAATAATCAGCACCGCAAAGAGCTATGCTCTTCCCATACATTTTGTTAAGTCAAATACAATGCCTCAAATTCAGAAAGTTATAAAAGATGCTCTTGAGCATAAACGCCAGCCCGGTGACGAGGCATATGAAGAGTATTTTGATGAAACCGAAGAGGCGTTAAACGAAGCGCAGACTGCTATAAATAAGGTGCTGAGCGGAATACCCGAAATTGAGCTCGAGCCGAGAAAGCAGCATATCAGAAAGCTGCAGCACGAACTTGCGGAAAAATATGAGCTGCAAAGTACGAGCATAGGCGATGAACCTGAAAGAAGAGTTTGCATCAGAGATAAAAATATACTCAAAAACGTCGGATAAATTTTTCTTAGCATTAATGCGGTTACAATTATTCAGGTTTCTTAATATTTGCCCAAGCTCAATTGTTTTCGCAATGCGCTTGTAATCAGCTGTTTTGCAGATGAGCGTTTTTATATAAATATGAATGTGTAACGAATAATTCTGTTTAACTCCAAAAGTAGCAATCATTTTTTTGTTTGGTCTTTAAATAATTGTAAGAGTTAAACAGGAGATAATCAGATGATTTCAAGAATTTCATTCAACAATTTTCAGGTGAGAGCACAACAGAGAAACTCAAATGTAAACTTTAGATCTGCCGATAGAGAACGCAGTTTGAGTAAAGAAGGTCATTTGTCAACAATTGATCTGACAAAAATTGACTCCGGTTCTGCTGAAAAAATGACAGATTGCCCTAAGTCAAATTTCAGATACAACACAATAGCAGGCGTAGAGAAAGAATATTTAAACTTGAACAGTTCCAATTTTAAAAAATGCGATATAGAGAACACAAGTTTAACTAACTGCAATTTCTATGATTCAAAGTTCATAGGAACAAGATTTAATGAAAACGTTAATGTCAGTGGAAGCAAGTTTATAAAATGCGATTTCAGAAACGCTGATCTGAGCGGAATCACAAACTGGGAAGGCGCTGACTTTAAAAATGCGCTTTATAACACCGAAAAAATCTATCACGAACCAGTAGCTTACAGCAATCGTGAGAATAAATTTTCATATGGTGAACCTACAAAGTTCCCTGAAGGTTTTGATCCCGTTGCAAAAGGTATGGTTATTAATAATAATGAATTCCAGCCTAATTTATAATCAGGAATTATTTTTATATACTCGAAGGCTTGCGTTAAAAGCAGGCCTTTATTTTTTGCAAACTATCAGATAACATATGGCTGTCGGATGATTTTATGATAAAGTTAAATAGAAAGGCTTTATTGAAGATTTAATGAACATAATCAGCGAAGATAATATAAGTAATAATATTCAATCGGATGTTACAGTTAAAAACTGCTATGTTGGGATTTCACTCGGCTCTTCGGCTTCAGCCGAGACAGGAATCGCGATTATTGACAGTGATTTTAATTTAATCAGAGTTGACAAAGTATTTAATATCACCGATTTGACGGCATATTTAAATAATCTCGGACCGTCTGATAACATGATAGTGTGTGTTGACCTGCCCAAGAGTATGCCGGTAAACAGCAGTAAATGGAAGCTGGAAGAGAAAAATGTAAGACCTCTAAAGTTGAATCAGAACAAAGATACCAGCGAAATGAGCAACGGTTGGAGCGACAGATTCAGCGAAAGAGGCAATGATTTTTGTAAAACCCTCAAAGACAAGGGTGCGGATGTTTACAGGTACTACTGCTACTATACCAAGAACCTTTTGAGACTGATTTCGCCGTACAAATACCGCTCTTCGGTTGAATGCAAGTTCCTTCAGACGTCTATTCAAAATAAGCTCAAAATAAAAAATATTCCGAACAATCTGCTCCCTATATCAGGACTGGATGCTTTAATAGGAGCTTACACCGCTCTGCGGATTTCTAAAACAGATCAAAATATCGGTTATAAAATTATCGGGGATTTTAAGGATTTCCCTATTGTAAGCGCAATTGAAATGCAAAATTTATAATAAGAGGGCAGTATATGCAAAATTACGCACAGCCTCAACAAATTAAAACAAGAAGACCGCTATTGGTGTTTTTAAAGAACGTCGGACCGCCGATAGTGCTTTATACTGATGATACCGATGCCTTATATGCAGAAATGCTTGAGATAATTGCTAATGTTAATCCGAATTCTCCCAAGCTAGTCGAAAAAACTGCAAAGGGACCAGTGAAAAAACTCGCGGTTCTTGATATCCAAATTGCCGGCGTGGCAATTCAGGAAGAGAATTATACGGTATAAAAAAATCCCTCATAACTGAGGGATTTTTTTTAGTATTTACATCATTAAAGAATTGTCTCTTGCTTTTCGCAATGTGAGCTCGTTTTTGGCTGCATTATTTCCGACCTGCGACATATCATAGAAGAACTTAACAAGAAGTCCTATCAGTGCAAGAGGTATTGCAAATTTTACGGCTTTGCTTGCAGTGGCGTGTTTTGCAAAGAAATCCGTTACGCCAATTCTGACGGGTTCAAGTACCCTGTTATTAATTTTTTCCGTTAACGGGAGTTTATCGATTGCGCGGGCAACGTCTTTTTCGTTTAAAGCTTCTTTATTAAAAGCTTTTCTCAATCTATTGTAGCCGCCGGTTATTCCTCTGAGACCAAATACAGCTCCTAATGCGCTGAATGCCGCACCTGTCAATGTTGTGAAAAGAGCAACCGGTGTCGGGTGTTCCTGATTGTAGTTTCTTAAAGTATCGGATTTGTTAATCATTCCATATACAAACTTGGTGTAAAGTCTTGAAATACCGATAAATAAAGCCCAGAATGCTGCCGTTGACAATCCTGCCGTTGCTTTATCGCCGAAACTGCCTTTTCTGCTCATACCTGTTACGACACTGTCAACGTAAGGTATCGCTGTTCCGACTGTTGTAATAGGACGGGATTGTCTCTCAAATTTGTCGCGGGCTGCTTGTTTTGAAATGCCTTCAATTTCAGCATCAGAAAGCGTTGAAACCAAATCAGGGTTTTGTCTGACTAATTCCATTAAGTCGTTGTTTGCTCTAAAGGACGTTAATGCAGTGTTTTTTACCAACATTTCATTACCCTTTATTTTTTCTTCCTACATAATACTAAGTCTGTAAATAAATAAAATTGCCATTTTTAGACCCAAATATTTACATATTGTTACATCTAACTCTTACTCGAAAATAACAGTTTTATTATCTTTGATACATATTTTAGCGTAAAATAGAAGAAATTTCACTGGTTTGTATATACTGATGAAAACATTCGCAATAAAAACTTTGGGATGCCGCGTTAATCAGAACGAATCTTCTGTTCTGCAGGGTGAACTGCTTAAATATGGCTTTAAAGAAATTTCTTTTAATGAGAAAGCCGATTTTTATATTATTAACACCTGTACGGTAACAGCTAAAAGCGATACCAATGCAAGGTACTTTATAAGGCATGCCAGAAGAATCAACCCTGATGCGAAAATTATAGTTACCGGCTGTTTTGTTCAAAATGCTCCTGATGATAAAACTTTGCTCGAGGAAGCAAATCTGCTTGTGGGAAACGCAGATAAGCTCAAGATTGCAGATTTTCTTTCGGAAACGGATTTTTCGGATTTATCACGGGGAAAAACTCAAGTGTCAGATATTTTTGAAGAAGAAGTTTTTTCCGACAAACTGGTATTTTCTTCGTCAGGAAGAACCAGAGCTAATATAAAAATTCAGGACGGGTGTAATTTCAGATGCTCTTACTGCATTGTGCCCTATGTTAGAGGTAAGAGCCGCAGCAACCTGCTTGATAATGTCATTGAACAGGCTAAAATAATCGCAGATAAAGGCTACAAAGAACTCGTTCTTACCGGTATTCATTCAGGTCAGTGGGGACTGGATTTGAAACCTGTGAATAACCTTGCGGGGCTTCTTAGAGAAATTGAAAAAATTGATAATCTTCACAGATACAGGCTAAGTTCCATTGACCCCGTTGAGTTTTCAGCTGAGCTGCTTGATGTTCTCGCTGTTTCAAAAAAATTCTGCCCTCATTTTCATATTTCGCTTCAAAGCGGGTGTGATGAAATTCTAAAGGCTATGAACCGCAGATACAGCGTAGAATATTATTCGAAGTTGATTAAAACAATCCATGAAATGTTCCCCGGAATTGCAATAGGCAGTGATATTATAGTAGGTTTTCCGGGTGAGACAGACGAGTATTTTCAGCAAACTTATGAGAACCTGAAAAAACTTCCCTTGAGCTATTTGCATGTGTTTTCGTATTCGAAAAGGGAAGGAACTCTTGCAAATGAGATGAAAAATCAGGTTAGAGAATCGGTTAAAAAAGAGCGGAATAAAATTTTGACCAGGTTGGCAGAGGAAAAAAATTTGGAGTTTAGAAAGAGCTTTTTGAATAAAGAATTGGATGTTCTCATTGAAGTCAAAAGAGATAAAAAAACAGGACTGCTAAAGGGGCTCTCCGGCAATTATATTGAAGTTCTCATTGATGCCGAGGATAAATACAGAAATGGCATTCAGGCTGTTAGAGTTATCAATGTGAATGATGCTCAAACTTTTGGTTGTATAATTGAGTAAAGGTTATAAATAATGAAAAGAGCTTTTTTAATTGTAATAGATGCACTGGGCATAGGAGCAATGCCTGACGCCGAAAACTACGGCGATGTTATGCAATGCAACACACTGGCTAACGTTGCGCGAGAGTCAGGCGGCTTGAATCTGCCCAACTTTGAAAAACTCGGACTTGGCAATATTGACAATATTAAAGGAGTTAAGCCAAATAATAACCCGCTTGCAAGCTGGGGCAAAATGCTTGAAGTCTCGGAAGGGAAGGATACAACAACAGGACACTGGGAACTGGCAGGGATTGTGCTTGATAAGCCTTTTAAGGTCTATCCCGAAGGTTTTCCGCAGGAGCTTATCGAATGCTTTATTCAAAGGACAAACTGCGGAGGGATACTGGGAAATATTCCCGCATCGGGAACTGCAATTATAAATGAACTCGGTGATAAACATCGTGAGACGGGATTTCCTATCATTTATACAAGCGCGGACAGCGTGTTTCAAATAGCCTGCCATATTGATATAACTCCGCTTGAAAAGCTCTATGAATGGTGCGAAACTGCAAGAGAAATCCTTACGGATGAATATAACGTCAGCAGAGTTATCGCAAGACCTTTTGAAGGCGAGAGCGGAAACTACAAAAGAATATCAGCTGCGCGGAAGGATTACAGCGTACCGCCGACAAAGCCGACTATACTAAATGCGCTTGAAGACAGCGGGGCAAAAGTAATAGGAGTCGGCAAAATTGAAGATATTTTTGTAAAGTCAGGTTTAACGCACTCGATACATACAGGATGCAATGAAGAAGGTATTAAGGTTATTTCAGGGCTTTTAAACAGGACTTTTGACCTTGATATAATTTCTCTGAATCCGTCTAAAGACTATTCAAAAGCCGATAAAGAGCTGATTTTTGTAAATCTTGTCGATACCGATATGTTATTCGGGCATCGAAACGATGTAAGAGGCTATGCAAAAGCTCTGGAAAAGATTGATTTAGCCTTGAAAGAAATAATAGAGCTCATTACTCCTGATGATTTGCTTATCATTACAGCAGATCACGGATGCGACCCTACCGTGAAAGGTACTGACCACACAAGAGAAATGGTTCCGATACTTGTTTATAATCCAAAAATACTTGCGAAAGATTTAGGATTGCGAAAATCCTTTGCAGATGTTGCAGTAACTCTTTCAGATTGGTTTGGGGTTGAGTATAAGTGCGGCGGGGTTTCGCTGCTGTGATTTAGTCTAATTTTTTAGCTATAACACTTTAAGAACTGGGAATTAATTGAAGTAGGTTCTAGGTCTGATAATGGTAAGTCATTTTATGTTCTGATGCCGCAGGTTAATCTTGAAAATGGCAATTTAAAAGAAGAAATAAAAGGTTATATAGCACAATTGGTACAAAAATACTGAACTAACATTACTGTAGATTTTTTTGATCATATTGAAGCTGCAAAATAAACTTATTTCAAACATACAAATAAAGATTTGAGTTTAAATGAAGGCATTATCAAAAAATATGGGAATGCATCGGAATATTACTATAATGTCCATTTAGAAAGTGATTTATTTAGAGGACTTCATTATATTGCAGATTTTATACGTGAATTTGTTGGTGAATATCCATAAAATCCTATGCTTGGGTTATTTTCAGCATATAAAAATAATGAATTAAAAGAAAATATCTTATAACATCAAGAAACAGATTTAAACTATAATCCAATGAATGCCTGAACTTTGATGAATTAGACTAAAAAGATAAATGTAAATTTTAAAGATATATTCTTACCAAGTTTGCTTATCTCTTATGTTAATCTTAAAATAATACAATTAAATCAATACTCCGGCGACTATGCAACAAAGTGCAGGAAGATCATCCGGAGTTTACATATCCATTATAACAAATTAGTGTAATAATTCAATCCTATGCGGATTATATGTATAAAAAAATTTTTTCACAAGAAAGATTAAATGCCTATAAAATATGCTCTACTGATACAGATGAGGATATAATTGCAAAATATTTATGGAATATTGCTTTATCAGAAACATTTTACCCTGCTATTGCAATTTTTGAAGTAAATTATAGAAACCATATCTATAATGCGATTTCTTTCCATATAATGAAAGAATGGTTAGATGAAATCAATAATCCTTGGCTTTTACAACCGGAAAAGGATCAAATAATAACCGCAAAAAAGAAAATTATAAAATCAGGAAAAATTGTCACACAGGGACAAATAATCTCGCAATTAACGCTTGGCTTTTGGATAAGCATATTAAAAAAGCAATATAAGAAAAATGTTTGGAACAAACCAAGAGTATTTGAGGATGTTTTTCCAAATTTTAATATTAAATGTGCTGATAGGATATCAGTAGTAGACCCTCATTTAAAAAAAATTTTGAGTATCAGAAATAGAATTTCTCATCACGAGCCAATACTATATCATCCTAATGGATTGAATCAAGTTTATGACGACATAATATTGGCTATGAGTTGGCTGTCCAAAGATACAAAAGTTTTAATGGACAAGCTAAACAGGTTCAATCAAGTTTATAACAGGGGCTACAAAACATATAAGATTTATCCTGACAAAATGACTGTGAATATCAAATTACGAGAATTTATACAACGATTACTATTCATCGCAAAGTAAAGTGCATCAAATAAAAACTAAATATTATAAATCACAGCAGCTCAAATCTACTGAAAATTTTTAAGCTATAATTATATGTAATAAAATTACAGGTTTTCAATGGCATACAGGGTTTTGTTAGTTGACGATGACAGGCAGATTGTCGAATGGCTTTCTATGGAGCTAGAGTTAAACGGTTTCTCTGTTGATAAGGCTTTTGACGGCAGCGAAGGCATGCAGTGCGCCCTGAAAAATTTTTATGATTTCATACTCCTCGATGTTATGATGCCGGAGCTTAACGGATATGAAGTCTGCTCGCAGTTAAGAAAACTTCCTCAGACAAAAAATATTCCGATTTTGCTTTTGACCGCAAAAGGAACTTTACAGGACAAAGTTACGGGCTTTAACTGCGGGGCTGACGATTATCTCGTCAAGCCTTTTGATATTGAAGAGCTTCTGGTAAGAATGAGAGCGCTGATGAGGCGGGTACAATCGGATAAGAAAACCGCAAATGAGATACTCTCAATAGGTCATATTCAAATATTCCCCGATTCATTGGAAGCAAGCGTTAAAGGTGATGTAATAAAACTAACACCCACCGAATTTGAGATATTGTACTGCCTTATGCAGCATGTCAATCAGGCTGTAAATTATACAACTCTGCTTAACGAGGTCTGGGGATATGATGCAGATGAGGATGTAAGAGTTATACGAGTTCACATGGGCGGGCTAAGACAAAAAATTGAAGAAAATCCGAAAATACCCAAATACATTCAGACTGTCACCAATGTCGGTTACAAACTCGTTCCCTACGGCGAGATTTAATTATGAACAGACGAAGAAATCTCAAAATTTATGAACAGATACTTATTGTAATTATTCTAGCCACAATTCTGCCTCTTTCTGTTGCCGGTTTTATGATTGCAAATGTAAATCAGCATGCGGTGCGTGACCAGTTGAGATATTCCGCGGTTCTAACCGCTGAAAGCGCGTTAGGAAAAATCAGCAATGAAATTGCCGAAACGGAATTTTTCATGAGAAATCTCATGCGCGGTATTATTTATCTCAATTCATCTTCACTGCGTGAAAAATTTATAGATGACACTGCAAAAACTTCACCTGAAACGGGAAGAATTGAATTTAAAAAAAATTTCAAGCCAAAAGCTTCATATAGAATGATATATGGCAATTCGGACTTTTCGATATATCAGGATTTGAATAATAGAAAATTAATTTATACTCTGAAATCCGGCAATAATAATTTTTTAATTATGCAGACAAGCTTTGAATCGTTTGGAAAAGATATATTTAAATACCTCGAAAGCGAGAAAAGACAAATTTATTTAATTGACAATGATAAAAACATTATAATTTCCCATAATCCCGATGAAAAATTCTTTGCCCGGGTTGTAACGGAAATGCCCAAATTGAAGAAAAAACAGGGTTTTGTCATATTCGGTCCAAAAAAGAACAGACCTAACGTAGTCATGAAGGCAGGGGATTTAAACTGGCGCCTGGTTGTCGTAACTCCGAAATATCTTTCAAGTGCCGGGATTTCAAAACCGAGAATGAAAATCCTTTATATTCTTGGTTTATCCGCTTTGATAATGATTTTAACAGCACTCTGGTACACACTTTCGCTCAAAACGTCAATTCGTCAGCTTTTTAAAGGCATAATAGCTATAAGCAAAGGAAACTATAACAGAAAAATCAGACTTTTAAAGAACATTCTGACGCCTTATGAAGTTGTTTTCCTTGCAGATGAGTTTAATAATATGGCTGAAAAGGTCAGTACGACGCATGAACAGCTTCAAAGAGCAAATAAGAAACTTGCCGAAACCGATAAATTTAAGTCAGACTTGATTGATACCGTCAGTCATGAGTTTAGGACTCCGCTCACGTGTATAAAGGGGTATGTTTCTACTCTTATAAAGAATAGAGAAGTCATTGATGAAGAAACAAGACAAAAGTCTCTTAAAGTCATAAAAAACGAAGCCGAAAAACTAAACAGGCTAGTCGAGGATTTGCTTGTTATTCCGGATATTGAATCGTCATTATTAAAGGTTTACCCTGATGAAACAGATATAAAGGAAGTTATCGGCAAATCTCTGCTGCATTTTTCCGATAGTTCAGATAAGAGAATAATAACCGACATTGAAGAAAATCTTCCTACAGTAACGGCTGATTCAGACAGACTGGGGCAGGTAATTATTAACCTGCTTGAAAACGCAAGAAAATATTCTACCGGCAATGCTGAAATAATAATTTCAGCTTATAGGGGAGAGAATAATTGCATAATTAAAATTACAAACCCGTGTGAACCCATAAAACAGAAAGATTTAAATTTCCTGTTTGAAAAGTTTACACGGCTTGACAGGGATTCTTCAAAAGCAGTTAAAGGAACCGGTTTGGGACTTTATATTTCAAAGAACCTTATTGAAGCAATGGGGGGAGAAATCTCTTTGAAATACTCGAATAACAATTTTGAAGTTGTAATTTTTATGCCTTACAGCCTTTAATTCTATTGCGGTCCTCTATGATGTAATCCATGATGATTACGAATTTCTGAAGGGTGAAGATGTCTGACTGTTTGTTTAGAAGGATTCTCAAGCAGTTTCTTCAAATATTCACAATTCTTTACCCGCAGTTCAATGGGGTTATCATTAGTGCAGCCGTCATCCGTTCTGCGAGGATCATCAATATAGCCGTACTGAGTTTCGTCTGTCCAGACGTTTATCGAACCGTTAAGCAAAGTCAGCAGAGCGGCATTATAGAAATTTGCCATATGAATTTTTGTTGATTCGACATCGCCGTAAACTTGAATATGCCCTAAATTACCGTTGGCAGCATTGATTTTTCTATAATAATCGTCCTTATATTTAAGGGCTTTTTCAAGAAGAAAAAGTGCGGTTTGTATTTCCTCCTTTGATCTTTCGCGGAGCGCTTTTTCGACGAGCGAATCAAGCTGAGGTTGAATTTGTTTATGATAATCTTCAGCTGAAAGACTCTTGACATTGTCTCCGAAGGAGATTTTGTTTGAATAATTTGCACTATTTATCATAAGAGGATATCGTGTGCTTGAAAAAGTAGTTAGGCTGTTGATTTTCATAATTTATCCCTCTCGTTATTATGCCTGATAATCTAGTCCGGCTTGAATCATTTTATTAAACCCGTAAATGATAGGTCCGTAAATTGGAGGTTCATTATCGGTTTTTGCCAAAACTTCACCGTTTGAATTTGTAAGTGTAAAGCTTATGACTGCATTCTTCTGTGAATTATCGGACAGCTTTGCAGTCAGCGTCAGTCCCTTATCGTGAATTAGGTCTAATTGTCGACCCGTTTCCCCTTTTAATAAATAGGGAACATTATTAATAAAATTGTGTTCATTACCTCGTGCTGCTGTATCAAAATCCATCACAAATCTGCCAAATGACTGCTTTGTGTATGAATTTAGAGCTTGAGAAGAATTAATGCCCAATATTTTCATGACTCTTATCCTATCAATTCCAATCCTTTATCAACCACTGAGTGAAAACCGTCTTGTTCGCCTTTCAAGGTTGCATCTAACCCTCTTTCCGAGAATAGTTCTTCATTATTTGAATCTGTCAGAATGAAATCTAAAGCCAGTGTGTCATTAGGCGTGTGCATGCGGGCTGTAACGGTATAACCCGCATCATGAAGTGTGTTCATGTCTTCTTTTCTTTCTTCGGGAAGCCAGCCTAAAGAATTCGAAAGATTCCAAATCAGTTTTGAACCGGAATATAATGCATCGTACTCGATTACATACTTGCCGAATGACTGGTTTTGAGTTCTTTTTGCATTTAACGCCTGTGAAAAATTAATTCCTGTAATGTTCATAATAATCTCCTGTGTTGTTATTAATATTTTGTTAAATGCTTAAAATCTGCACAAGAAAAAAATTGACAGCTCTAAGCATATATTTTTGATGTCTGAATAAAATAAATACTCTGAAATTTGCCCATAACGGCATAAAAGACATTTTAATATTTATTAACATTGGTTTTATATTTATTAAAATATTAATTAAAATATACTTTCAAAAAGTTAATGTTTTTGATAATCTGAAATTAGAGTGGAATATAAGGTTATAAGTAATGACGGCAGTTAATAGAGTAGATTATTCACCGATTAGAAGTTCTTCATTAAATCGAAACAGCCAAAGTCAAACAATAGCAAGGTTGAAAAGTGCGAGTGTTGATACGGTTTATTTTACGGGCAGCGAAAATAATAACGGAATAAACGAAATAAAAAGAGAATTGCTCAAAGAAAAGCTGGTTGAAATTCTTGAAGAAGATAAGCAAAAAGGCGATAAAAGGGTTTTTCTGGAATATACGCCCGAAACAGTCGATAAAATTGTCAATTTAATGGCAAATGATCCTAAAGAGCATTATTTAATAGGAATTTCAGGCGAGACGGCATCGGGCAAAACTACAATTCCGCAAAGGATACTAAAAGTATTAAATTATTACGAAAAAGCCAAAGTTGCTATTTTATTGAATGCCGATAATTTTTATTATGATATTACCGACAAAGTACCTTTGTACGGAAGTCTCGATGAGCTAAAATCTCATTATAATTTTGATGTGCCGCAAGCCGTGGATTTGAAACTCTTAAGGGAAAAGCTGCTGAAATTTGCGAACGGTGAAAAGGGCTATATTCCGTATTATGATTTTCCGACCAGTTCAAGAAAGGAAGAAGCCATCTATGTTAATCCTCCAAAATTTATTTTGAGCGAAGGGCTGTTTAATTTGGGCGAGCATGAAGGAATCAAAGACATATTTGACGTGAAAATTTATGTTGATGTGCCGGAAGATGAAATTCATCGCAGATGGTGGAATAGAGCCAAAAAGAGAGGGCTTGACGTGAATATTCCGAAACAAAAAGAAGTTGCTCAAAATATCTTTGATAATGCAATGAAACAGTCTAAAATATATGTTAAACCGTCCAAAGTAAATGCCGATGTTGTTATTAACGGAAACCTTGATGTCCGCGACAATATTATAATGGCGAAAAAGATTTATAAGGCGCTCAAAGATGCAGATAGCGAAGCGAAACAAGATTTGAATAATAAAACAGTTTCTCATATATTCAATAAATTCATAGAATCTCTCAATGACACCATCGGGCGTTATAAACGATATTTCCCAACAATGCAAAAGAATACTGCTGATTAATAATTTATTTCGCCTTCGGTAAGTATCTTTCCGCCACAGCCCCATCCGTTGTAAATGCAATCTCCCGAGAAATTATCATAGGATGAGCCTATTGGATATATTCCTACCGATGAAATCCAAATTTCGAACACATCGACACCTGCCCGGTAAGGACCCTTAAAACCGTTGATATCAATAATTAAGGTGCCACAAGTTTTTAACAGAGGTCCGCTCCCACCGGTTGGTATATGTGTACAGTTATCTTGATAAGAAGAAAATCCTACAAGCGTACCGTCTGCCAAGATTGCTTTTGAATACCCTCCGTCCTGATTTATATCCCATCCTGTATCTGTTCCGTCTAAATTTTGTACATTCCCCGTTGGAAAACAACCCTGACTTCCACCACAGTTTTTGATTACGTTGTATTTTGATAAAAATGCTGTTGCAGAAGTCCCTGGCGGCTCTGCCGGGGCATAAAGTGAAATGATATCACGACCTTCTGCAAGTAGTAAATTGAAAGTGTTTTGCAGAGAACCAAAAGTTTTTCTGTATTTATTAACACTTCCGGCATGTTTGCTGTTTTGTATTAACTGAGGTATTGTTAATGCTGAAACCACGGCTATAATGACCAATGTAACCAGCACTTCAGCAAGAGTAAAAGAATTTGTTTTCATTCATCAGGCTCATTAAGCAATTAACTTTTCTAATTTTATATTATCAATTATAAATGTCGGAAAAAATTTAATAAACTTTACTTTCAAAAATTCAGTTTTTTTGATATTTTATTAAAATGTGAAAATAAGGTTCAGGTTATGCTTTCGGCAAAAAGGTCAGATATGACAGAAGATATGTGCAATTCAACAATTAACTCGAAAACCTTATTACTGGAAGAATTTTCTTCAGAATTTGCTGACTCTGATACTCCCAATTCAGGGAGTATTTCTCTATATAATGATAATGAAGATGCTTCGCAGGAAAATTTGGCTATAACAAGCATCAAAGAAAAAATTCTACGAAAAAAGCTTTCTTATATTTTTAGCGCGGATGCCAAAAAAGGAGAAAACAGAGTTTTTCTTGAATATAAACAGGATATTGTAGAGAAAATAGTCCGGCTTGCAACTCAGTTTACGAAAAGAAATTTCTTAATCGGCGTTTCCGGTGAAAGCGCGTCAGGGAAGACAACTATTCCCGAAAAAATGATTAAAATAATGAATTTTTATGAAAAACGACGCGTTGCAATGCTCATGAACGCTGATAATTTTTATTACGATATCACTTATCTTTTGCCTCAATACGGCAGTGTGGAAAATATGCGGGCAAATTATAATTTTGACGAACCTGAAGCTATGGATTTGCAACTGCTGGGCGAAAAGCTCAAACATTTTGCATCAGGCAAGAGCGGTTATATTCCGAAATATGACTTTGTGAACTGTTCGAGGAAAGAAGAAGCTACTTACGTTGAGCCGGCGAAGATAATAATCAGCGAAGGGCTGTTTAATTTAACCGACAGCCGCAATATTCGAGAGGTTTTTGATATTACGGTATATGTGGATGTAACTGAAGAAGAAAAACACCGCAGATGGTGGAACAGAGTTAAACAGAGAGGATTGGACATTAATATTCCCAAGCAGAGAGCCGTTGCCGAGAGCATTTATGCAAATGCAATGAAGCAGTCTAAAATTCACGTCAGACCTACAAAAAATCATGCGGATATAGTTCTGAACGGGAATTTGAAAATCAGAAGAAATATCTACATGGTAATGAAAATATTCAGAGCGGTAAAATCATCCGAGAGAGAAGCAATTGAGATTTATTACAACAAAAATTCAAATATAATAAGCAAATTGCATTCTTCTGCGCTTAAAACAAAAGAATCTGTCAGAAATCTTTTCACTTTTGTTTATACAAGGCTTATCAGCAATTCTGTCAGATAAATCAATTCTGATTTATTTGTTCATTACATTGAAGTCATTTTTTTGTAAAATTAATATGTTTAAATTTGAAATATAACATATTAAGGAAACATAAATGGATAATGACAATCGAAACGACAAGTTTTACATAACAACCGCGATTGATTATGTTAACGCGCCTCCGCACATCGGGCATGCATACGAAAAAATAGCAACGGACGTTATTGCAAGACATTTTAGACAGAGAGGGAGCAAGACGTTTTTTCTGACCGGAACGGACGAACACGGAATAAAAATTGAAAAAACAGCCGCTGATAAAGGCATTGAGCCAAAAGCATTTTGCGACGAAATTTCAGCCAAATTCAAAGAAGCATGGAAAATGCTGGATGTTTCCTATGACAGAATGATTAGAACAACCGAGCAGGAACATTATAAGGTCGTTCAGCATATATTTAAAACCCTTGTTGAAAAAGGCGACATATACAAAGCAAGTTACACAGGACTTTACTGCACGGGTTGCGAATGCTTTTTAAATCAGCGTGAGCTCACAGAGGACGGGCTTTGTCCCGACCATAAAACCAAGCCGCAGGAAGTTCAGGAAGAAAACTACTTTTTCAAACTTTCAAAATACAAAGACAAAATCAAAGAGCATATTTTTAACAATCCGGAATTTATTCAGCCCGATTACAGAGTTTCAGAAGTCCTGAATCAACTTGAAGAAACTGCCGATATCAGCGTATCGCGAAACAAATCTTGTGTCAGCTGGGGAATCCCCGTTCCCGATGACGATACTCAGGTTATTTACGTTTGGATTGACGCATTGTCTAACTATCTGACGGGCTGCGGATATTTATTTGACGAAGAAAAATTCAAAACATTCTGGCCCGCCAATGTTCACATGATTGGCAAAGATATTCTGAAATTCCATTCTATTTACTGGATTGGGATACTAATGGCGATGGATTTGCCCCTTCCTCAAACCATTTTTGCTCACGGGTGGATAAAAGTTGAAGAGTCAAAGATGAGCAAGTCTCTCGGCAATGTAATCAGCCCCGCCGATATTATAAGCCATTATGAGCTTGTAAACGCCGATGCGGTGAGGTACTTTTTGACGACATGCGCGCCATTCGGCAAGGACGCAAACTACAGCGACGAAGATTTCAAGAACAAAGTCAATGCGGATTTGGCAAACAATCTCGGAAATCTTCTCAACCGAACGCTCAATATGCTGTTAAAATACTTCGACGGTGAAATTATCCCCGAAATCAGTTTTGATGCAAATGACAATCAGTTGGCTGAGCTTTGTGAGAAAACAAAAAACTCTGTAATTGAAGAATTTAATTCTTACCGGATAGACAAGGCAGGTGAGGCTGTTATCAACTTGGTAGATGCGGCAAATAAATTCATTAACGAGAAAACCCCGTGGACTTTGGCAAAAGATGCCGATAAACGCATTGAATGCGCTCAGGTACTTTATGATGTGCTGGAGACCATGCGGCATGTATGCTTTATGATTTATCCCTTTGTGCCCAACATTGCGGCGGATATATGGAAACAGCTTTCGCTTTCGGGCAGTGTGTATGATTTGACATATGATACGCTTGTTTGGGGCGGTTTGAAATCAGGCAAAATTGCCACAGCCGAAAGCGTCAAACCTGTATTTCTCAGAATTGATTCGGAATTCGCGGGAGCTGACAAAAAGAAATAATGATTAAGCTGATTGATACGCACGCTCACCTTGATATGAAGGAATTCAGAGCTAATCTTGACGAGTTGCTTGAAAACTGCCGTAATGCAGGCATTGAAAAAGTGCTTATTCCGGGTGTCACTCTCAAAGACATGCCGCGAATAATCACTTTGATTGAAAAATACCCTCAGTTGTATGGCGCGGCGGCACTGCATCCCTCAGATGCAAAGGACTGGGACGAAAATTCTTATGATACTTTGAAAAAATATGCACAGCATCCCAAAATTCTTGCGATTGGCGAAACAGGGCTGGATTATTACTGGGACAAAACTTTTATTGACTTGCAGAAGCATGTTTTCAAGGAGCATATCAGGTTGGCAAAAGAGGTTTATAAGCCTTTAATAATCCACAGCAGGGAATCCTCGGCGGACATTCTGGCGATACTGAAAGAAACAAACGCAAAAGAAATCGGCGGAGTTATGCATTGTTTTTCGGGAAGCGCGGAGTTTGCTCTGGAGTGCATTAAGGAAAACTTTTATATCGCTTTGGGCGGACCTGTGACATTTAAAAATGCCAAAAAGCCCAAGGAAGTCGCTCAAAGAATTCCGCTTGAGAGGCTTCTGCTCGAAACAGACTCGCCCTATCTCGCTCCTCAGCAGTTCAGAGGCAAGCTCAATGATCCGTCAAAAATGGTCTGTGTTGCCGAAGAAATTGCTGAGCTTCGAAATATTTCCATAGAAGAAATCGCAGAAGTAACTTATAAAAACTCAATCAAATTATTTAGATTTGAGGGTACAGAAAAATTCTGATTTTTTGGAAAAAACGAATTTTTCATACCCGACCTTAGAAAGGTGAGAGGCAATATCGGCGGCGAGGAGCCGTCGATTTTGCCACGACACTAGATCATGTAAGATGTAGAAAAATTACATTTTTCTACATCTTCTTTTAATAAAACATTTGAAAATTTATTGTTTTTGTAGCAATATTGAAAATACAAATTAAATACCGCGGGGTGGAGCAGTCCGGTAGCTCGTTGGGCTCATAACCCAAAGGTCGCAGGTTCAAATCCTGTCCCCGCAACCAATTTAACGGAAGACTTAATTAAGTCTTCCGTTTGTTTTTGAGAAATTACGTTTTAAATGGTACAGTTTTGGACTTGGGGTTAGTAAGAATATAAATTCTCAAACTCCCTGATATTTTATCAATTTAACTGATAATAAGCAGAGTATTAAGATGTTAAAATAACAAAATATAAAATGGTGTTATAGTCTTTCTGGCAGTTCTAGCCAAAATGAAGATTTTTAAATTAGCCTCTATTATAGATTATATCTATCTTAGAGGCTGATTTTTTTAGTTCTGGTCAAAATGCAGAAAATGCCACTTTTCTGCATAAATGGTACTGGTCAAAATGAAGATTTTGTATAAAAAATATGCCTTAAAGTTAAACAGCAAGCGGATATACTCCGATGTGCAGAAATATGGCACTTTTTTATGAAGTCGGAAAAAGTTAGAAGCAACATGGAAGCTTTTTAAAAAAATATCACGCAGTTTTGGTCAAAATGAAAAACTTCCTGCTTTTGTTTTATAGATTGATTCAAAATAGACACAAAACTCGGAAAGACAGTTCCATTTTGAGTTAAAGAAGCTATCATTCCCAATGACGCACTAATTGTAAGTTCAGAGGGAATAAATATGAATCCTGAAAGTATCTGGATTGATTTAAAAACAGTAGCAGAATTAAAAGGTATAACCGCCAGAGCTTTACGACTTGCTTTGAATAAAGGCAAATACACAACAAGAAAAACATTCACTCAGGGTGGAAAGACTTCCGAGATTCTTTTATCGAGTCTTGAGGCGGAAGTTCAGGAAAAATACAAGAATATATATTACAAGGAAATAGTTCAGTTAGAAGCAGAAATTATTCCAATAACTAAACATGAACCAGTTCAGCAAAACTTTATACCTGAAATTGCTAAGACAATTGCCCTTGCAAGGTTAGACCTTCTGAATGAATGGAACGGTTTTAGAATAAAACACAAGCCAAAACAAAAGGGGGACAGATTATTTCTTGATTTATACAACTCAGGTGAATATTTAAAAACCATTTATGAAATTCTCGGCAGAACCTCAAAAGGCTCACTATTAAGGTGGAATAAACTTTATACAGATTATGAAATTTGGGAAGTCCTTGCTCCTCAGTATAAATATACAGGATTTAATGAGTACAAAACTGTATTAACAGAAGAAGAAATCGGAATATTTTTAAAACTGCTCCTGCACCCAAATCAATTCAGCATTGGTAAGGCAATAAAATTAACAACTCATATCCTTGAAAAGCGTGGTTTTACAGATATCCCGAAATCAATAACCTTCCGCAGGTATGCTGAGTGGTTTAAAAAGAAAAACCTTGATAAATGGATATTGATTAGAGAAGGTGAAAAAGCTCTTCGGGACAGAGTCGAACCGTATATTAAAAGAGATATTTCAAGTATCAAAGTCGGTGAAATCCTTGTGGCAGACGGTCATGTTTTGAACTTCCTTGTTTTAAATCCGTTTACAGGAAAACCTTGCAGGGCGACATTAGTAGGGTTCTTTGACTGGAAGTCTGGTTATCTTGCAGGATATTACATTATGCTTGAAGAAAATACCCAATGCATTGCAGCTGCTCTAAGAATGGCAATAATTAATCTTAATATGATTCCAACTATTGTTTATCAGGATAACGGCAGAGCCTTTAAAGCTAAATACTTCACAGAGTCTGCTGATTTTACAGAAGCAGGGTTTAACGGGATATATCAGAATCTTGGAATAAAGCCTGTTTACGCTAAACCATACAACGCAAGGGCGAAGGTTATTGAAAGATTTTTCAGGGAATTTCAGGAAGAGTTTGAAAAACTTGTGCCAAGTTACAGCGGAACTTCAATAGAAACAAAACCTGCATATCTAAAGAGAAATGAGAAATTTCATAAAGATTTATATAACAAAGTAAATCAAGGACATATTCCTACAATTGAAGAAACTATAAAACTTATTAACTGCTGGCTTGATTACAGACACTCTCAGCCTTGCAGTAATGTTCAAGGGATGACGATTAAAGAAGCTTTTGAAACTCGGGAACGTCAAAACATAGATATATCTAAGCTTGATGATTTGATGATGGCTTATGAAGTAAAAACTATCCATAGAAACGGCATTAGGTTTTTGAATACAGATTATTATAATGACCTACTTTACGGCTTGAGGGACAGAGTAATGATACGTTATAGCCTGTTTGACCTGACTAAAATAAAGGTTTACTCAACTAAAGGCGAGTATTTATGCACGGCAAGAAGAGTAACAGGAACACATCCGATGGCTAATCATATGGGAACTGTTAAGGATATGGAAGATTTTAAACAGAAAATTCAAAAACAGAAGAAGCTGAAAAACCGCACATTAAAAGCTGTTAAAAGATTTTTACCCAAAGAAGATATTAAATTCCTTGAAGAGCAAATGGACGAAGAATACTTGGAGCAGCAAGAATCAATACCTGAAAAAATTATTGAAATAAAGGAGGCAGATATAACTGAAAAGCCTGTATTTATGAACAATTACGAACGCTATGAATGGCTTATGAAAATAGGATGCACAAATCCTGAAGACAGAAAATGGCTTCAGAATTACAAAAACAGCGATGAATACAAAATGATATATGAGGAATAATTATGAAGAAAACTTTTGTACGGACGCAGAATGTCAAAAACTTTATAGCACTTGTAAATAACCTGCAAAACAAGCCTGAAGGAGTTCCAAGAATGGCACTTGTATATGGAGAGCCTGGACTTGGTAAATCAAGAGCTGCCCTATGGTGGGCTGTGAAAAATGATGCGGTTTATCTTAGAAGCTCCAATATGATGTCAGGCAGATGGTTTTTGGAGGAACTGGTTGAAGAGCTCGGAGAAGCACCCATGTATAAGTCATCTGACTTGTTTAATCAGGCAATAAGTCAGTTATCACAAGACCCAAGACCATTAATAATTGATGAGATTGATTATCTTTTAAATGATTCAAAAGCAATAGAAACGATTCGGGACATTTACGACAGAGTGGATGTCCCGATTATTTTAATCGGTATGAATAAAGCAAATAAACGCTTTATGAGGTACAGACATATTTATGACAGGTTCTCTGAAATACTGGAATTTAAAGTATTTGATTTTGAAGAGGTTAAGAATATTGTGCAGGAACTATCAGAAGCCCAAATAGATGAATCGGCAATAAAACTGATACACAACAATGCAAATAGGTTCAGGCAAATAGTAAGCGTGATTTCAAAAGCTGAAAAAATCTCAATAGCTAACTCTGACTTGATTATTACATCAGATATTATCGGGAAATTTATAAAAGAGGTTGTTGAAGTATGAAAAATCAGATTTTAAAAGCAATAAAAGGGTTAAAAACTTTTACAATAGAAGATATAGAGCTTATTACAGGTTGTGATGAGCTAGAAATATTTGAACTAATAAAAAGTCTGAATTTGACTAAAAAAGGCGATACATATTCTTTGCCTGAAAAATTTATAAAAAATCAGAAAAAACCTAAGAAGCCCAAAAAGCAAAAATCAGAGAATAAAACAAATTCAAAAGGGCGAATTGGGTTTAAAACTGCGGCGGAAAGTTTTATGGAGATTGCAGAATTAAAATGTACCGCTCATACTTTTAAATCATATAAAAGTGCTTTAAATAAACACTTATTGCCATTTTTTAAAGAATTCAGAATAGCTGAAGTTAAGCCTGAAAATATAGACAGGTTTATAGAAGCAAAATTGGAAGAAGGGCTCTCGCATAAGACCATTGATAATATTGCAAAATTACTAGGAAGTATTCTTGAAAAAGCCCTTAAAGACAGGTATATCCTTTATAATCCTGCAAGAGCAGTTAGGAGGTTTTAAATTCCTTTATATATTCCAAAAAATTATCAAGAGTTAATATTTGTTTTTTATTATTACCGTATATATAATCAAAACAATCTTTCATATAGCTCTCATCATTTGTTAATAAAACATCAAGGTCTTGCATTAGACATATATATTCGTTATCGAAAATAGCATCATTGTCCTTACTAGGGATGTCTTTTTTTAAGATCTGAGCCTCAAGCTTTCTCGTTAATAAAAAAGTATAACTTTGAATTCTTTTTTGCGTATAGGGGTAATTAATGGGGTTGTCAACATAGTTTAATATACAATCTCTACCTAAATTTAGAGTTTGAATAATAAACAATCGAGTTATCAAGTATTCTATTCTAATTTTTAACACTTCAAGGAAATGTTTTCTTGTGTCAGAAGAACCATGTAAGTATTTATTTACACTATCAATAGCATCTATTATTTCTATTGAATAATTTTGCTCTGTAAAAATATTTTTTAATAAAACTAAATATTCATCATAATTTTTATCTAATATGGGTTGAATTTTATTAAATAATTTTTGTGAATCATTATCTGCAATTGTAACTAAATTTTTTTTAAATTCATTGGCTTTTGAGAAAAAATCCTTTAAATAAGTTATGTCTTGTTCTAGAAATTCCTTTTTTAATTCTTTTGCTTTTGCACAATTAATATAGCAATATTTACCTTTTCTTGCTTTGTTATTAAATTCTTTCATTACAATCTGACAAGAATCATCAAAAATCCTGTCATCACATAATTTTAGTAAAAAATTTAATAAATTATAATAATTTTCTTTATTAGCAGTTTTGTCATAATTATAGTAAGGGACGAATTTTTGCAATAATAAGATATTACTAAGAAAAAATGTTATTTTATTTGATTCTACTAAATCAAGAATATTATTTTCTTTAAATTTTGTAATTAATTCTTCATCTAAAATATTTACATCTAGTAAAACTTTCAATCATTACTCCTGAGAAAGCTTTTTACCATGCCAGATGACTTTGCCTATAACCGCAACACCTGATTGAGTATGAAGATCAACCATAAAAGTGCTGTATTCAGGGTTATCACTCTTGACCTGCAATTTATTATCTGGCATAAGCTCAAGTCTTTTTACAACAAGAGAATCGTCAAACCTTACAACAAAAATACCGTCTCTGATTGTAGTATTCGCCGTATCAACCATAATCAAATCACCGTCTTTTATAGTCGGCTCCATTGATTCGCCTTTTACTTCAAACATTACAAGACTATTTTTGGGAGCAAGGATATTTTTGTTAAACCATTCTTTCTCAAAGGGATAATGCCCTATTACTGCTTCATTATCAACAAGACAGCCTGCACCTGCCGCTGTTTTAATATTAAAAATCGGAACATATACGATATTATCGCAATAAACATTTTTACCTGATCCGTCCTCAACAAACATTGCACCTTTTCCTGCAACAATATATTCAAGATTTGCTTCAAGGTGCTCATATAGTAATGTTAAGTATTCAACAGATGCTTGTCTTTCGCCTCTTTCATAATTACTGATTGTCTTTGGGGCGATATTAATCATTTTGCTTAATTCTTCAATAGTAAGAGCTGACTGAGTTCTAATCTCTCTCAGTCTTTGTCCGATTTCTTTTAATACTTTTGGGTTTAGTTCTTTTCCCATAATTGTCTCTTGCTTTCTTAATAAAATTTTACCATATGTTCCTATTTGTTGACAATATACCCAAATGGTAATAATATTATTTTATTCATGAACAAATGGTAATATTGATTAACTTTATATAGAGAATATACCACAAATGAGCAAGAAATCCAGAGTAAATTGGTTCAAAGTTAAACTTTTGTGTCGAAACCTAAGTGTCGACAGGGTAGCTGATGAGCTAAATATTACAGTTAAAGAGCTATTTTTTCTCATTGAAGGTCAAAAAGAAGATGCTAATTTTACCAAATGGGTAACAGAAAATCTTGGCAGGCCATACTGGCTGTAAATTAAGGAAAAGCAGATGAGCAGAAAACAGGAAGTAAATAATATATCTCTATGGATTGATGAAAATCAAGCCTGCTCTTTGCTTGGAGTGAAATTTGAAACCTTAAGAAAAAACTGTGCATCGGGCAAATATATATTTGAAAGAAATAAAGCTCAAAAAGAGAAAGTTGAATACAAAATACTCTTAAGCTCATTGCCTGAAAGATTTCAGAATAAATATTACCGGATTAATTCAGCCAATGAAACAACTTTTGATCTTGATATTGACCTTATGCTGTATAACAAAGCTCCAAATTGGGCTAAAAAACAAGCAGATAAATATGTTGTTATACTCACAAATTCAAGAGGCTTAAAGGGTAAGGAATTAAGAGAGTTCGTCAAAGAATGGAATATTAAAAATCCTGATTTTAAAACCTGCTATTCAGCTGTTAATGATGCACGCTTAAGATATGAACAAGGCGGAATTTCAGCTTTATTGGCTCAATACGGCAAAACTGCAGGTGTTTCAAAAATAGAAGATAAATATTTTGAATATTTTAAAAACTTATACCTTCTTGAAGGTGCTCCTTCTGTTTATTCCTGCTGGCTTATGACTTTAGGCTATGCAATGAGAGAAGACGGTATTACAAAATCAGAATTTCCAAAACATTTAAGCTTTAAAAGAAAGTTAGAACGTGAGGTTCCAAAATCATCAATATACCTTGCCAGATACGGTCAGGCAAAATGGAACAGAAAATACGCAAACTATGTAGAGAGAGATTATTCTCAAATCCGATGCGGTTCTGTATGGGTAGCGGATCACGCTCAAATTGATATTGCCTGTGAAAATCCTGACGGCAAAGTAACATTCCCCTGGGTTACATCATGGCGCTGTTTTAAATCAGGCAAGTGGCTTGGCTGGGTTCTTCAGCCAAATACGCCAAATTCTAATCACATATTCCAATCTTTCTATTATGCCGCTGATGAGTATGGCATTCCTGAAGATGCAATTATAGACAACGGAAGAGATTTTAGGGCGAAAGATTTTGCCGGCGGAAGAAAACATATAAAAATAAGTGTGGATGAACATGCGACAACTGCCATGCTCGGTAAACTCGGAGTTATTCCTCATTTTGCCTTGCCGTATAACGCTCAGACAAAGCCGATTGAAAGAGATTTTCTTAAAATTAAAACCTACTTATCAAAACATACTGTCGGCTACAGAGGCGGAAACGTTACAGAACGCCCTGAAAAACTTAAAAAAGAAATTAAAGACGGCAAGATATTAAAGTTTGAAGAGTTTAAAGAAATTTTTGATGATTTTATCGTAAATGTATTTAATAAAATGCCATCTCAAGGCAAGAATCATAAGGGTAAATCACCTGATGAATTATTCGCTCTTGAATTTACAGAAAAACGTGTTGTATCAAAAGATGCACTAATCCTTTTCTGTAAAAGGACTTCAAAAGAGTTATCAGTTACACAAAACGGAGTAAGAGATTCAGAGCTTCAAATTACATACTGGTCAGACTGGATGCTTGGGGTTAAAGGCGAAAAAGTCTATTTAAGGCGTGATGCTAAAAATTATGCTGAAGCCTGGGTGTTTAGATCATCTGATGATGAGCAGCTTGGAATCGCTTATGTCAAAGAACTTGCTCCGGCACTTGCAAAAGAAGAAATTTCAAAAGAGCAGTTCAAGGAAATTATTTCCGATAAAAAACGTGGCAGAAAAATTGAAAAAGCCTACTCTCAAAGAGAAGAAATTGAGATTAATGAAAAAGTGCTCAATTACAAGGCGGTTTTGGGTGATAAAGAATATTTGTTAAATCCTAAAATTACCAAAATTGCAAACACTGATATGGATAAAGCGGTAAGAAAGCATAAGAATGCTCAAAAAATCGGCACTCACGATTTGTCCATCTTTGTTGATGAGCCTGTTCAAAAAGACAAAATCTATCTCTTTGAGAGTGATAAAGAAATTGAAGAAGCTGAAAAAGAATATTTCAGATTAAGAGGAGCAGGTTATGGATCTTAAAGAAGAATTGAAAATTTTAATGCAGGAGAAAAAATACAGTTTTCAGGCTGTAGCAAGAGCTACTGCTGTATCACCGACAACTTTAAACCTGTGGGTTAATAATAATTACAACGGCAAAGCCGATAAAATCGCTGATGTTGTTAACAATTTTATCCAGAGAGAAAAAGAAAGAAGTCATAAAAGGTTTATTCCCTGTGTTGAAACTTCTGTATTTAAACGTGTATTTGAAATAGCAAGAATGTGCCATATAAATAACGAAATCGGTGTTTGCTACGGAGCTGCCGGCTTGGGTAAAACAATTGCAGCCAAAGAATATACAAAGCACTATCTTGATTCCATTCTTATTGAAACTGACCCGGGCTTTAATACAAAAGCTCTGCTTACTGAATTTCATAAGCGACTTGGTCTTTCCAACAAAGGCAATATCTATAAAATGACTGATGAAGTAATTCAAAAAATACAGCATTCAGGTAGGCTAATAATTATCGATGAAGCAGAAAACCTTCCATATAAAGCTTTGGAGCTTGTAAGACGAATTCACGATAAAACTGAAGTCGGAGTCCTTTTAATTGGAATGCCTGCTCTTGTTGAAAACTTAAGAGGTGCTAAAAATCAGTATGAACAGCTTTATTCAAGAGTCGGTGTTTCTAAAAAGCTTGAGAAACTAACAATAAATGACATTGATGCAATTTTACAGACAACTTCTCAGGATACAAAGTTAAGCGAGTCCTGGCTTGAGCATTCAAGAGGCAATACAAGAGTGCTTTCAAAGCTGATTATGAGAGCATCAAGAGTTGCAAGCGTTAATAATATTGAGTTAACAGAACAAATAATAGCTGAAACATCAAAGATGCTGATTGTGTGAGATTTAAGATGAATAAATTAGAAAAATATTTTTATATAGCTTTAATCGCCCTGACAATCTTCACAATAGGCTTGCAGGTCGGTATTCATCACGGCAGAAATTTAGAGAGGGAGGCTTTATTCATCGGCTATGATTACTAATTCTCAAATAAAGAAAATTCATACTCTTAAAAATACCCTAAAACTTGATGATGAGCTTTATAGGGATATTCTTACAAATTACGGAGCTGAATCCTGTAAAAATTTATCTTCTGAGCTTGCAGGTGAATTAATTGAGCAATTGGAAGCTATGGCAATTAATTCAGGCGTATGGACAAAACGGAAAATGAAGTTTGACAGTCTTTCAAACAGGTCTGATATGGCGACTCCAAAACAGTTGAGGATGATTGAATCAATGTGGAGTCAGGTAATGCTTATTTATGCAGAAAAAAAGGAGGTTCATTATGTAGATAAAGAAGAATTTATTAAAAAATCGCTCAGAAAATTCCTGTTAAACAAGTTTTCTGTGAGCGATCTCAGGTTTCTTGACAGGAAAGCAGCAACAAAAGTCATTAATACTGTCAAAGAGATTCAAAAACAATATTTAAATGCAGTTTAAACAGAATTTAAAAAATTAAAGGAGAAACAAAAATGGAAATCAGAGAAAAAATTATTGGAATTATCAGGGCTCAAGTCAGTGATATTAATGACAGGTTAATTGAATCAAAACTAAAATTCGCTGATTGTGACCTGGAGCCAACTGATTGGCAGTGCAAAAACGAAAAAAGAATTGAATGCAAAGTCTATCAAGGACAAATAGACATCCTCGAAGCTATGGAAAATATGATTGAGGATTTATTAACCCCAAGACCAATGGGTGCTACTGTATAAGGTCGAAACAGGAAAGTTTTCTGCTCAGACTTTCCTGTCTTGGAGTAATGCTCCAACTGATGAGACCAAAGAGGATAATATGCAAGATAAGCCCTGGATAGAAAAACTCACACCTGATAATTTACCGAATGAAGACCTGCGAATAGTCGCAAGCCTTATCGGGCTTGATGTTGCAGTAAAAATGATGGATGTTTTGTCAGGCTTAACTATAAATATTCCAAGATATGGTTACAGAAAAGCCCGAGAACGATATATTGCTCAAAATTATGACGGTACAAGAAAATCTCTTATAAAACTTGTCCTTGAATGCGATGTAACTGAAGGTTATATCAGAACTATCGCAAGGAAGTATAAAATAAAAGAATTAGAATAACTCCTTATATCCTGCTCCCTATTATATCTTCCAGTGCCTGTTCTTGAGAGCAGGCATTTTCTTTGCAATATTCATCAATCCATTTCATATATTGCTGAATTTCTTTACCGCATAAAATTTCCATATTTGTCTTGGCTTTTGACTCTTCCATTGCAATATACTCCAGTAATGCCTGTGCCACAAGCGGACTTGGCTTTGATGTTTTAACTTTTAATTTTTCAACATCCTCGTGAATGTTTGCAATAGTGCCGATTACATCATCAATTGCGATTTTTAAATCGTTGCCGACACCATTGATAAAAGTTTTAAAATCTATCTCTTGCAAGGTTCTTCCTCCTGTATTAACTAACAGGTGTGATGTTACCTTGCTCGTTTTAAAAATGTCCGTAGTGTGTTGAACTGTGTTTTAAACTCTATTGACGGTAATAGACGTGGCTTTCCATCCGCATTCTTTTTCAATGTAAGCAATTGTTTTAGAAATGTCATTATCAAATTCTTTTTTAGCCTTCTCGAGTTCCTCTCCCACAGGCTCACCGCAGTATAAATCATAAGCTAATTTTAAAAGTTCTGGTTCGGTTTGGATATAATCGGGTTCTAAGTTCCAAGTATCATTCATTTTATATGTTTGCATTCTATGCTTCCTCTACGTCTTCCTGCCACATTAAAATCTCAGGATATAAGTCACCGCTAGTTTCATCGCTGCTGTATTCTATGTCTGCGATTTCGCCTATCATAACTCCGCCGATTGATTTTATTGCGACACCGTATTTTTTAGATAGTTTAGCTAATTCAGTTCTGAATTTTTCAAAATTTCTTATTTCTTTTTCGGTTAATGTAATCATTGCCATCTTAAACTCCTTTACTTTACTGACTCTTGACCTGCTTTATATGCTTGTTCTAAAGCCTGTTTAATGCTCCATACTGCCTGCTCTTTAAAATCAAGGTGGTCGCTGTTTCTTGTTTCTAATGTTTCAAGGTCTAATATTGTGTGGGCTATCTTTAAAAGTTCTTTGTTCATCGCTGTCTCCTTTGCTCTTGCTTACATTGACAGTATCGCTCTGTTTTCTCAAAGTTCAAGGGAAAAGTCGGAAGTTTCAGCAATACTGAATCAATCCGACACATTTAAAGGAGTTTAGGATTTAGAACAGGATTTTTTCTACATAGTGATGGAGTCTTTGGATATCTTCGTTAAACTGCCCTTCAGCCACAGCAGGCTTGTTTTTGTAATCCTTGTGGTGAATCAGCCCTTCAGGTGTTTTCATAAGAGTGTAAGGGATTGAATAAATCAGCGACCATTCGTCATTTTTTAAAACATAAGCCTTGGCATAGCACTGCTGATGGTAAGAATCTGACTTGATTTCAAGTTTTATTTTTTTATCTTCTAACTTATAAATTTCTCTGAAGCTTATGGATTGGTTACTTGATTTGTAAGTCTGTATTTCAATCGTGTCTTTTTTTAGTTTTGGCATTTCGTCTCCTATTCTTCATCACCTATAATCCAAACGATATCTTTATCTGAATTGCCGTCAACTGCACCCAAGATGAAGTCTTGATTGCAACAAAAGTCGCAAAATTTGACTTCTGAATCAGTATTACATTTTTTCAATTTTGTAATTAATTCTTTTACTTTCATTTCACAACTCCTTAGTTTAAAAAACCGTCAGGAATGTTTAATCCGTCTGTATTTTCGATATCATCTATCGCTGTAAGGTTATCAAGGTTGGTTGGGTATATTTTACCCTCGGGGCTTAAAACTTTAGCTCCTGTGGCATCTGGTGCATCAACGTAGCCAAGGTTATAAGTGTTTATTAAAATACCGACCTGCTGTTTTTTATGGTCATAAACTTTAATTCCGAATAGTGGGTGCATACTGCGTTCTCCTTTATTTCTGCTTACATTGACAGATTAACTCTCATTTCTCAAAGTTCAAGCTGAAAGTCGGAAAAGGAGAGGGTTTTGTATCTTTTAGACACAATTATTTATTTCTAGAACGTTTATAATATAATTCATTTGAGGAATGATAATTTATGTTTTTAATAAAAGGAATATTAATCGGTTTTTCTATTGCAGCTCCAGTTGGTCCAATTGGTCTCTTGTGTATTCAAAGAACCTTAAATAAAGGTAAATTAAGTGGATTTATATCTGGAATGGGGGCAGCTACTGCTGATGCAATTTATGGTGTAATTTCTGCCTTTGGGTTGACTTTAATCTCAAATTTTCTAATAAATCAACAAAACTTGTTAAAATTAATTGGAGGTTTGTTTCTTTTATATTTAGGCATAAATATATTTATTAGCCGAAATAAGAAAAAAAATGAAATTAAAGAAGATATAAATGAAAATAATTTATTAAACGATTATTTATCAACATTCTTTTTAACAATTACAAATCCTGTAACTATTTTGGCTTTTTTAGCAATATTTACCAGTTTAAACATAATGAACACAGAGAATAATCATTTATCGGCATTATTATTGGTTCTTGGTGTCTTTTTGGGTTCTTTATTTTGGTGGTTAATTTTAAGTTATTTTGCAAATTTATTCAAAACTAAGGTTGATTTAAAGTATATAAATATTGCCTCTGCTTTGATAATTATAGGATTTGGGATTTTTTCATTATTGAATATTTAATGAATCATTTATCCCAAGCCCAGGCTTTGATTTCATAATTAGCTCTCGGCTCGGTATCGGCGTGGACAAAGTGTTTTTTATCGTATCTAATAACTGTATTAAAAAGCTTTGATTCAACTAATTCTTGATATAGCGTTTTGTAATCCAAATCAGGACTGGTTAAATCAAAGGCATCAGATTTTTTGGTGTCACATTCGTGCCTTGAAGTAACCAGAATACCGTTTCTAATTTCATCAACACCGCCCTCTGCTTTATTATGTTTTCTACATCTGCAAGCCGAGTTTATATTAAGGCGAATGTTCTTTTTGTATTTGTTATTTAGTCTATATCTAAACGATTGTAAGCAAATAATTCCTTTATCACTTACATTTACTTTGCCGCAACAATTGCAGGCGATTTCTTGTTCTGAAAAATTTTCTATATTAACTTTTATCATACTGTTACCTCCATAACTTTACTTCTTGCTTCCTGTCTTTGTTGCAGGAGTGCAATGTATTCTTCACTTGTAAGGCTTGTTTCTATTCCAAGATCAAGCTGATCTTTATGCCTGATAATTTTCCAGTCAGTAGTTACTAGAAAATCTCTGGATTCTTGATTTGTTTTTTCCTGTTGAATTTTTTCAATAAGGGCAGTATCTTCTGTCCATTGATTAAACTCAAAATCCCATATTTGATATTCTTTAGGTTCAATATCCGTAAGACTTTCATCGGGATAAATTCCAATTTCAGTTATGACAATCCGTTCTCCTGAATCTTTTTCATAATAAACCTTGCCACGATAGTCTTGTTTTATAGACCAGTTTTCATCTTCAAATATGGCAACTTCGTTTTCATCAATTTCAGGAGGTTTTTGAAAAGTTGCATTAGCAGGTAAAAGAAATATGCCGACTTCTAAAGGGCTTTCATCTGCTATGCTTTCTGAAATATATTCTTTTGTTATTGGGTGATAGTTATATATTTTCATACCGGCTCCTTAGTACTTTATGCAAGGCAATAATGCTCTGTTGCGAGGTCTTGTTTCTGTGCCACCAGTTTCCGCCATTGTTAAATATGTAGGTATATATGGACCACCAATAGCACTGTTATCTGTTGATATTCTTTGGTTTCCGCCTAGTGGGTTATCACCACCTGCGGTGTACATTGATAACGTATGATTGTGCAATTTTAATTCATCTGCTTGATAACTGCCGAATGTTCTACCAGTATCTATTCCTCTTGTGTCATCCCAGCCACGTATAAATTCACCTCTTAAATCGGGTAAATTAAATGTTGTTGAACCATCGCCAGTTCCAAAAGTTGTTCCGATTGCGGCAAATAATGTTGAATAAGTTGTTCTTGAAATTGCTGCACCATTGCACTTTAAATATCCGGTCGGAGGAGTATTTTTAGTAAAAAATGAAACCGTTCCTGCAGGAATTGCATCTGAGGCAGGTAAATTTGTCAAAGGAACTTTTCCTGTAGCATCGAGCTTTAAAACATTATTTGCTGCATTTCCGGCATGGCAGCCGTCAACCGTATCAGCGTTTGCATTCTGAACAGTAGCATCAAAAGTAATATTTTTTGCTTTGATAATAAATATTAAAGCAACGTTACGAGGGCGAGTTTCAGAGGCTATTCTTGGTGTTCCATTAATTCCATTGCTGATTTCTTCTTCAACATTGGTCGTATTATTTGTCGTATTGTAAAATTTCATTTTTGTACCACCGGACCAAGGTTGACCTGATGGAGAAAAATTACCTCCTGATGAGGATCCGCCAGAACCCCAAGATTGATGCCAATGTCCCTGAAATGCATCAGCCTGCGCACTTCCAAGTAAACGGTTAATATCAGCTCCCCTGCCTCTATCAAGACCTCTAATGAATTCAGCTCTTAAATCAGGTACATTAAAAGTCGTACTCCCGTTACCGCTTCCAAAACTAGTTCCAATAACCTCAAACAATTCAGAATAAGTTGTTCTGCTAACTGCTTGTCCATTACATTCGATGTGTCCATCAGGAATAGTTGTTGAAGTCCATGGAAATACTGCACCTATTGGCATACTTGTCCAGCCATTACTGCCAATTTTTTGAACGCCTGAATCTGTTCCAATGTAAAATTCTTTTGAATCTTCACACCAAAGAGGTGTTCCTGAAGGAGCAGAGGCAGGAATAGCTGCCTTTGCCCCTCTTCTGAAACGAATAGCCGTCATCAGAATGTGCCTCCATCAACATTTCCTGAAAACTGATCGACGAACTCAATTCCTGAAAGGTCAGATTTTATAGCAACAAGCTTTCCTCCCATTCCGGTATAGGAACCTGGTACATCTGTTAAATCACGAAAAGTCTGCACAAAGCTTGGCTTATTCTGAATAATGCCCCAATCTATGACCATATCAAGGTCATTTAACTCGGATATTTTTCTCCATGATGTACCGTCATAAACATATTCAGCTCCGCCTGATTGAACGGTTGCATCACCTGTTGCGTTTAACACGAGTGCGTGCAGTCCGCTAAAAGCTGTTAAAGCATTTCTTGCAGCAATATCAGCAACAACTGAGGCTTCCTTGAAGGTTGAAGGGATTTGAGTCGTTGGAATTTTTCCGCTGGTATCAAGAGTTGCTATACCGTTTGCAACACCTTTTTGAGCAGTAATTCTGGCATCAGATGCTGTATTAAAATCGGTAATTCCGGCTGATGTATGCGTATGTCCTACATCAGATTTTCCCGAAAAAAGTGATGTTAGCTCAGCAGCATTTTTGAATTCTGTCAGAGCATTGCCTGTTCCGTTGCCGACATAGAATTTCTTTGTGTCAGTTGTAAAAAGTAGTTCTCCATTGCCTGCGCTTGTTGGAAGGTTAGCTGCTAAACCACGTTTGATTTGAATTGTTCCCATTTTAATCTCCTTTAAAATTCACCGGCATCAATATTTTCTGCCTCATCTACTATTCCATCGTTATCTTTGTCATAAATTGCTGTATTCATAATTAATTCAGGTATTAATGGAGGTTGTGGCGGCTCCATCTGCTGATTATCTGTAAATATTCCTCCGTCAACAAATTCGCAAGAATCCACGATTCCGTTTGCATTTGTGTCATAAACCCATATAGGCATAAGGTCGCTGTGATTATGGTTATTGAAAAGATTTAAAACATACTGCACCGTTGCCGTTTGCACCGATGGGTCGATTTTAAGCTCTATTACATCAGGATTAATTGAAGTTAAAACAACTTTTAGCCAAATATCTTTTGCGGTTCCTTCTGATATAACCGGTTTATATGTTTCCGCCTGTTTGCCTATAATCAAAAGGTTGTTTTCAGTATCAAAAACGCCGACTTCCCTTATATAAAATCTACCAACATTAAACGGCATAAGAGTTCTTGCGTATAATCCGATACTATTTTTATTAACTTCTGATATTTCACCTCTCCAACATTCATTTAAAAGTGAGGTTTGATTGATTGCAGGCTCATAGTAACTGCCGTTTGAATCACCAACGGCAATGAATTTAAGATCAAGTTTGCTTCCTGTAGCAAGACATTCATTGATCTTTTGAAATCCAATATTTGTTACTATTGAGTAAAATTCTGCCATTTAACCCACCTTCGGATAAAGAGTAATTTCCTCTCCCATCAGACACAATGAGAGGAGTTTTTGTTTTGCCTGAGAGGAAAGATTAATCTCAAGTTTTTCCATAACAGAGCGAACGTTTTTTGTTTCTTCAACCAAATCAAGAAGCTGTTTTTCCGTTATTTCATCAAATCCCCGATCAAAAAGATCAAGAATTACTCTAAAATGGTAAGGCTGACCTGTGTAATCAAACCATTCAAAGATTTTTCCGTTAAGATTCAAACTTTCCAGAACTTTTTCAAGAGCAAATTTTGTTCCTTTGTATTTATGAATCTGGACCGCATTTTTGATTAATGCTCTTTTTTCTGCATCAGAACTTGCGAATAGCCAACCTTCATTGCCTAATATATGAAATTGTTCTGCTAAAAGAGGCAAGGCAGTCGGCTCAACATTGTCAATAAGATAAATCAGGATTGGAGTTAAATCTAAAGTACCAAGCCTGTTGAAAAGCTCATTAAAAGCCCGACTTGATTCGTCATTTATTGGAATTAATAAATTATCAGCCATTTGTGTATCCTGTAATATTTACCGTATAATCTGTACAATTTGCCCATTGATAATCGCCAAGCTCCTGCAAAAACGGAGTAGTTAACTCGACTTTATAAACCCCGTAAATGCTGTTTAAAAGGGCAATAATTTGAGTCGGGACAATATCAAGACCGAGTTTTGACCTTAAATTCTTTTTGTATTCCTCAATTTTTTGATTAACAAGAGCCTGGACACTTTCCAAGTCCACAAAATTATACAAAGTAAGATTTGCAAGAATTTGAAAGTCTATTTTTTCTGGAGGTTTAACCAGAACTAAATCCGTAAGCGGTCTGACTTTATCATCAGATAGGTAATTTTGAACTATATCGATAATTTCTTGAGAGGGATTTCCCTCAATTGTAAGAGGGTAAATTTCAACAACCCCGGGTTGCTTATGGATAACCGCAACATCAATGATATTTTGATGAGCTGAGATTGTATGAAATCTGTATGCTCCTCTGCTTCCTGCATTAGAAAACTGCTCGGGTGCTTCTTTTATTCTTTGTCTTAAACTATCATCCGTTTCCTCATCCGCACCGCTTGCGGATTCTGTTATGTTATAAACCTCTGATATATATGGAATTGGAGTTATGAGGTTGTTTATCTCTCCTGATAAATAACCGTTTCCAATAATTCCTGCTGTTTCAGCAGTACCTTCTATTTCAATATATGACTGCCCTTTTGGAATAATTATTGATTTTAAGGTTTTAAATATTACCTTGCCGTCTTTTGATTCAACCTGAATAATAGCCGGAATTGTATAATCAAAAGTCAAAGCCTCTGTTAATACAAATTTAAAAGTGGTTTTTGAATACTTTGCTTCTATTCGATAAACCCCGAGGAGTTCTCCAAGGTAATCGAGCATTGGATAAGTAGCAAAATTAACAAGATTCTGCTTAGCTGCTTCCTGAATTCCTATGCGAAGCAAAGATTCTCTATAAACTCCAACGTCAATAAGGATTCTTTCTATTTGTGCAGGTTGAAGGGCCTTACCTGTTTTCTGCTCATAGAGAGAAATCCATTCCTGAGTAATTTTATTAACATCTCTTTCAATAAACTGTGGCTCTGGAAGTGTCATACCGTCACCTCCAATGTTCCGCTCTCATCAGTTCCTTTTATTTGCCGATCAATTTTAAAATTTATCTGAGATTCATTAATTTCTGCTGTAACAGCATTAATTTGAACTCTTATTTCCCATAGAGCTATTGCATCAAAGGTTTCTCTAATAATATTTGGAACCGCTTCATTTATCGGATAATCTATATATTGCCAGATATCGGAGCCAAACTCGGGACGATGAGGGTCTGTACCTTTTCTTGTCATAAGAATTATTTTTATACATTGGTCTATATCATCAATGCCCTCGACAATGTTACCTATTTCATTGATTTTAGGTTGCCAATCTACTGATTTTATTTCATTAAGTGTTGCCATTAACTCATCTCCTCATTTGGTTTTTGAGTTACTGAATCAGTTTCATTATGAGTATGAGCGTTATAAATCCCTCTTATCGCCTGCATGCTGCCTGTATGGTCAATGACTTCACCTTCAGACATAACGCCGGCTGAATTTAGAAATAATCCGGTATGATTGATAATTCCTTGAATATTTATGGTCGGACAAATAATGTTCAAAATATGCTCAACCCTGTCATATTCAAATTCTGTAGAGTCATTAAACTTAATTTTTAATTTGTCTTTTGAAGCAACAGGGCAGGCATCCTGCTCTGAATAAATAGCACCGAGAATAACACCGTCTTCAAGATTCTCATCCATAAGACAGGCAACGTGTTCGCCGATATCAGGCAGGATATAGAACTTATCTTTGTACGTTTTAGCTTGCAGAACAGGGAGCCAAAAAGAAGGAATTCCGTCACTATCTTGAAACTGAACTCTTGCATTTGCCTGTTTTTCATCAATATTAGTCACAATTCCAAACTTTAGCATTTTTCTATTTCTAACTCCGTTTTATACCCTGACATTCTGTCTATTGAGTGTCTCGCCTGTTTTATATGATATTTTCCGCTCAGGTGATAAAGTCCTTTAAGCTCAATATTTAACCCTGCAACAAGATGCGGATTTCCTATTAAAGAAATGCTTCCTTCAACAGGAGAATGCTTATTTATTCCAGCATTGGCTTTTAATATTGCCTGCTCCTTGTTTTCACAGCGTTTATGCAGTTTAAGTGTGTCTGCTTTTTCTGAATTCCCTTTAATATTTGAACTTACAAGTTTTTTAGTTTTTGGATCGTGGTAACTTACTTCGCAAGATTTATACTGGTCGTAGGTTTTATCCCTGATAGTAAATGAAGTTAAATCCTGTCTGTATAAAATCAAAGCAGGGTTTGAAGTTTTTAATTTTGCGGTTTCATAGAATGTGAGCTTGTTATCACTGACTTTAAATATATATCCGTATTCTTCAGCTAGATTTTTAAGAAACTCAAGGTCACGTTTTTTATGCTGAGTAATCCGCTTGATTTTTACATCTCGAATACTGCCGATAAGCTGTAAATTATGCTTATTTGCAATTTCTTGAGCTATCTGTCTTAAATTTTTATTCTCATAAGCAACCGAATTATTCTGCCTGAGAGCTTTTTTAATGTTAGCCGCTAGTGCTTTTAAAGTTATGGTGTCAGGCGGTGAAGCAAACTCTAATTCATCAATTTCAAAGCTTCCGCAGTTTAGGAGTTTTTCTCCCTCGTAGCCAATATTTAGTTTTAAAGCATCGCCTTTACTCGGGTACCAGTCTGCTTTCCAGATATGATTAGTATCTTCTATCTGGACTTCAATTTCATCGCATTGTCCATGTTCAAAGTCAGTATAGCTGACAGACAGCACATAAGGTGAAATGTGTGCTGTAATATCTGTATTTTCGTATTCAACTTTGGATATAGGTTTTAGCATTGATTTTCCTTTTATTCACGCCAGGGTGGCAATATAAATGTAATTTCGTTTGAATCTTCTATGACAGGTATTTTTAGCTTTAATCCTGACGGCAGTATTGGTATTATTGGAACTTCGGGATTGGCTGTGATTATTGATTCATAAAGTGTTGCATCTGAATAAAACTCATAAGCAATCAAATCCCACCTGTCGCCGTCTTTTGTGATGTACTCATAAAAATCACTCACGCCTGCCTCACAATTTGCTTTGTTGTTTTCTTAGTTTTCGTTGTTGTTTTGGTAGTCTGCTTCTTTTTAGTAGTCTGCTTTTTCACTTTTTTCTTAACTTTTATACTGCTCTCGCTCCATTCTTTTAGTTTGATTTCAGCTTCTATTGATATGAGGTTGCCAAATTTATCGCTCTGTTGTGTTGTTGAAGAGATTTCCTCAATAACATATTTGCCGACGTATTTTCCGTTTCCGAGAATAAAAGCTAACTCCTGATGCTTTTTAGCTATGTCTTTCAGCTTTTTGATTTCATTTTCCGGAGAACAGAAAGAAGAATGAAAATTCAGTTTTATATTAAGGTCATCCAGCTCATCGCCGATAAATTGTAGTTTTGGCTTACTTTCAATCGTCTGATGCTCGGCAAAGTTATGTTTTTGAAGATCATCAAGCCCGTTGAAGTACGTTATTAAATCAAATTTTATATTTCCTAACTGAGCGAACATCAGTATGCTAACCTCACTTGTCTTTGATTTTCAGCCTTAACAAGTTTTAGAATTTCGTCCTTATGCTGTTTAAGCATTTGGGCAAAGTCCTCTTTGGCTTGAGGACTTGCGCCATTAATTGAAACATTCGGGTTGTAGTGAATTGAAACAGTTCCGCCCGAGTTGCCCTGCTTTGAACTTCCCATAGTTATAGGTTTTGCTTTGAATGATAAAGCCTTGTTCATCGCAGAAAATAAGGGTGCAGGTTTGATTGTTGCAGCGATTGTTTCGATTAATTTTATTTTATGCAGGTCTTTAAGCGGACCCATTTTAGCTGGCGAGTGCGGAAGATGATCTCTAATAATCTGTGCGTGTTTGCCGATAGCTTTTTGAGTATTTGCAGTTTTAGACAGCATTCCAAAGGAGAGAAAATCAGCAATTTTAGCTCCAAGTTGGAACATTTTCTTGATTAGGTCTGTAATTTTGAGAATTATTTGAGCTAAAACCTTGCCGAATCGAACGCCCATTTTCTCAGCAGCTCCACCTGTATCTTCAACAGGCTGGATTAGTTTTTTAAACAATTCCCAGATAGACTTTAACGGAACAAGGATTGGCGATAAGGATTTGGCTAAAGCTTTAAAAGCAGGTTGTAATGGTGCAAGACCTTCTTTTAATCCCTTAAACAATCCTCTAAAGAATCCTGTAATCGGCTTCCAGTATTTATAAACAACAAAAGCAGCAGCACCGATTGCAAGAGCAATCCAGCCGATAGGTGAAGTTAAAAGAGTTAAAGAAAATGCTCTAAATGCGATAATGCCAGCTCTAATCTTAGAAGGTAAATCAAGGAAGCCTGATTTAATTGCCTTTAATCCGTTCATAAAGTTTGAAGGAACAGCCTTTATTGAAGTTACTGTCCAATCTTTTAATGAAGTTGTGGCTTTTACTGTATTTGCAGGGAACTCTTTAAAAGAGCGAATTATTCCGGCTCTTAAATTGTTGTCAATTCTTCTTATATCAGCGAATATTCCGCTTTTAAATGAGAACTTGGATAAGTCTATACCAAGAGGATTTCCTGCATTTCTTAGTTTTGATGCTGTTTCAAGATTATGAAAAGTAGTATTTAATCCCAGAAACTTCAATAGCTGCATAGTGTTTTGTTTTAATATCGGAGTTAAATCCCTTGCATACTGCAGGAATTTTCCATAGCCTTTGGTAAGATTTCCGACAGCAAAAACAGCACCGCCAAGGATTGTTAAAAGAATTCCTCCGCCTGTTAGTCCAACTATCGCCGTAAATATCCCTTTTTGAAGCAGAGGATTCTGATTTATCTTCTCAAGTATTTGATTTGCCACCTTTAACGGTCCTGCAAGGTTTGGCAGGACGATTTTCATCATATTAATTTTTAAACGATTCCACTGCTCAATAGTAGTCTTCATCATATTTTGATAATCGCTGTCTACAATGCCGTTTGCTGATAAGGCGGAACGCTTGATTGCTTCATATTCCTTGAGGTTCTTCATCATCGGTTTTATAAAGTTTAAAACCTGCATATCCTGAAATATCTCTGACAGTTTAAACGGATCACCGCCGGTTACTTGCTGAATTGTTTTCATAACTTCAAAAATTGGGTCTTTACCTTGAGCTATAGCATCGTTTAGAACTTTTTTAATATCCACTCCAAATTTTTCGCTAAAGTTTTTCATAGTCTGCGGAGCGGAAAGTTTTTGCATGAAATTTTGCAGGTTATTAGCTGCTTCGCTTGCATCTTTAGAACCTTTCATCGCAATTTGAAGAGCAGCCGCTAATTGGGCAACTGCAGGCACGCCTTTCATTCCAAGCATACTTGCGCTCGCTGTTAATCCCGGGAATTCTCCAGCCATATCTTTTAATTCAAACCTGCCCTGTTTTCCTGCCTGAGCAAGAATATCCATAGTTTTAGATAATTGTGAAACCGGAACTTTGAGATTATCAGTTACAGAAAAGGCTGTTTTTGAAATATCGACAATAGCTGCCTGTTCTGCCGTTGCGGTTTTACCGATGACGTTCATATAGTCAAGAGCTTTAGTGGGGTCAACACCAGAAGCTACAAGAACGCTCAAACCCTCGATAATATCCAGCCTGAATTGGTTTGTGTATTTTGAAATCTGCCCGAGGCGTTTATCCATACTTGCAAGCTGTTGTTCGGTTAATTGTCCGACATTTCCGAGTTCTCTTATTCTGTGCTCCATTTGAAGAGCCTGCGGAATTGCATCGGTTAAACCAAGAGTATGAGCAAGCCCAAGACCGCTCAGTGTCATACCTCCCCCAAGCGCCATCATATTTTTGCCGAGAGTTTCTATTGATTCAGAAGTCTGTTTAACTTTGCGTTGCAGCTTGTTGAATTCATCATTAGACTTGTTAACTGCATCTTTAATAACCCTCGACATTTTGTCAAAGGCAACGAGAGTTAAAGATACTTTCATCATTGTGTCTAACATATTTCTTCTAAATCCTCAGTGTCAGTTTGTCTGTATTTGATGGCTTGCTTTACCCAAAACTCAAGTTCAGCAAGCTCCATTTCCTTTATTTCGCTGTAGCTCCAGCCGGTTGTTTTTGCAAGGTGGATGATACATTCTGAGGTAATGACTGAAACTTTCCCGAAATTTCCGCCTGTAATGCAAGCACATCTTCAAGAGGCATTTCCAATAAGTCCTCATAGATTACAGCCTCTCCATCTATTTCTGCAACTTCTGCGATAAGTGCAAAAAGGATTTCATCGCTTGTTTTAGCTTTTCTCTGTGCATTTAAAAGGTCACGCCCTTTGCCATCTTTTATGGTGGCTGTTTTACCGCTTGGCAGTTGTATTTCTTTCACTTTTAGGCTCCTGTATTATTTCTGTAAACAGTTAAAATATCGATACCATCGACTTTATAGATATTTTCAAGAACATCTATCTCAAATATTTCTTCTCCATCAACAATAAGTTTTGCGTAATTAACACTCATTGTCGTTTCATACTCAGCATTTTCCTGTGGCTTAAGGTTACCAAGAGGAAATTCTTTAAATGTTCCTGATAAATAAGCAACCGCAGGAACTTCCGCTAATTTGCCCATACTGTTATAGGTTTCAAGAGAAGCTCTTGCCTGAATTTGAACAGCAACGAATGGGTTTGCGGCTTTCTTTAATACTTCTGTGTAAAGTGAATTCCACTTGATTTTGCTCTCAAGCTTATCGATACCTGCAAAGAATTCTGCAGAACCCACCATCCCAAGAGCTTTATGATCAGCCATTTTATGTTTTATTTGTGGAAGCTGGATTTCTTCTGCACGCCCAAGTAGATTGTTACCATCCATATAAATATTGGCGTTAGTTAGCCTGTTAATCTTAATTTTTGACATTTGTCACGCTCCTTCGGAATAATCCGCATCTTTGAATATCAATCTCTGCGTAGTGAAGTATTACAATTTCAGCTCTTAACGCTTCTACTAGAGGACAATCTGTTTTGTTTTCGCAAGAAAAACAGGCATCTTTTGTGTCTGTAAAAACCTCAATACCGCCATATTTATTTACTGCAACTCTCATTGCCCGAGGTTTCTCAAGAGCTCAATGTTAATAAAGCTTTCAAACGTTATTCTCTCTGCAGGTGTTGGTGGCATAAACTCAATATCAAAAAGCAGATGTCCGTTTGCGATTTCTTCAGCAGGGTTTTTAGCCGGATTAAACCTGCATTTCCCGTCAATCAAAGCGCCTCTGCCGATAAGCGTTCTAATGAATGCATTAACGCTTTCGCAGATAGAATCGATTAAACCGTTATCTATCGGATAATCAATAAACTGAAGCATAGAGTATTCAACACTTTCATGGAGAATATCAGCTGTTCTTCTAATATTGATAAAGTTAGTCGGGTGAGTTGAGGCTGGGTAAGCAGAACTTCTATTTCCCCAGGTTCTAAAACCTGAGCCAAAAGAATTAAATACAGTCACTATTCCTGCTTCATTCAAAAGATTAACTTCACTGTTGGGGTCATTAATCATTGAAGTTAGCAGTCTTTCAACTCCTGTAATTCCTTTTATTTCAGTATTACTCGGTGACCAGTGATAGCCTTTTTCGATATCCTTTGCTGCTATAACACCTGAAAGCCTTTGAGAATAAGGTTCAAGTTTTTCTGTATCTGTTGCAGTGTCGTAAACTTTTAACTGAGGATAACAAAGCACAAGCCTGTCTGAGCTGAAATTGTAATTAATAGTTCCATTTGAACCTCTGCCGGTTATAGCGTTTTGAACGGTTGTCCCGACAGGAGCATCAATAAGTCCGATGGCCCTAATATTGCTTGCAACTGCGTTCATTTCTGTTGTAACAGCTTTATCTTCGCAGTATTTGGGGACTATTAAAGTCTTTGGGTAAAAACCAAATAGCGAATAACAATCTTTAAATGCCTGCAATCCTGTTCTTTTTCCTTGTGCGGTGACAGTTCCTATCACATCAGAAAGCTGAACATCTGCCACATTTGTATGAACCGCAGGGTCAAAGACGTTTATTACAATTACAATTCCTGCACCCTGATCGAATATTGCATTTAGGGCTGAAGGGATTGTAAATCCGCTTGTTGGCTCGCCAAAATATTTGGCTCCATCTTTCTCACTTGTTATTAAAACAGGCTTATTTACCGTTTTAAATTCAGCATCAACTGCATTAACAGGAGCTGTGCCTATAAGACCAATAACTGCTGTTTTTACAGTTCGAATAGTACGTGAACCTTTTGTGATTTCTATTGTTTCAACTCCATGCAAAAAGTTTGCCGGCATAATCTTATTCCTCAATATCTTCTAAAACAGGTATTACAGTAGTAAAATTAATCGAATACTGCCAAATACCGTTATCTTCACCAATAAATTCGTCTTTAACCGGAATCATTTTGCTTCCGCCTTCGGGTTTAAAACCGGTTAGTATATTTCGAACTCTGTCAAGGTAGCCATAAGCACCCTCATGAGCTCTTAAATGCCTCATTACAACAGTTATACTAAATTCATACTTCTTTTCCTGGACTATCACTGCGAGAGCTTTTTGATCGGAATAAATTCCTCCCTGATAATGTACAAGAATTGCACCTTTGGGATGTACAAGCTTAAATTCTGCAGGTTTTTCAGGGAATCCCTCAATGTGAAGTTCGGGTATTTTAGCCTTAAGTCTTTCAATTATTGAGTTTTCAATATTATTAATATTCATTCATTACCTGCTTTGAAAATGTTTTATCTTGAAAAGACTTGTTAGTTCTATATTCTCCAAGTTCAGGAGCTGTTCCTGCCGTTTCAATGCCAAGTGAAATAATTCCTTTTTGAATTTGTTCAAGGATTTTTATGGAATTTTTGTATTTTTCACTTATAGAATCAGGTGTATCAGTCTGAAATCTTCTTGAATAAAGCCTGTAAATGGATAAATCAACTGCAAGGATTTTTAGAATATCCGGTGGTTCAGTCCCCAATCCAATATTTATAATTGGGATAGAATACCGCCCACGAAGATATCCGTTTATCAAAGTTTCAGAGTAAAGAATTGCTTCTTCAACAATGACGGAATCAATTTCACTAACCTGATTATCATCAGTTAATTGAATTAATGTATCTTTTGAAACCTGTTTTTGGATATCTTCGATTTGGCAGTACATTAGATACCTCTTGCAATTCTAATGATGTCACCTGCTGCTGTTGAAGCATCAAGAGCATATCCATTAATTTCACCATTGTTGTAATTAACAGCGAAGCCGTTTGAATCGGATGCAACTCTTGCACCTCTTGCAATTGCACCTGCAGTTTTTACAAGAAAAATTCCGATTATCCCAACAGGAGCAAACTGTCCTGCTTCAACTTCAACATCTGAAACTCCGAGAGCTTTAGAGTTAGAAGTGCAATAATTTCCGTCAAATCCGATAAATCTTTGTTTATCTATATTGACTGATACTTTTATTGAGTCTGTTAACAGAGGTTTATATAGTTTTTCTGGCATTATTCACCTCCTGCATTTTGTGTGGTTGTTCCGTTATCCAGTGCTCCATCAGCAGTTGTTGTACTTGATGTATCAGTTTCCTTTGTTGTTTTTGTTTGTTTGCCTGTTGATTTTTCAGGAATTAATTCGAGATAATCTACAAGCTGAATGGCTGTCTCATCATCAGGAGATATAGTTTCACCTTCCGGATAAAGTTTGCCGTTATACAGAATATCTGTTCCTTTAACTGTGTATTTTGCCAATTTCTTATCCTCCTAATTAGTGTCTGAAATTAAATAGCCTGCTTCAGGGCCAACCAAAAACGGAGTATAGATATCCGTAGCTCTAATAAATTTGAGCTTGTTTCCTTCTTTACGGTATTCGTCAATGTTTAGTGCATTTTTCTTTTTAACCGTATAGGCAAACGCAGGATCATACTCCGTTCTTGAAGAGAGAGGAGAAGTATAGGCAAGGACGATATTATCACCCCAAACTTTTACAAAGTTTCCGTTTTCATCGACAAAAACAGATTTTCCAATGTAAATATTTTGGATTTCAAAGATTTCTTTAAGAAAATCAAGTGTTACCAGCTTATTTTTAGTATCACTAATCATTCCTTTAAGTTTTTCGTGTCTTTTTAAAACTCTCCAGGAATCGTGTCCAATAATCATAGTATTTGGGTCTTGGGCAATTTTTCCGGCTATCGCATCTTTGGCATCATCAATTACTTTAACCGGATCGGAAGCTGCATCGGTAAACTTTGAAGTCCCTGCCAAAATAATTTTGTTTCCTGTTGGATAATTTGCAGGGTTTTGTACTAAATCAGCACACTGTGTTTCGTGTTTTAGCTTTAACCCTTCAGTTACAACATTAGTTGCGTGAAGCTGAAGTTTAACTTTTTTAGATTCGTCTTCTTCCCTGTAATCGATGGGATAAGCTAAATCGTGCTCGGTTAATGTTGCAGATTTTTTATTGAAACCTTTGGGGCTCATTACGTTCGAATTAGCCCTGATTGCACGCTCAGTATTGTAAACCTGGAAAGCTTCCTTGTTAAATTCAAAAATATCAATCTTTTCAGACTCTGAATCTATGGTAGGGAAAAGAGCGTCTGCAATAAAAGCATTATTGCTGTAACCTCTTGCCACTTCGGATAAATACGCATTTATCCTTAAATCTTCTAATCTTCCCATTTTGGTCTCCTATTTATAAATCTTTAGTAATGCATCTTTAAACGGTATTTTTTCTTTTTCGCTCAAGAGTTTTGCCTCTTTGTAAATTTCGAGGCTATCTTCATCAGCACCAACAAATTCTACAAAGTCAGCTTCCGGTTTTTGCTTGTCTTTTGTAGCAAATTCGCCGAACTCAACCTGCTTTGGCAGTGATTTTAAAAGCTCTTTAAACTCTTCAACTGAGTCATCGTCTTGTTTGAATTGAGGCACACTATCAAGCACCATGAGGATTTTAAGACTCAAATCTCTTTGATTTGGAGTTAAATTGCCGTACGCAATCTGTTCATTCAAAAATTGTTCAAACTCAGAACGTCTCATTTGAAGGCGAAGTCTTGATAACTCGAGCTCTGCTTTTTGTCTTGCGATTGAATCATCTTGCATTTTAGAGATTTGTGCAGACATTTCTTGCACTTTTTCCTGTAAGCTAGCGACTATTTCAGTAGTTTCTTTTTTACCGCTAAAGAGTTTAATTTGGCTCTCTAATTCTGAAACCTGCTCCTGTAACTTAACAAGCTCCTGATTTTCTTTTAGTTCAGGTTCTTCTGTTTCCATTTCAAAAACGTAAACTTCTGATTCACCTTCTTTAAATTCAACAGGGTTCATTCCTTTAACTTGTGGAATTGCAGCACCCAAGAAAGAAACCGCTTTTAAATACGGTTTTTTGCCTTCAAGTTCTCTGTAAATCTCAACAGAGATTTTCTTGTATTTACCTGCTTGAACATAGTCTTTAAGCTCATCAGCGACATCTCTGAAGGATGCTTTTAGTTTGCCGTTTTCAGCTTTTAACCCTGACACCCAACCGAAAGCAGGACCACGCTGTTCATGGTCAAGGGTTATAGGGGCTTCACAGAATTGCGGGTCATAGTTATTGGCAAGGGTTTCGACATCTTGAGATGAAAAAACTCCCTGCGGATACTTTCCTGCTTTGAATACTTCAAAAAATTTCAAATCTTCTTCCTCACTATAATTGAGTATTACTGTTTCAATCGTTAACTTATGATGTGCGTTAGCACCCTCCTACCAAGTAATTGATTCTTTTGTTACCGCTCTTAATGCAGTATTAACAGCAGTTAAACCAAGAGCCTGGATAGATGGATCAACAATAAAACCCGTTTTACTTTGAACAGCAATGCCTACTGCGGACAAAATGTTTACCCAGAAAGTCTTTGACTGCCAGAATTTTTTAGCTTCATTCATTTTTTTAATCCTCTTATTTTTTACTGAAAGTTTTTAAAACGAAATTTATATGAGGGAGTATAAGCTCTTCCTGAAAGTAATTTCAAAGACACTTTCACTAAAACTTTGTCTGGCACTCTATCTTTGAAATCGGATTTTCAAAACGCTATGGTGATAAAAAATCCAATCTGTTTTTCCTTTGGCGAAATATATTCGCCAATTCTTTTCTAAGTAAATTTAGGGGGCAAAATGTCTGAAACCGCTTTATTAATCGAGCTTGTAAAAAACATCGGCTTTCCTGCCGTGATTTTTGCTATTTGGTACATCTACCACAAATCACAGGTTAAAACCTTTGAAGATGTAATAAACAACAACTTCAAGGTTTTAAAAGATTTGCTTGAAACTAATCAATACCACGCAGCGATTTTGTCCCGAATTGAGAGCAAGATAGACACTAATTTATGGTGTCCGATTCTCAAAAGGTCACTAAAACACAATGACGATGAGGTTTTATATGAACATCGAAAAAATGCAGTATAAAGGGCAATTAGCAGAGTTAAGAAAAAAGTTTAAATCACTAGACACAGAAGCATCCGGATTGATTATTCTTATCCGTTCTTTCTTAAACCCTTATGAAGAGGACGTTACAAGGCTAGAAACTGATAAGGCAGCTCAGGCAATGGCGAGATTAAATTCCATTGTGCTTGAAATGCAGGCCTTAAAATCAAAAATTCAAAAAATGGAGTCTGACCTTGAGTAAGAAGCATATTTTCTACAATGAAGCTGAAAGGCTTTATGTATATGAATTTCTTGGAATTGAAGAAGTGGCTTCAAGGCTTAATCTTGGTTCAAGAACTATCAGGAACTGGAAAGACGAAAATGACTGGGACAAGAAGAAAAGAGAATATTTGAAGTCAAAATTGGCATTCCATGAGGAATTATATGAATTTGCAAGAAAGCTTATGTATTCAATTCAAGAAGACCTTGCAAACGGAGAAAAAGTTGACCCTGGCAGAATGTTTGCTTTTACACGGATGCTTCCATTGATTACAAAAATCAAGGAATACGAAGATGTTGCAGTTAAAAAAGAGCAAACGCAAGAAAATAAGGGATTAACGGAAGATATTGTAAAACTTATCGAAGAAGAAGTTTTGGGGATAAAGCTAAATGAACCTCAATAAGTATTTCTTACCATATCAGCAAAGATGGCTGAGCGATAACAGCAAAGTTAAAATCTGGGAAAAATCCAGAAGGATTGGTGCTACTTACGTTCAGTCATACGAGGACGTGAGGGACTGTGTAAGTAAAAAAGTTCCCTCCGTCTGGTTTTCTTCTGCGGATGAATCTGCTGCAAGAGAATATATTGCCTATTGTGAGCAATGGACAAAGTTATTCAATATTGCTGCAAAACCCCTTGGAAATGTGGTTATTGATTCAGAAAAAGACATTAAAGCCTTTGTTATTGAATTTTCGAACGGCACAAAAATTCACGCCCTATCTTCAAATCCTAAAGGATTCCGCTCTAAAGGCGGAAAAGTTGTACTTGATGAGTTTGCTCACCATGATAATCAGGATGAATTATGGAAAGCGGCAAGACCTTGCGTAACGTGGGGATTCCCTCTTAGAATTCTTTCTACCCATAACGGACAGAACTGCAGATTTTTTAAGTTTATTGAACAAGTTAACAAGGGGAAACTTAACTGGTCGTCGCATACAACTCCAATACAGCTTGCTGTTGATGAGGGATTGGTCGATAAAATTCTACAAAAACAGGCAACTCAAGAAGAAAAAGAAAATTGGTTAAATGAGCAGAGAAACAACTGTTTTGATGAATATACCTGGTTGCAGGAATATTGCTGCGAAGCAATAGATGAAGCAAGTGCATTTTTAACATATGAGCTAATTCATACCTGTGAGATTGATGATTTGTATAGGGAATTGTCTGAAATAACCGGTGATTTATTTGTCGGAATGGATATTGGCAGAAAGAAAGATTTAACAGTTATTTGGATACTTGAACTGCTCGGAAATGTTAAATATACAAGAGCTATAAAGGAATTGGAGCGAACACCGTTTCATATTCAGGACGAAATTTTATCAAATATCCTGAAGCACAAGAATTTAAGACGGTGCTGTATAGATGCAACAGGTCTTGGTATGCAGTTAGCTGAGACTGCTCAAAAGAAATTCGGGCAATATAGGGTTGAAGCAATAACCTTCACAAACAAGGTCAAAGAAGAACTTGCGTATAATTTACGAACAAATTTTGAAGATAAAACGGTGTATATTCCTACTGAACACGATATCAGAGAGGATTTGCACTCGGTTAGGCGAATAACAACATCAGCAGGAAATATTAGATTTGATGTTGAAAAATCAGATACATCAGGTCACGCAGACAGATTTTGGGCGTTGGCTCTTGCTCTTCATTCTGCAGGAAGTAATGCAGGACCGGTAAATATTGCATCAAGACAAAGAAGGGAAAGTTATGAACTTACGAAAGGTTATTGAAAATTATTTAAGACGATTTAAGGCTACTTTAAAAACTTTTGCATAGTTTGATGCCCAACTTATACAAAAAGTCCAATACAGAAAAATTTAAACGGTTTTTAAACGGTATTTATAAATAATTTAGAAGGCAAAATATGGCAGAAAATTTTTCGATTGATAAAAAGACAAATAAAAATATTTCTGATGAAATAGCAACCCGAAAAAGATCGTATAACTTTTACAATCTCGGGATGATTTTGCCTGACCCTGATCCTGTCTTGAAAAAACAGGGCAAGGTTATAAGAGTTTATAAAGAGCTATTATGCGACCCTCACGTTTGGGCTTGTGTTCAATCAAGAAAAGCAGGCGTTCTTTCTCTTGAGTGGGAAATTGATAGAGGCAAGGATAAAACTCAACAATCGCAGTTTGTTGAAGATTTTTTCAAATCTATTGATTTGCACTCTGTAATTTCAGAGATTTTAAATGCTTCATTATTTGGTTTTCAGCCATTGGAGATTATTTGGAAAAAGCAGGGCAGTTTAATTTTACCGAGTGAAATCAAAGCTAAGCCTCCTGAATGGTTTTGTTTTGATGATGACAATAAGTTGAAATTTAGAACTAAAGAAAATTACAACGGAGAAGAGCTGCCAGAGAGAAAGTTTTTATGCCCTCAGTCAAACCCAAGTTATGAAAATCCTTATGGAGAAAGAACCTTATCCCGTGTTTTCTGGCCTGTAGCTTTTAAAAAAGGCGGCTTAAAATTTTGGGTAATATTTACAGAAAAATACGGAATGCCGTTTTTAGTCGGCAAACATCCAAGAGGAACAAGCAAGGAAGATACTGATAATCTTGCCGATATGCTCGAAGCTATGGTGCAAGATGCAATTGCAGTCATTCCTGATGATTCCAGTGTGGAAATTATGGAAGCAGCTAAAGCTTCATCTGCTGATGTTTTTGACAAGCTTATAGATAAAATGAACGCCGAGATTTCAAAAGCAATACTCGGGCAGACTTTAACAACAGAGCTTGGCAATGGTGGAAGTTTGGCTGCTTCAAAAACTCATATGGAAGTACGAAAAGACATTATAGATGCTGATAAAAAGGTCGTTGAACGCACTTTAAACCAGCTTATTCAATGGATTTACGAGATTAACTTTAACGAAAAAGACATACCGAGCTTTGAACTATACGAGGAGGAAGACGTTGATATAACCCTGTCACAAAGGGATAAAACCCTTGCTGATACAGGAGTCAAGTTTACAAAGGAATATTTTATGAAGACATATGGTTTTGAAAATGAGGATATCGAGGTATCAGAGGTAGCGCCGGATAAAAATAAAAAGCCTGTATTTAGTGAATTTGCGGATTGCGAGCAGAGGCTGAAGGGCGGGCTTTGCCCGCCCGGAATGCCGTTTAATGCGAGCAACCAAGAAAAAGAATCACAGTTTCCAGATCAGCAAGCTATTGATGATTTTATCGGTTCATTTTCTGATACAGAACTTCAAAAGCAGGCAGAAAAACTTTTAAAGCCAATATTAACAATCATTGATAAAAGCAAATCTTACGAGGAAATTTATGAAAAATTATCAGAAAAAGGCTTAAATACAACTCAAATTGAAACCATATTGCAAAAAATCTTTTTCATATCAGAAGTATGGGGGAGGTTAAGTGCGGATGATTAGATATTTGGATATGTTCTCAGGCATTGGCGGATTTAGGCTTGCTTTTGATAATGCAGGGTTTAAAAGCATCGGATTTTGCGAAATAGACCCGTATTCAAGAAGTTTATACAAGGCATATTTTAATATAGATGGAGAATTAGAGATTCATGATGCAACAAAAATCAAACCCGAAGATCTCCCGGACTTTGACATCCTTGTTGGAGGATTTCCTTGCCAGGCTTTTAGCATTGCAGGAAAAAGACGGGGATTTAATGACACAAGAGGCACACTCTTCTTTGATATCGCTAGGATTTTGTCATACAAAAAACCCCAATATTTTTTACTCGAAAACGTTAAAGGCTTACTTAGCCACAACAGTGGAAGAACTTTTGCAGCTATCATTAAAATTCTCACCAACATTGGGTATAGGGTTGAATGGCAGCTTCTTAATTCTAAGTTCTTCGGCGTTCCTCAAAACAGGGAAAGAGTGTTCATTGTCGGATGTTTTGGAGGAAAATGTGCAGGAAAAATATTTCCTCTCACAGGAGTCAGCTCAGAAAATTCTGGTAAAATCGGAAAACCTGAAAGACACCCCTTAAGTAAAGGCGAATCTCAAGGGAATAGAGTTTATTCAACAGACGGTACAAGCTCGTGTTTGACCTCACAAGGTGGCGGACAAGGCGGAAAAACAGGCTTGTATTTCATAAACAAGCCAAGATTTAACCAATACAAAGCTTCTGATATTGTTGAAACTTTAAAAGTAGCCGGTGATACTCCCCTAATAAGTACAAATATTATGAGAGTAAGAAACGGTACTAAAAAAGGATTTGAAGAAGCACAGGTAGGGGACGGAATAAATTTATCCTATCCTCAAAGCAAAACTAGACGGGGACGTGTCGGCAAGAAAGTTTCACAAACTCTTGATACACACTGCCAAATGGGTACTATTTCGGGGACAATTGACGGCTACAGAATAAGAAGATTAACTCCGCTTGAATGTTTCAGGCTTCAGGGATTTCCTGATGATATGGTTCAAAAAGCAAGAGATTTAAAACTCTCTGATAACAGGCTATACAAAATGGCAGGAAACGCCGTCACCGTTCATGTTGTTGAAACCATTGCAAGAAAAATTATGAAAGTTATACAGGAGGAAGAAAATGTCTGAAACTCCTGATTTAAAGTATTTGATAAGCCTAACCCCTAAACGAGCCATAAAATACCTTAAAGATAAGGGTTATAAATTTTCTTGGGATTGGGAAGAAATTTGGCAGGATGCCCATAAAAAATCTTTTACCGTGGCAAAAGTTATGCGAGAAGATATTCTCAAAGATATTAGAGAAATTGTCGAAAAGTCTATGACTGACGGTTTAACCCTGCAACAGTTCAAAAAAGAACTTGAGCCAAAACTCAAGAACAAAGGCTGGTGGGGAATAATCTCAGGCACTCCTGATGAAGTCAGAAAAGAGCTGAAAAAGCGGAAACTTATTGATGATGCGAAGCTAGTTCCTGACAGTGATGAGCCTATTTCAATTCAGCTTGGATCGCCTTGGAGATTAAAAACAATTTATCGAACAAACATCCAAACCGCTTATATGGCAGGCAGGTATAAAGAGCAGATTGATAATGTGGAGAATCGTCCGTATTTTCAATATGTTGCTGTGATGGACAGAAGAACAAGACCTGCTCACGCACAACTCAACGATAGAGTTTTTAAATATGATGATGAGTTTTGGAATAGCTTTTATCCGCCAAACGGTTGGGGTTGCAGATGCAGAGTTAGGGCTTTATTAGAAGAAAACATCAAAGACAGAGATTTAGGAGTTGATTCTTCACAGGGGCAGTTATCAGAAGAAATGCGGCTTGTTTCAAAAAAGACCGGCGAGTTAAAACCTGTCACTGTTTATACAGACCCTTTAACGGGTCATAAAATCGAACCTGATGTCGGTTGGAGTTACAATCCAGGGCGTGAATTTAGAGTTAAATAGTAGGAGGCATAAAAATGACAATTGATACAAAATCACTTTTAAACTGGGTAGGAGGAAAACGCCTTTTAAGAAAAACAATAGAACCGCTTATTCCAAAAGACATTCTTTCTTATATAGAGCCGTTCGGCGGTGCTGGCTGGGTTTTATTTTACAAAGACAGATGGGCAGATTTGGAAATATACAATGACTTGGACGGCAGGCTTGTAAATCTTTTTAGAATCGTAAAATATCATCCTGAAGCATTAAAAGAAGAATTACGTTATCTTCTTGGCTCCCGTGAAATATTTATGCAATTTATGAAACAAGAGGGAATTACTGATATTCAAAGAGCTGCAAGGTTTTTATTTTTAATAACTCGCTCTTTTGGCGGCAGAGGCGGAACATTCGGTACTGTTAAAAAATCTTCAGGAGGAGCAAGCAAAAGTCAGGGCAATATTTTGCTAAAAATCGATGCAATTCACAAACGCCTTGATAAAGTATTGGTTGAAAACAGGGATTTTGAAAAGCTAATAACCCAATATGACCATGCCGGAGCCTTGTTCTACTGTGACCCACCTTATACTTACGGTTGCGGTTATGAAACAACATCAACAGAAGGCTTTGACCATGAAAGACTCAGGGATTTGTTGAAAAATATCGAAGGCAGATTTTTATTGTCTTACGATGACAGCCCAAAAGTGAGGGAATTATATAAAGATTTTGAAATGATTGCGGTAGAAAGACTTAACGGTATTAACAACAAAGACCGCAAAAACAAGATGTTTAAAGAACTTTTAATTGCCAATTATCCTATTAAGGAGCTATTTAATGCAAGAACCGATCGAAATAAAGATTGATGATGTTGAACTTCAAAAAAGCTTGAAAAAATTGGCATCAAAGGCTGAAAATCTTAGACCACTTATGAAAAACATCTCAGGAATTATGATGGATTCTGTTGAGGAAAATTTTGAAAAAGAAGGAAGACCAGATAAATGGACTCCGCTTGCAAAATCAACAATCAAACAGCGGACTAAAAAAGGATATTGGCCCGGCAGAATTCTTCAAATGAGGGGAGAGTTAGCTTCTTCAATCACAAGCTATTATGATGATGACTCTGCAGTTGTCGGTACAAATAAAGTTTATGCCGCAATCCACCAATTCGGCGGAAATGCCGGAAAAAATAAAAAAGTTAAAATTCCTGCAAGACCATATCTCTTGCTCGCAACAAACGATGAGAAACAGATAATTAATGAAATTAAAAATTACTTGATCTAATTTTTCTAAAAAATAAATCTTGATTATACTATTGATTTTAAACAAGTTGTGTTATATGGTAAAAATGTTAGATGACGCTGTAAGTAAGAAAAGGTTTGTCATGCGGTTTTCAATTGAATTATTAGAAAAAACAGAAAATAAAGATGAGGTAGTTTATCGAATAAGCTTGGGACATATTCAACTTAAAGCATTGGTTTTTAACAAAGATCATCACGCACATTCTGACAACGTAAAAGTTAAAATTAAATTTATAGAAGATTTTTGCGCCGAATACCCTGATATTCAGCGAATTAAAGCCTTAAGGGCATTTGCTAAAATAGATGACGACATGAAAGAATATTACAAAAAGCAATTTCCTCATGGTGGTTACAGAAAAGGTGGCGGTCGTCCAACAGGAACTAAAAAAGAAGATCGTTCAGTTTGCTTTTACAAGGCAATAACTGCAGAAGAAAAAAATTATTTAGAAAAATGTCTTAATGATTTTCGTCATAGCAAAGCTAATAAAGCAATAAATTACCGTTTAAACGATTGAATTGAATAATTATGAATACAAACTGAATAATCTTTTACCTCATCCAATTATCTTGAATGATTTTGGTTTTTAGATTATCTATCCATTCTTTCGTTTTGGTTATACCAGAACCTTCTTGCCTTGGGCTTCCTGTATTTTTGATACTATATTTTTTTATATAAAAATCACAAAAATCCTCTAAAAAACATATAAGTTCCAATAATTGTATTGATGCATAATATTCAAAGTAAAAAACATTATTATCATTATATTTGATGACTGGAAAGAATTGTTTTATATATTGACTATTAATTAATGTTCGAAAAGGAGATTTATTTAAATTAAATAAGATTCCTTCGGTTGTATCTGTGCCAAAAACAGAACTATCAACAGCATCATGAATTAAAGAATCTCGTACATTTTTTTGGAAATTGAAATAATCTTTTGAATTATCAATTAAATTAATAATTTCAGGGTCTATTTTTTGAATTTTTTCTTTTTTATCGGTATTTTCAAGCCAAATAAGAAAGCGATTATATGAATCAATTTTCTTCTCTGGAGCTTCAACACTAAAGGTCGTATCTATAATAGAAGGGATAAAGTCCATTATAGAACGAATTTGAATATGAAAAAACTCTATATCTAACCCTATAAATGAACGCCAACAGTCAGGAAGCTCTGAAAGAGTTTTATTTTTATAAGAGTCAAGCCTTAAAATTAAGTAAAAAATATTACTTAAATGGTTTCCTATTTTTCTTAAATTTGTTTCAAAAACTTTTGAGTTATCAAACTCCAATGTTGGAATTGCCTCAATTAAACGAGAATCTGCAGCACCACTTAAAATTGTATAATTTCCGAGAAACACCAAGGAGGAGTATAAGTGTTCATACTCATTGTATTCACAGAATATTTTTTCTGCTTTTGCAATCTTATTTAATAATGTTTCTTTGTCGTGCTGTTCCACTACTAAACCATTTCCACAACAGCGAATTTACGTTTGTAGTCGTCATAATCTTTTATCCAGTCGAACTTTATGTTCTTTTTATCAACAGCTCTAAAGTGTAATCCGCCAAGTCTAATTTTTTCATTTTCAACTTCTGTCAGATTTTCTTTATCTTTGCCGAATTTTGATTCGATTATGAAGTATAATTTGTAATCGCTGGAATTTTTGCATACGACAGCCCAGTCAGGTGAATAATTTCCATAAGGAGTGTCAATAATAAATCCGCCCTTTTTGAGCTTTGTGAAAAGCACCACTTCAGGGTCATCTTCCAGTTTTTGGGCAAAATCAAATTCGCCGTCACTGTCCATTTTGTAGTATTTATTTACGGCTTTTCGCTTATTAAAGTTTGTTTTAAATACTCTCTTTGCTTTTTCAAATGAGGCATCATCAACAAAATCAGCTTCTATAATCTTTGCCCAGTCAAGTTCATAGCCATCAATTATTTCATAAGTATAAACACTGTTAGCCTTTGCATTTTCAAGTTTTTTAGCTATTTTCTTGGTTATATCTTCAAGCACATCTTGATAGTTTAAAAGGTCTCTTTTTTCGATTCCTTGAAGAATTCTGATTATAGCCAATCTTGGCATTAATGTGTGATACATAATATAATCAACGATTTCCAAGTCTGACTTATCTTCTTTTGTACTGTCTTTATAGATTTCTTCAAGATTTGAAGATCCTTTTTCAATAACAATTTTAGAAGCTATATTTGTTTTGAGTTCGCCATCAGTAACCTCATAAACACTACTGGCTTTCATTGTTTTTAAATAATCATTAAGCTCTTCAATGCAGGATTGAATAAACACTTCTTTATCTAGGTTGAATTTATACAAAGAACGCTTAACCATATAGTGTTTCAGGTTTTCTAATATTTTCTTGAAATCTTCGTCTTTTACATAGCTATGCTCTGCATTAACAATCGGGTCATTGTCTCCATTTTCGATTTCAAGCTTGGCTGTGCCTTTTTCCTGCATCAGTTCAACAAAAGATTCTTTAATCTTGATAATATGCTCTTTCAGCGTTTCATTTTCAAATTCAATGAATTGAATATTAGCATTATTTTTCAGGATATTTTTATTATCAATAACAGCCCTTGCAATAAGTTCTTCCTTGAACTCATTTACCAGTTCCTGAGTCAGTTTTTCAGCAGGAATTCCGGCATGTTTAAGCGTTTTTGTGATGATTTCAAAAGTTACTTCGTCTTTATTGAAGCCCATTTTTTCATTAAAATCTTTTTGTAAACTGTCTGCAAAATGGTCATAATGGTCGTTTGCAATTACGGTAAGCTCATTTACTTCGTCATCCTGAATTCTTTTGCCGTTTACATCAACAGGAAGTCTCAAACCTCTTCCTATTTCCTGTTTTTTAGCAATATCGCTATTCCCTTTTCTCAAAGTGCAAAGCGTGAAAACATTAGGATTATCCCAGCCTTCTCTTAAAGCACTATGAGAGAAAATAAAGGTTAAAGGGCTGTTGAACGATATTAATTCATCTTTGCCGTTTAATATCTGGTCAATTTGCTTATCAACTAATGCCTGAATGTCTTTTTTGTATTCCTTATCATCTTCTAGAACGTCAAGGTCTAATTCTTTGTTGTTTTTATCAACAGCAAAATAGCCCTGCCTTATAGTATTTAAATCTTCATATTTAGGAAATAAATCAGCATATTGTTTAAATTTATGCTCATACTCTTTAATTAACTTTGAATATTCATCGTCGAATATCTTTAAATATTCACCTCTGTTATCAGGCTGGCTGTAGTCTCTGACTTTTATTACTTCATCTATGAAGAACAAGCTCAAAGCTTTAATTTTTTCGCCCTTATCAAGAATTGCAAACTGTTTTTCAAGATGATTTTTAATAGCCAGTTTAATTTGGATTCTTGCAGCATCCTTTTGATTTACTTCACTGTTATTATGAGCTCTTTCAAGCTCTATAACTCCGGTTGGAGTATTAATTTTAAGAGCTTTTTCTTTATGTGGATTTTCGGCAATATACCAGTCCTGATATTGCGATAATTTTCCTGATAATTCATATAGTGAAGCATTTCCTATAACATCAAAGGTTTTAAACTTGATTCTGCCGCCTTGTTCCTGATTAAATATTTCAATTTTAGCTTTTAAATCCGAAGTAAAGCTCACATATCTAATGTAAGGAAAGTCCTTTAGAACTGTTCCATAGACAGTTTTAACCTTGATTTTTTTAACAAGTTTTTCTTTAAACGCTCCGTATGAATCAAGTTTATATATGAAGTTACAAGCAAATTCATCTTTGTGCGTTGCAGAATACTTTAACGTGAATAAAGGATTAAGTTCATCGAGAGCTTTTTTTGATTGGGATGGCTTTTTCTTTGTGCCTTCAACTCGTTGAGGTTCATCTATTATAATAATAGGCTTGATTGCTTTTAATTCATCCCAAAGAATAACACCATTTTCAGCAGCGTTTTTAATTTTAGTATTATCAGAAGCAAATGATTGTGTATTGATTATACAAATGCTCAAATCCTTGCTATCAACCATTTTTTGGAAAATTTTATTCATATCTTTACTGTCATACACAAAACAGTGATTACGAATATCAATACTTTCTTTAAAAGGTAAAGCTTTAAAGTGATCAGCGAGCATTTCTACAGACTTTTTAACGCCTAATTTTATTGCAATAGAAGGAACTATTATCATGAATTTTTTCAATTTATATTTGTCGTACAATTCTAAAATTGTTCTTAAATAAACATAAGTTTTTCCGGTTCCTGTTTCCATTTCTAAAGCAAAATTACCGTTAGCAAGCTCTTTGTCAGGAAATAAATCATTATTTAACTGAATTTTTTGCAGGTTTTCTAACACCCGTGTTCCTAAAGTTACATGAGGATTGGAAGATAAATCATCGGCATACATCCTTTTTCCTGAATATATACCTTTTGAACGTTTGGACAAACCATCAAATATAGCTGTTGTTGATTCAATAGCATTTAGTTGGTGTGTTAATTTTGGATTAAATTCAAATTTTACTTTATTAGCCATTTTTAACACTCCTATATGAATTCAACTGTATAGGCTTGTTTTCTACCGCCTTTATTTTTATCGATTAGGGCGTTTAGCCTTCTGAATGTTTCGTCTTTTAATGCTATATCATCACCAAAGGCAGAATCTCTGAAAACAAACTTAAACGGCAACGGCTCTATTTTTGATAATTTATCAACCATTTCCTGTGTTATGGTTTCTTCCAGAGTAATCAAGTAACTGTCAGCTACAAGATAAGTCCTGCTGCCTATTTCAGACAATGTTTCAATCTTGGAGGTTAAAGGCACACCTTCTTGTCTGAGCATGATTTCATAAACCACATCAAAGTCATTGAATCCAGGAGTAAAATCAAGCCTGTCTTTGTTAGTTGTTCCAGCCAAATAATCAGCATGTAGACTATCACCCTGTAGTGCTTTTTTCTCCCAGTTTAATGTTGTATCTGCAACTTTGAAAACTTTAAAGCCGATGTCAGGAAGTCTTTTAGGCTCTTGTCCCAGCTTTAGTTGTTGATTACCTTGCTCAATTTCTTCCTTTATTCTATTGCTGGCTCTTCGAATACGCTCTTTAGCAATTTCAGTAATAACAGGCTCAATTTTTTCTTCTTTTAAGTATTTAATATAATCTTTATTTGCCTTAGATGTTGGCTCAATTTTTTGAGGTATTTGAACCATTATATATTTATTTATCAATGAAAAATCAATATTATTTTGAACACAAGCATGAGCGGTGGTGCCACTTCCTGAAAAGAAGTCTAAAACTATCATATTATTATTATCTGGAAACAAATTAATCATTCTTTGAATTAAAGCAATTGGCTTTTTGCCATTATCAAATTTTATGGAACCTTCTTTGGAGACGTTTATCCAGCTAAATCCATCCCAATAAGTCCCAACTTTCTCTCGTTTATATAAAATACCATCTATTTCAACAGCAGAGTCTTTTAACCAAATTACTAGAACTTTTTGTTTTCCAATAAAAAGCAAATCAATCGCTTGCCCTTTATTTTTGCCTGACCTAGGAACATAAGTAGCTTTGAATAATTCATTTTCTTCACCAGTTGCCTCCCATACTCTATCCCTAATAGAGGTTTGGGCATTTGTGGTTGTCATTATTTTTTCAAAATATTTGTAATAAACATCTTTTTCAGAAATTCCTTCCAGTTGGGAAATCTGTTTTACTGTTTTTATGTCGTAGTTTTTAATTTTATTAATTACAATATCATTGCCATCCCCATCTTTTATTGTTTTAAAATATTCTTCCTCGCTACATGAATACAGTACATTGGTATATTTAAAGCTTTTATTGTCTTTTTTCATTTGTTCTATATAGCTCATTAACTCCGTATCTTTATAAGGAGCTTTTATTGATTGAAAGCCATCAGAGTTTTTTGCATATAACAGTATATATTCAATATTTTTTTTAAGTTTTTTATCTTCACCCCCACCACTTGCACCTGCACTAACTTTTGCGTTTAAAGAAATTAAATTTATAAAATTTTCTTCTCCAAAAATTTCATTACATAATCTTTTCAAATTCTCAAGTTCGTTATCATCAATTGAGATAAAGATAGCTCCATCTTCAGTTAGTAAATCTTTAGCAACTTTCAATAGAGGATAAATCTCATTAAGCCAATTTGTATGATAGCGAGCAGAGTCCTTGGAATTTTTAATCATTTTAATACCGGATTCATCACGATCTCCTTGAAGTTGTTCTATTTCATCTTGTGTCATTGAAAAGTTATCTCTATATAAAAACTCATCACTACCTGTATTATAAGGAGGATCTATATAAATCATCTTTATTGCACCATAATAATTCTTCTTCAAGAGTTTTAAGACTTCGAGGTTATCACCCTCAATATACAAATTTTCCGTTGTTTCAGAATAATGACTTTCTTCAGGGCAATATTTTAGAGTTCTTCCAACAGGATTTTTTCTTGCTTCTTTTTTTGCATTTTGCTTACCAGCCCAATTGAGTTCGTATTTTTCAGCAGTTACTTCTTCAAACTGTCCGAGTTCTTCTTTTAGAGCATCTATATCAAGCTGTCCATCTTTTACAGCAGCAGGAAACAAGCTTGCTAGTTTTTGCAGGTTTTCAATATCATTATTGAATAGTTCAGGTTGAACTTTCGGATATTCATTATTTTGTATATTTTCAGTTATTTCCATACTCTTCACTCCTATTTATATAAAACTTTCAAGCTCTTGTATTAAATTTTTTATTTCAGTATTCAGTTTAACTTTTTCTACGGCTATACTGGTTTTAAGCTGTTCTGTATTGAGACTGTCAAGCCTTTTTAGTTTACCCAGAACGTTCCAAATTTCATTTAGATTGTACCAAAATTTACTCTGTAATAATGCAACAGTTCTTGAGAAAATTGTCGGATTAGAAATTATATAAGCCTTACCCATTATTTCTGAGTAAAAAGTCAGTTTATTATTGGTATTTACTATCTTTTCAAAACTTAAGTATTCTTCCATCATATTCTTTTTATCATCCAGAGCTGAATGTGAAAACGGTTTTGTTATAACAGCATCAGCAATAACAATCTCATTAGCATCCTGCAAATTCAAGCGTTTGTGTGCAAAAGAATACACAACAGAAGAATCATCGAAAATCCTTAAAATACAAGGGGATTTAACAAGTGCTTGCAATATTCCTGAAACAAAAGATGCGTCTTTGATTTTTTCTACTTGAACATCAAAAAACATAATAACCGCACAATTATGTGCTTCATCAATTAACGAGGGAATCCCTTCTCCTGTTATTTGATGAGTCAACTTTACTTCTTTTAAAGCTTCTTTAAGTCTTTTTTTCTCTCCAGCCTTTAACTCTTTAGGAATAAAGGTTTTAAGAGCAAATTTTTTATTAACTTCATATTTTTTAGGTAAATTAAACATCTATTCCACCACCAAAAAGGAAATTAACTCAAAATCATCCTGCTCTTCTCCGGCAAATGGGTTGTTAAAGCCGCCAAAGTCAAATACAGTCTGTTCCGATTTTGCTTCTTCCTGTCCTTGTATTGTTTTTATCGCTCTGGTTAAAAGTTGGGAATAATGACTCATATCTTTTGCATTATTTGTTCTTTCAAAGAATTTATCAAAGAATTCTTTTACAGGAACTCCTTTTTGATAACACAATTTTCTGAAGTGCTTTAATAAGTCCCTAGCCTGAGCATTACCAAGTATTAATTCCCCGTCATTGTTTAAATAAATCAAATAATAAGGATACAATGAACTGTCATTGTCAGGCTTTGCCGTATTGTTTTTGTGTTTAAAGCAGAAAATAATGCCTTGTTTATCGCCGTCAGTAACAGAATAGATTCCTTTAGGCATTTTTTTGATTTCAGGCTCTTTTTTAATATACTCTGCCAGTTCAAACAAGTATTCATTCATATTTAAATCAGTTAATGAAATATTATCGCTTGCTTCATCAATATCAATAACTTCATCTTTAAGACGCTCAAGTTGCCTTCTTCTAAAGTCAATATCATTCATTTCAGGGGATAAAATATCCTCATCACCTGTGGAGGCAAGGTTTGTTGCAAGCATTTTGCTCTTAACACGCTTTTCAAGGTTTAAATATTCATTTAAAGCTATATGAGGGAAGAAGTTAATCATTTTAATCTGAGTATTAACGCTTCCAATACGATCAATTCTACCAAATCTTTGAATCAATGAAACAGGATTCCATTGTATATCATAATTTATTACGCAGTCGCAATCTTGGAGGTTTTGACCTTCTGAAATACAATCTGTACCGATAAGGACATCTATTTGATCCTCCGCAGGAATTTCCTTTTTAAGTTTTGATTTTGGCGAAAACATTGAAAGCACGTTATTAAATTCAAGTTGGATTTTCTTATTATTAGCTTTTGGAGAACCTGAACCGCTAACCATTGCAGTTGTTATACCCATATCAGAAAGTTCTTTGGCTAGTTCATTGTATAAATAGTTTGCAGTATCAGCAAATGCAGTAAAAATAAGAACTTTTTTGTTGCCTAGATTGTATGGAGTTGTAGTTACTTTACGTTTCAGTTCATCAAGCAGTACATGAAGCTTGTTGTCTCTTTTATTTTTCAGAACTTCTTCCACTTCTGCATAAATTTCATCAAGAACCAGTTTGTCATAATACAAATCGGTCAGAAAATCCTCTTTGTTTAAGTGATTAACTTTGATTTCATATTTATAATCAAGGCTCAAATCATTTTCTTCTGAATCATCATCCTGAGCTTCTATTTCATCAGCATTGTGCTCTAATAGTTTGATATAATTTTCAATTCTACCTTTTAGCCTTCTTATTGTTTCGCCAAAGGCAAATACTGAACTATCCAGCCTTTTAAACAGGTTAAACCTGTGCATTTTAGCTGTAAAGAACTCCCTGTCTTCATGGCTAAAAATAATTTTATTGTTATATTTAGTCTGATATTTTTCCCTGTAATAAGCTTTATGTTGGCTCTTTATGTATTTCATTGGCATATAAACAGCCAATATTAACTCTTCCAGTCTCATATTAGTTTCTTTAAAGTGCAAAAGAGTAAGCTCTGAATCTATATGAGGAGTTTTTGTATCGGGTTTAAGCTTGGTTGGGAATTTACCAACTTTGTCTGTTCCATAGTAGTTTGTAATATGCTTTCTGCTTCTTGAAATTGTCATCATTTCAAGAAGTTTATAGAATTCAGAAGGTAAACTGTCAAACAGTTGCTCTTTAGACTTATTATGAGACTTCTCCCAGTTATTTATTGAGGTTGAGGTTTTTCGCATAAGATTGCTTATGCTAGGTATCCCCTGAACTTCAAAAGCAAAGTCTCTATCCGCTGTTATAATGCTAATTTGGTTTTTAAGATCGTTAAGAGAGTTGTTTACAGGAGTCGCGGAAAGCAACAAAACCTTTGTATTTTGATTTTTCTTGATAACTTCTTCCAGAAGTCTTTGATATCTGGTTAAGCCGAAGTCTTTTTCTGTCCTGTTTCTAAAATTATGGGATTCATCAATAACTAATAAATCGAACTTACTCCAGTCAAATCGGGTTAAATCCCAACCGCTTCTTGAATCGCCTTTGTAACGTGATAAATCAGTATGGAACATTATTTTGTAATTGAAAACTTCATCAAGGATGCTATCTTTATATGCACCTTTGAATGAATTCCAGTTGTCATAAAGTTTTGCAGGTGTTAACACCAATACATTGTCTTGTCTTAATTCAAAATATTTGATAACAGCAAGAGCTTCAAAAGTTTTCCCAAGACCTACACTATCAGCTATTATACAACCGTTATATTTATTGATTTTCTGTATAGCCGATAAAACAGCATCTTTTTGAAAGTCATAGAGCATATCCCAAATTTTTGTTTTTTTGAAATTGGTATTATCTTGCTCAAATCTTTCAACACCGTAGTCCAGTTGTTCTCCAAAAAGCTCATTTAATGTGAAATAGTATAAATATTCAGGCGGATGCTCTTTATATAGATATTCTAAGCCTTTTAACAGTTCTGATTTATAGTCTTCAGTGTATTCATTACTACTCCAAACCCTCTGAAATGTTTCAGTGGCTTTAGTAATCTGCGTTTTATCCATCGTACTGTTTATAACAGTATCAAAATTTATACTGTTCACTTTTGATTTTACCGCTTTAGGCGAACGTTCTAAAGAGGATGAGCCTTGAATCATAAATTCATCATCTACGATTAAAATATTCCCCTTGATTTGGCAAGCTGCCGTTGTCTTTTTGACATTCACGTTCTTCAAGATAAATTCGTACATTGATTTTGCTTTTTCAAAGTACTGCAATTTATTTTTTTCAGTAATATCATAAGCATTGAAAAGAGTGTCATTGGGGTTTATTTCAAATTCTCTAACCATTTCATCATTTTGAGGAATAAATCTTGTATCTCTGATAATGAAATTAATTTCTTTGACGTTTTTTAGATTTTTTTCTAGTAGTGAAAATACAGCCAAAGTTAATTTATCATTAACAATATTAACAACACAGTTTTTACTGTTTTGCAGAATTTCATTAAATTGATTAATAAGCTGTTCGTTTGAATTCATAGTTCCCACTTACTGTATAAACTGTTTTGAAATTGTGTTTAATATACAAAAGATAAATACAAGATTTTACCATATCGTAACATAAACAAATTGAAATAATGACTTGTTTTATAGCAAATTAAAGCCCTTTTGACATGCTTTGCCTTTATTTATAATAATAAAAACCCATGTCTGATTTGGACATATTAAAAATCCATGTAATAATTGCTTAATAATAACCGAGACAGGAAAACCTCATGAGATACGAACGAGTTGAAGATATTTTAAAACTGGCTTTGCTATTCCAGGCAAGCTATAAAGGCTTGTCTCTTAATGATATTCAAGAGCATTTTAATGTATCAAGAAGAACTGCCGAGAGGATGCGTGATGCTGTAGTTCGTCTTTTCCCTCAAATAGAAGAAGTTGAAACAGGCACAAAGGTTAAACGCTGGAGATTAAAAAACTATTCTTTAGCTCCAATAATTTCATTTACTCCTGAAGAGCTTGCGGAACTTGAGAATACAAAGAAAAAACTTGAGGTTGACGGGTTAAACAATAAAGCTGAAACCATCGATGACATTCTTGCAAAAGTAAAAGTATTAAATAAAACAGAGCAATCAAAAATAGAAACTGACCTTGAAGCACTTCTAGAGGCTGAAAAATATGCCGTTAGACAGTATCCAAGATTCAAGATAGACAAAGAAGTCCTAAGTAATATAAGGGAAGCTATAAAAGCATTTAAGGTTCTTCGGATTAAGTATGAAAAAGTAAATAAAGAGATTCAATCCTGTAAAGTTCATCCTTACGGTGTGATTTATGGAGAAAAACATTTTCTTGTAGCGTTTAATCCTGATAGAAAAGCAATAAGGCTGTATAATCTTTCAAAAATAAAAGAGATTAAGATTATTGATGAATATTATGAAAAAGATGAAAACTTTGATTTGGCAGAATATTCCAAGAATTCTTTCGGGGTTTATCAGGAAGAACCTATAAAAGTTGTCCTTCAATTCGATAAATCAGTTGCAGAAGATGTTAAAAATTTCCATTTTCACCCGACTCAAAAAATGAAAGATAACAAAGACGGTTCAGTAAAAGTTGAATTTACTGCTGCAGGCGGTCTTGCTATATGCTGGCATCTTTTTAAATGGGGTAAGCTAGTTAAAATCCTCCAACCTGCAAGTCTTAAAAAAGAGTACAAAGAGCTTTTAACAGAAGCTTTTGAGACTTTAAAGAGGTAAGCTAAACAAATACTCCTTTAAATAACCCCTTAATTCCCACAAGCTCTTTTAGTTTTTGATTATCATTTTTTAATACAATAGTTTCTTTTTCAGAGTTTTTAAAATGAACTTCCAGCTCAAAATATTTACTCTGCCAAAATTTTACATCATCTTCAAGCTTCTTAATTTCTGCTAATTTTGCAGATAAAGTTTCAAGTTTTTTTAAGAGTTCTTCTATAACAAGGTTATCACTTAAATTGTCTTTGGTATCCTTAACTGGCTCAGGTTTTGGTCTTTTACTCTTTAAATAACAGATAAAATCAGAAACTTCCTGAGTTTCTTCATCTGTTAAATCATCGATATTATTTACAATTTCTCCATTTACTTTTTTCATGATTACTTCTTTCCTTGATAAAACAGGTTATACAATATTTGCACGTTATACTTGGTTATGTAAAAACAAGTAAGCCCTGATTTCTCAGAGCTTACTTTAGCTGGAGTATGTGGGGGAGGGTTATTCGCCGTATACATATGTAGTCATGACTTTTTTAAATATTGTGCCTTTTGCTTCTGTGTCAACGTGGTGAATTTTAGAAATACCACCATTGGTTAACGCAGTTTGATAACTATCATCACCAAACCTTGCAAGCCCGAAATAATTAACCATAGTCGCCTTGCCAACTTTCGGGTATTTTGAAACGTTTTCCATTGCAAACATTGATGTTCTGTAGTTATTGTAGACACCGTTTGACATAATGGCGTTAAAGAGTAGCAATATAAATATGCCTAAAACTCCTGTCAGTAAAAATTCTTTAACTTTCTCATCCATTTTTTAGTCTCCGTAAGCATTAATTGTTGTCGTTCTGTTAAAGAACCATCCGTTATTGATAACATCAACGTATTTTAAAACGGATAAATTACCGTTTTTCATTGATTCGCCTATACCGCAGCTACCTGTTTTAACAATTCCAAGATAGTTTTTACAAGTTGATTTTCCGACTTTACAACCTCTTTGAGTAACTGCTTTTGTTCCAAAAGTAGAGCTGCTTAATGAACTATTCGAGTAAATACTAAGCTCTGGTGCCAAGCTTATGCTTTCTGCCTGTGCAATAGCTCCATTAACAAGAATTACTCCAACTGCCATTAGTGCAACAAGATTCTTTTTCATATATTCTCCTTCAATAAACTGTACATTTTTGAGCATAACAGACACCTGTGTCACAAACGGACATATAAAAAACATTAGTGTCCGATTTTGACATAGGTTTTTGTGATAATAAATTTCATCAAGGGAATACAAAAGGATATGAGCATGAAAAAGAAAATATTTTTAGACTTTGATGGAGTTCTTAATACTTATAAAGGCTGGAATGGTGAGAATGAACTGTTTGAACCAAGAGCTGGTTCCCTTGAATTTCTGCAATCATTGGCAACAGCTTATGAAGTTTATATTTTTACAACAAGGGATCGAGAAAAAGTCTATAAATGGATGATAAGACACAATTTGTGCAACTACATAAAAGACGTAACTAATAAAAAAGAGCCTGCATACTTATATATTGATGATAGGGCAATAAAATTTGATGGAGATTACAGCAAAACGCTTGAAGATATAGAAAAATTTCAACCTCATTGGAAAGAAAAGGAGACTTTATGAAAAAAATTGTTTTACTATTTGCACTTATATCAATCATCTCAGCCCCTTGTTTTGCTTACGATAATACACCGCAATTTGGACTTAAAAGCGGTGAAAAACTAAAGCAATACGGAAAAAACGGTAGTTATCAAGGTTATTATAAGCAAGAAGGTAACAAATTAAAAGAATACAATAAAAGCGGCAGCTATCAGGGCTATTACAAGAGCGAGGGTAATAAAATCAAAAAGTACAACAAAAATGGTAGTTACGAAGGTTATTACCAAAAATAGCTTAGCTTAACAAATTAACAAAAATGAACATGTTTTTTATATAATTAATTTCAAATGCGGTGTGAAGGGAGTTGTGATGATAGATTATTCATCAGAGTATGTGGTTAAGGAATTTCACCTGTCAGATACTAAAAACGGCAATAAAATGGGTAAGCTTCAGCTTGAAGATATTAAAAGCAAAGAAGTTTTAAATTGTGTCTTATGGCAAGAAGCTATTGATAATAATGATCCCAAGGCTTTAAGAACAGGAAATACTGTTAGAATTATCGCCGGTGAATATAAAGAGCAATTTAAAAATGTAAATATCAAGGAACTAGAACTCCTTGAAGAAGCTCCTATCGGTCTTGAATTAGAAGATAGAGAAACACTTTTTAATAATATACTCGAAGTCATCAACAATTTTAAAAATCAAAACCTTAAAGAAGCTGTATCAAAGGTAATCTTTGAAAATATAGACTTATTTAAAGTAACACCTGCGGCTAAATCAATGCATCACAATTATGTCGGTGGGTTAATGCAGCATATATGGGAATGTATTGAATTTGCACAATCAGTATTCCCAAAGTTCAGAAAAGAAGTTGATCACGATATTATTTTTGCAGCTTGCATTATGCATGATATTGGCAAAATATTTGAGTATAAAGTTAATCTTGAATCTGGACTTATTGAAATTAATGAGGAATTCAAAAAAGATTGGATTTCGCATACGCTATATGGTTTTAATTGGGCAATGAATAACGGATTTAATCAGCTTGCTAGAATAATTGCAGCACATCATTCCAGAACGGATTGGGAAGCTATTATTGATCTAAACCAGAGAGATTTAGAGCCGGAACTTTACCTAATGCACCATATTGATGATTTATCTGCAAAATTTGGAATGATAAATGTTAATCTGTTTAAACAAGGTGCGACCATATGTTAAAGCTGATTAAGGGCTATGCAGGCAGTGGAAAAACGAGAAATTTACTAGAGAATGTATATTCTTTATTAAATAACGGGACTGCTAATCCTTACCAGATTTTAATATTAACTCTTACTCCAAGTGAAAAAGAAGAACTAATAAAGCTTAATGATGATAATTCTAAACATTTAAATATCTGGTCTGTTGATGAGCTTTATAAATACATACTTAAAAAATCACCGTCTCATTTGGAAAGTGAAACATTATCTGATGCTCTTGCTATTAATATAATTGGAGCAATTTGTAAAAGCGAATTTATCCAAAATACTGCTCTTAACAGTCTCACCAAATCAAATTCGTTCTTTAGAGAGCTATATAACCTTTTTGGCTTATTTAAAAACAATGAACTAAAATATGAAGATATAACCAGAGTTATTGATGAGACAGAGATAACTGATACAGATAAAATCAGACTTCGCCTAATTGCTGGTGTTTTTAAAAGATACAATGAAATACTAAAACGCTTTAATTATCTTGATTACAGAGATTCTGTTCTATCTGCAATAAAAGCCCTTGAAGATAATACAATACTTTTAAATACCATTAAATCAAGATTTAGTCATATTTTTATTGACGGTTTTGAAGATATAACTTATTTGCAGTTTAAGTTAATCAAATTTATAGCTGATCCTGATAATTTGTACATTTATGGTGATGAATATTCAAGAATTCAGGAGTTCAGAGGAGCTTGGAGAGATAGTTTGATCTTGGATTCATTAAAAGAATATTTTGATAATATTGAAATTACAAATCTCGACTCATCTCAAAGAAACCCGGAGATTATACAAAGAGCACTTTATCTTGTTAAAAAATATAATTCAGAAGAACTCAATTGTGAGTTTAAAGAATCTGAAAGTATTAAATATATTCAATTCGAGGATGTTCAGGCTGAAATATCATATATTGCAGAAGAAATATTAGATAAAATTAAAAATGAAAACTGCAATTTCTCTGATTTTGCAATTTTGATAAGGGATTTTGAGTCAAAACAAAAATTCATCGACTTTTTTAAAACATACGGAATTCCTATAAACAGTGAGCTTTATAATGAGGAATATCAGAATTTCAGATTGAAACTTACCAGATATCTAAGTATCTGCAATATTTGCGAAAAGCTTGGAATTAAAGAATTTTCAAGACAAGGTTTTTCAAACATCAACATAAGCTCAAAAGCAGAGCTTGAAATACAATTTGAAGAACTGAATCTTTATATCGAAAATATACTCTCCGATACGCTCGAAGATCATTATATAAAAGACCGCTTTATAACTATTCAAGAAGAATATAAAAAGCCTTCACTTGTTAATGTTATTTATGAAAACATCGGTATTTTAAAAGAAGAAGATAAAGAAAAACTTTTAGCAGAGTTGGGTGATTTAGCTTCAATTTATCAGCTTTATAGGGAAAATAAATTTGTTGAATTAACTGTATTTATTGCAAGAAAACAAAAAGAAATCTTAAACAATCCTGAATTCAACGCTATCCTAGGAAAGCTTTTATCAAAAATTGATGCAATGACTGATTTGTATTCAAGAGTAATAAAAGACAGGCCAGACTTTAATACCCTAAATGAACTTATCAACCTGTCATTTGAAGAGCAATCTGATATAAAAGACTCGGTGAACCTTTTAACTTTTTTTAAGACAGCAGGTTTAGAGTTTAAATACGTTTATATTCCTTGTCTTACGGAAAATAATTTTCCTAAGAAAGCAAAATCCACCTATTTTATTTCCCCTGATGCAAATGAAAAGATATCAGCTTCTCTTAAGCAAATAAACAGCAATTTTAGAAACCTTATAGAACTGGATGAAGAGAGTATTGAAGAAGAAGCAAGGCTATTTTATCTTGGAATGACAAGAGCCAAAGAGAAACTGCTTATTTCAACACACAAATATGAGGATAAAAAGCAAGTACAGCCATCTATTTTCTTTCAGATGCTTGTTGATACCGATAATACCAATTATAAAGAAGCAGAGCCAAAACACTCAGAAAACAATGATAATTGTGATTTAAACCAACAAGAAAGCGAAGAAGTTATAAAATCAAAAGTCATTGCTGAAAATGAGGTTTTAAAACTTAATCCTTCTGCTATCGGCATATATTTATCCTGTCCTCGAAAATATTATTATACGAGCCTCTTGAGCTTAAAAGAAAAAAGCAATTTTGCTGCAAGCTATGGTTCAATTGTACACGCTGTAATGGAGGTGTTTAATAATACCTGTCTTGATAAATACAATAAAGAAAATCTCTTAAAACTTGCTGATATTTTATTTGATTCAAAAAATAATCCTGAGAACGTATTAAATGCAGGATTTAAAGAAAGAGATATCGATCTTGTTATTGCATCTGATGACTTAAACCTTGCAGAAATGAAAGAGAATTTTAGCGATGCGGTTGATAATTTGGAATTAAATAATTTTTTTAATGAAGTGCCGGAGAAAATAATTACAGAACAAGGCTTTGCATTTCAGCTTAATGATCTTCCAGCTGTTATGTTTGACGGCAGGATTGATGCTCTATACAAGTATAATGACATATATTGCGTATTTGACTATAAAACCGGTAAAAACAAGAAGAAACCGCTTAGTTATTATTTAAGTGACTATGGTTTAAACTTTGAAGGCGATTATGGGCAGTATAAAGGCAAATTTAGCGAAAAAAATATAAGTGATTATGAATATCAGATTCCTCTTTATTATCTGGCTTGTCAGAATGCACCTGAGCTTGAAGAATTTAAAGATAAAGTTGAAGCTTTAGGATTGAAATATATTAGACCAACCTCTAAGGATAACGGCTATAAAGAAGATTTAATTGCATCAAGTGAAATTGAAGAAAAAAAAGAAAAACTTGTTCAAAATCTTAAAGAAACAGTTATAGATAAAATAAGAGCAGAAGCATCATTTAAAAAGACAGATACGAGCTGGAAATGCTCAAATTGTTCATTTGGTTTTCTGTGTGATGAGGAGGGTGAAGATGGAAACGAAGAATAAAACCCGGATTAATATAACAGAGGGGCTTAATGAACAACAGAAACAGGCTGTTGAGAATCCGATTAATCATTGTACTAAAATAGTTGCCGGCGCAGGAACAGGCAAAACAAAGATTATTTCAAAACGCTTTGTTAAATTGGTCAATGACTTGATTGAAGATGGTGTTGAAAATCCAGCAACAAGGCTTCTTGTTATAACATTTACTGACAAAGCCGCTAATGAAATGAAAGGGCGTATTTTTCAAGAATTAAAAGATAATGATGTTGATTGCCTTGGTCAAGATTTATGGATTTCAACATTTCACAGTTTTTGCAGCAGAATATTGAGAAAGCACTCTATCGAAGCAAACCTTTCACCATCATTAAAAATGGGCGAAGAAAAACAGTTAAAAGATATTTTTGACAATATTATAAAAAGAATAAAGTATGGTGAAGCAAATACAATTGATAACTTAGGTGAAACTGCTGCACCGTTGGGTTTAAATGTGGAGCTTTTAAATATTGATAGCGTTAATAAACTCAATAAAATTAATGCTTTAGATATTATTCTTGATGATATTTTTCCATTGATTAAAAAAATAAAATCATTAGGAATTGATGCAAAAGAATTTCTCGATAAATCAACAGCAGCAATAAAGAACTATTCTGAAACGATTAAAACAATACCCTTTGGATTCAGCTCTAAAGAAGAATATTTAGAAGAATGGGGGCAGCATTTAAAGGCATATGCTGATGATTTCTGTCGCTACGAGGATATAATATTCAAAGATGATGGCAAAAAGGAAGATAAAGGGGCATTCCAGGCAATTGCAGGTGAAAAATTAATATTATCTAAAAATGGCTCAAGAAAACCTCAAGATTGGAGTTATTCAACAGATTTTCCTGAAAATATTGATGGAATAGAAGAAATTGAACTACATTTAACTAAAATTGTTGCTTTGATTTATGCTGTTTATCAAAAAGAACTTGAAAAACTCGATACAGTTGATTTTGATGACCTTATAAACAAGACTATTCAGATATTAAAGCAAAACGAAATTATCAGACTTTATTATCAGAAGCTTTTTAAACATTTGATAATAGATGAATTTCAAGATACAAACGGTTCTCAGCTCGAATTGATAAAGTTGCTTCTTGATGAAAAGCAAGCCAATATTACCTTTGTAGGTGATAGGAAGCAGTCTATTTATGGTTTCAGGTTTGCACAAATGGAAAACTTTGAAGTGCTGCATAATCACGTTGAGAAAAAATACGCTCAAAAATATCCTGAAATTAAGTTAATCACAAATTATCGTTCAACTCCTCACGTTTTAAATGCAGTAAATCATGTGACAGAAGAATCTCTGGCCCTTGATGAGATTTTAAATCCTAACCCATATAAAACCTTTGATGCAGAAAATAAACATGTAAAAGTAACAACATTGAACGGTTTTTCCGACTCATACAACCATAAAATCAGTGAAGCAAAATACATTGCAAGTGAGATTATAAGGCTTAAAACGGAGGAAAATGCAAAGTACAAAGAATTTGCAGTACTTGTAAAATCACATTCTCAAGCTGAATTAATTGAAAAACAGCTTACAGAAGCAGGTATTCCGTCAATTAAAAAAGTAAACATAGGCTTTTTTATTAATCCTGTAATTCGAAATGCAGTTGCTTTATTGCGTTTGGCTAAAAATATACGGGATGAGATTGCGCTTACAAGGATTTTAAAGATAAAACTATCAGATCAGGAATTATACAGGCTTAAAATTGAGGCGGATAAAGAAATTTTAAAAATAAAAGAGTTTAAAGAACTCAAAAAGCTTAATCTGTCTGAAAAATTAACCTTTATAAGAGAAAATAACCTTATTAATAATCTCGATGTACCTGAAAGTGTTAGAGATTACACAAATCTTGTTTTTGAAACTATTTATTCAATATCACAGCAGAAGAATACATTATCTCTTTTGCAGATTTATTATAGGCTGATAAATGAGATAAAACCGTATTTTGAACTTAGTGGCATAGAACAGTACAGAGCAGAGCTGGATTTAAGGATTTTTGAGAAAATAATTGCTGATTTTATGCAAAGTGAAAACTATGTAAGCATAAGTAATTTCCTTGATTATATCGATAGGATTAAAGATAACAGAAGTTTTGAACTGCCAACTCTTGCGGTTAAAGATATTGATGCTGTCCAGCTTCTAACCGTACATGCCAGCAAAGGACTTGAATTTCCCTATACATTCATTGCAAGTATTTCTACAAGTTCAAAAGGTGGAAATATTGACGGTACAAATATTTCCTTTGATCTTCAATATGGAGATAAGCCAGGCTTTGGAATAATTGTGCATAAATTCGAAGGTAAATCGACTCCTAAAGCTCTTTTATACAAAGAAATATGGAAAAAACCAAGAGAGAAAAATGAAGCACTACGATTATTTTATGTTGCAATCAGTAGAGCTGAAAAGTATTTGAATGTTTTAAACTTCACTTCTTATGGAAACTCAAAGCCAGCTGAATATACAAGATATTTTCCTCTGTCTGTTTTAAGTGAAACAGTCGATACTTCAGAAATTACAATTGAAAAACAAGAGTTGAAGCCATTTGCCATTATTACAGACAATCAAAAGGCTTTTAATAATAACACCTCAATGCCAACAGTCCTTCAATGCAATTTTAGAATGAGTTTTAGCCAAATAAATACATTTAATCATTGCCCGAATAAATATTTGTTCAAATACAAATATAGATATCCTGAATTGGGCGATGAAAAAGAATCTTCAGTTATTGGAAATCTAGTTCATAACTTAATTTATAGCAGTTATATGAATAATAAAGAGTTTAACAAAGCAGAAATCCCTACATTCTTATTGGGTGTCCAGATTGAAAGTGACGATTTAACAAGAATAAACAGTTTATATTCATCATTTTTAAACTCCGATTATGCACCTCAAAAACTTTCAGGAATGGCTATTTACCCTGAACGTAGTTTTAATTTTACTCATAATATTGATGGCAAAAATATTGAGTTTGCAGGTGATATCGACCTTTTAATTAAAAACTCAGATAAGACCTATTCAATAATTGATTTTAAAACCAATAAGAATATTGAAAAATCACTCGAAGATTATTATAAGCAGCTTTACTTGTATAAAATGGCATTAAGCAATGAGGGCTTTGATATTAATGAGCTCAAGATTTTAAATCTTACCGAAGAAGCAGCTAGGGTTTTTGAGCCTGGACACGAAGAATTATCTCAATCTAAATCTGTTTTGGATGCGGAAATAAGCAAAATTATTTATTTAGCCAACAATCCTACATGTCAGAAAACCAATAACGATAAAAAGTGTACAGATTGCGGTTACTTGTATATTTGTGAGGATAGCAATGGAGAGCAAAAGTTATGATATCAAATGAAACGAATGCAAATAAGAACCAAATAACGTCTGAAAAAGTTAATATACAAGGAAGACTCTTTCGTGATTTTTGGTTTACAATACCTGAATATCAGCGTTCTTATGTATGGGATTCAGACAATATCTCCGATTTATTGGATGACTTATGGTTCGCCTATGAAAATAAAAATGATGCTGAATATTTTCTGGGTTCTCTCGTTTTAAAAGAATTATCTAAAAAAGACTATAAAGAATATGAAGTCTTAGATGGTCAACAACGTTTAACGACATTATTTTTACTTTTAGCTGTTATCAGAGATTTAAATATTTCTGATAAGTTGAATAATGCTTGTCAAGATTTACTCTATCAAGAAGAAAATGAATTCAAAAGAACGCCAGAACGAATGAGAATTGTCTTCAAGATAAGAGACGATGTTGGAAAATTTGTAAAAGAAATTATTGTAAAACAATCCGGAACTCTAAATATAACAGAGCTTGAAAATTACTCGAAATTCAAGAATACGTCTATTGTAAATATGGTAAATGCTGTTAATCACATGAAGGATTTTTTTGCCAGCAAGAATCTTGGTGATATTTCTAACTTTACATCATTCTTGTTAAATGAAGTAATTTTCATATATGTTTCAACAGCTAATAGAGAAGATGCTTTCAGGTTATTTAATATTTTAAATAACCGAGGAATACCCCTGTCAAATGCAGATATACTTAAATCTATTAATATAGGGGTTATACAGGATAATGAGAAACAAAATTATGCTTTAACCTGGGAAACAATTGAAGGTGAGATTGGAACTGAAGATTTTGATAGATTTTTATCTTTAATCAGAACAATAAAAGTAAAAGAAAAAGCCAGAAAAAACTTATTAGAAGAATTTGAAGAAAATATATATAAGAAAAACCTTCTTAATAAAGGTAAGGAAACTATTGATTGCATAAAAAAATATAAAGATATCTACGATAAACTAATAAACTTGAATAACTTGGAAATAGACTGTAAGTATAAAAATCTCATAACAATAATGAATATAGGCATCCCTTCAAATGAATGGATTCCTCCATTATTAAGGTTTTATGAAAAGTTTAATGAAACTAATTTGCTTGAATTTCTAATAAAATTAGAGTTTAAGTTTTCTGGAGATTGGATATTAGGAGAGTCTCCTACCTCAAGAATCGAAAATATTAATGATATATTGAAAAAAATTGATTTGGCAACCTCAACTGATGAAATTTTAAATGATTCAGGATTATTTTATGTCAATCAAGATCAATTAAATTATATTTTTAATTCAGATGTTTACGGCAGAAAATTTACCAGATATGTTTTACTCAAACACGAGTTTCTAATGAGTGATAATACAGTACACTTGGCCAGCTATAATAATATAAGCGTTGAGCACGTGTTACCTCAAACGCCTGACAGTTCAAGTAACTGGGTAAAAATATTTAATGAAGATGATAGAAAACAATGGACTCATAAGCTTGCCAACCTGATTTTGTTAAGTAGAAAAAAGAATTCATCATTAAGTAACCTTGATTTTACAGATAAAAAACAACGTTATCTAAAGAGTGGTTTTGATATTTTTAAAGGCAGCTATGTATTCTTGGATCAAAACGAAAATTGGACTATAGAATTACTGAAAACAAGGCAAAATGAAATAATAAATCTATTATGTAAAAAACCATAATTTTTGTATAATTATCCATATCTAAAGAATTTGGAGATAAAATATGCCTTCATTAATGAAGAGTAACTTGAAAAGAAGAATTGATAAACTTAAATTAATTAAGGCTAATCACTTGATGCCACTTTATGAGGCTGTAATTAATTCTATTCAGTCTATATACGATAATAAAGACTTGGAAAGCAGTAAAGATGGAAATATTGAAGTTTTCTTTGACAGAAAAGATAAAACTCAAACACATGTTGATTTTAAAAGTGAAGAAGACTTAAAGATGCTCCCTGTTAGAAATATTGTAATTACTGATAATGGATGTGGATTTATTGATAAAAACTTTGATTCCTTCATAACGTATGACACTGACCTTAAAGAAAAAAAGGGTGGACAAGGCACAGGCCGTTTATTATGGTTGAAAGCATTTAAATCAGTTGAAATAGAGAGTTTCTATAAAGAAAATGATAAATATTACAAAATAAAATTCCCTTTTACAATTGATAATGAGGGAGTAGATTCTGATTTTGTTGAGAAAGAAGAAATTACTCAGGCTGATTTTAAATTTCAAACGATTATAAGGTTAGATGGTTTAAAAGACGAATATCAAGAGCAATATAGTCAAAATCTAGATACGATAGGAAGAAAGATAATAAATCACTTTATTTCTTATTTTGTTAATAGCGATAAGTGCCCTCGAATAGTGATTAAAAATGATTTTGATTCAGAGCTATTAAATACTACATTTAATAATAGTTTATTGAGTGAAAATATTGAACAATCATCATTTAACCTCAATAATCTTGCTTTTAATTTGCATTATTTGAGAATAAAAGATATAGCAAAGGGTGCTCATAAACTGCATTTTTGTGCGGATTCTAGAGAAGTTTATAATATTAATTTAAAAAATTATATTCCTAATTTATCTAGCAAATGGATAGACCGGACAACAAATGAAGAATTTTATTATCAAATTTTTATGACTGGCAAATATTTAGATGAAAGCGTTGACCAAGATAGAGCAGGCTTTATTTTTGATGAATCTTCATTATTTACAAATTCTGACGAGATTACAACTGCCGCAATTAAACAAATAAAAGAAGATATTAAAGACCAACTTGAAAAAATTGAAAGTGAAAAATTTAAATCTATAAAATCATATATAACCAAGAATAGCCCACAATATAGGCTTTTGCTAAATGATAAATACAAAACACAATTAGAAAATATTCCTCCTAGTGCAAGGGGTAAAGAGCTCGATATTAAGCTTTATGATGAATATTACAAAGTAAATAAAGAAGCGAAACAAAAAACTAGAGAACTTTTGTCTAAAAAACCTGAGAATAAAGAAGATTTAGAGTTTTTAAATAATAAATTTAAAGATTACGTTGATCAAATAAATGAAGTGGGGAAATCTAAGCTTTCTGAGTATGTTGCTTATAGAAAATCTGTACTTGATTTATTGTCAAAACTTCAAAAACAACAAGATGACAGTAAATATCCTTTGGAAAAAGCAATTCATCAAATGATTTTTCCAATGAATAAAACCTCAGATGATATAGATTATGAAAAACATAACCTATGGGCAATTGATGAAAAATTGGCATACCACTATTATTTGGCTTCGGATAAGAAATTAAAATCTATGGAAGTGATTGAATCCGATTCGGGAAAAGAACCAGATATAACTATTTTTAATCACCAATTTCTACTTACTGATAATGAAAGAATTAATACAGTAACAATAATTGAATTTAAAAGACCTGAACGTAATGATTATACTGATGATGAAAATCCAGTTAAGCAAATAATTGAGTATGTTAAAGATTTAAGAGAATCAAAAGCTAAAGACAAACAAGGTGAAACAATAACTATAAATGCCAATACTCCAATATACGCATATATAATAACTTCATTAACACCTAAAGTAATTAATATCGCAAAGGATTCAGGCTATCTTACGGCGGCACCTGATAATTCAGGTTATTTTGGATTCCATCCATCTCACAATATATACTTTGAAATCATTTCTTATAAGAAAATGATTCAAGATGCAAGAGACAGAAATAAGATTTTATTCGATAAACTGAATCTATAATTCTTCATTTTGACCAAGACTTCATGATGCGTTAACCAGAACTGGATGATACTTTATAGGTGTTTTAAATGCTAATTATAAAAAACTTACCGAGAATAATATTAAATCTTTTATTTGCTTTTACTCAATTTTTTGCTCCATTTTTCCACGAAATTACAGGGATAGGTAAAAAGATTGAAGATGTTACATCTCGTGGCATAACTTATCCTGAAATGCCTGCAGGTTACGCATTTAGCATTTGGTTTGTGATTTTTACCTTATCAATAATATATGCTATTCATCAATCTCTTCCTTCTCAAAGGGAAAATAAACTTTATAAAAAAATTGGATATTATTCTGCTGCCGCATTTTTAACAAGTACTCTATGGATGCTGATAGTGCAGATAAAAGGAGATAGTTGGTATCTTGTAGCTTTAATATTGTTGATGCTGTTTTTTGCGCTTAAAAGTTTCATTCTGGTTAATGCTGAGGAAAATAACTCTAAATTCAAAAACTTCGTTTTAATGCCTTTATTCGGGCTATTTTCAGGCTGGTTATCCATTGCATTTTTCCTTAGTATTACTTCTTTTATCAGACAGAGCTATAGTTTCAATTTTCCGCCCACTTTATATGCTCTGTTTACAATTGTTCCGGCATCAATTTTGGCATTTTGGATAATCTTCAAAACAAGAGGAAATTTATGGTACAGTGGGGCAATTATTTGGGGCTTATTAGCAATAATTATTTCAAACCTGATACTGGTTCATAATACTTTAATAGCCGCGTTATCAGGCTTTTTGCTTTTATTTATAACTGTTGTGATTTTTTATATAAACAAACAAAAATAGTAAATGACTCTGTTCGGTTTTGTCATAGTGTGACCTGAACCCCAAAAACATCCTCGTTTAAAACTTAGTATAAAAGGTTAAATGTTTATTTTTGTTATTATCATGCATCCGTATATAACTTAAAATCGTTTTATATGAGCTTGAGGATTATTGTGAAGAAGCTTTTACAGTAGAATCACGTGAGTATTTTAAATGGCAGTTTTGCCAGATTCTCCGGTTCTTATTCGTATAACCTGATCCAAGGAATATACAAAGATTTTTCCGTCTCCGATTTTCCCTGTCATTGCGCTTTCTCTTATTATTTCAATTGTTTTATCAAGCATTTCATCAGTAACAACGACCTCGATTTTGACTTTCGGAATGAAAGAAATATCGTATTGCGCTCCGCGATAGACTTCAACAAAACCCTTTTGTCTGCCAAAACCTTTTACGTCAGTAATTGTCATTCCTTGAATACCGATTTCATTGAGAGCTATTTTTACGTCATCTACCTTAAAGGGTTTTATTATTGCTTCGATTTTTTTCATATAAAAATTCCTCTGTTTTTAAATTTAATAATTGATTAATCAGGCTAGAAAGAGTATCCTCTTTCGCCGTGCTGGCTGATATCCAGACCGGCAATCTCATCATCATTACTGACACGCAGTCCCATAATCTTATCAAGAATCTTGAGCACTAGCAGTGTTATTATGAATGAATAAGCCCAGACAACCGCAGTGCCCAAAATCTGAACACCTAAAAGAGAGGGATTTCCGAAAAACAGTCCGTTGTTACCAAGTGAATTGACTGCTTTAGATGCAAATAAACCTGTCGCTATGATACCCCAAGTACTTCCTACACCATGTACACCAACAACATCTAGGGAATCATCGTAGCCGAATTTGTTTTTTAAATTGATACCGCCATAACATAATGCGCCTGCAATTAATCCGATAATCATGGCGTAAACCGGTCCGACAAAACCTGATGCAGGGGTTATTGTTGCAAGTCCGGCAACTGCCCCCGATGCTGCACCCAACACAGTCGGCTTTCCTCTATGTAGCCATTCGATAATTAACCATGATAATGTTGCCGTCGCTGCCGAAATGTGAGTGGCTGTGAATGCCGAGGAAGCTAAAGAACCAGATGTAACAGCACTTCCTGCATTAAAGCCGAACCAACCAAACCATAATAAACCGGTTCCGATTAATGTCAGTATGAGGTTATGAGGAACAAATGGTTCTTTCGATTGATTGTTTCTTTTGCCAACGGCAATAGCTGCTGCTAATGCAGCTGAACCTGAACTGATATGCACTACTAACCCGCCTGCAAAATCCAATACACCCAGGTTTCTCAGCCATCCTCCGACTCCCCATACCCAGTGCGCTATTGGGATATAAACAACGGTAACCCAAATAATAAGGAAAATAAGATATGTGCTGAACTTAAATCTCTCTGCAAATGCTCCTGATATTAGCGCGGGTGTTATAATAGCAAACATCATTTGAAACATCATAAATGTTTGATGTGGAATCGTGGCTGCATAATCAGGATTGGGAGCAAAACCAACATTCTTTAGCCAAGCCCAGTCAAGATTGCCGATAAAATGATTCACATCAGGTCCGAATGCCATACTGTAACCAAAAATTATCCATAATACTGAGATGATACCTAATGCTATGAAGCTCTGCATGGTTGTTCCCAGTACGTTTTTTCGTCTGACCATTCCCCCGTAGAATAAAGCAAGTCCCGGTGTCATCAGCATAACCAGCGCTGTTGAGAGAAGCATCCAGGAGGTATCACCAGAATTAATGCTTAAAGTTTCTATATTGGCATCTTTAGCCAATACACAGTTTGAAGAACAAAATAAATTGACTAAAACCGCTGATATCAGCACAAAATAAACTGACGTTTCAGCTCTTAAAACAAAGAACTTATTTACCGCTTTTTGATAAATCACTAAAAGCCTGTTAGGAAATTTGTTCATATTTGTCTCGCCTCACAAATTATAACAATACAAATAACAGCTAAATATATGTAGCTGGTTTTTACAGTAATTTTTCTTTTAAACTTAACTCTTGTTAGTTTAAGTATCCTAACAGATACCCGCATTGTCAAGCAATAAGCATTTTAAAAGGCTTTGAGTATTAACCCAAATTTTATAAAAAATAAAGATTGTTACAAAGATTACTCAAAATATCATTTTTTGATTTGAATAATTATAAAAACTTTAATCATTGAATGTGATTTTCGATATAAATATATTGCGAAAATGAAAAAAAATAATAATTACAAAATCTTAACAATGTGTTCGATTCTCAAAAATTACCTTTGTCATAAATAATGCATAGTAGTTTGCTAAATCAACATTACCCTGCAAAAAATTGCCTTCCTGAGGTGAATTTCGGATTTTCGGTCAGGTTTTTATTTTTGGTATTATTATCTTGTATCAATAAAAGCGTAAAAAGAGGATTTTGCAGGAGATTGAGGAGTATTTGTGAAGAAGTTTTTACGTCAGCTTTTTTCGGTTAAAAACTGCGATGACAGAAAAATCATCAGATTTTTCGGACTGAAAATTCAAATTAAGAATAAAAAATTTGTCGTCAATACTGTTATGAACCAAACAAAAGAGCTCATAGCCAAGCAAATGCCTCAGCCTTATCTTTCGCGTTTCGAAGTGCATCTGGTTGACCACTGTAATTTAAACTGCTACGGATGCGATCACTTTTCGCCCCTTGCCGAAAAGAATTTTGCAAATATCGAGGTTTTTAAAGCCGATTTTGAAAGAATGGCATTTTTAACCAAAGGACAAGTGGACAGAATTCTGCTGCTGGGCGGTGAACCGCTTTTGCATCCGGGATTGAACGAATTCTTATCTGCCGCAAGAAAATTCTTTCCAAACAGCAAAATCGAGCTCGTAACCAACGGACTGCTTTTGACAACACAAAAAGAGGAATTCTGGCAGGTTTGCAAAGATTGCGATATAACTGTTGTAGCAACAAAATATCCCGTTTCCTTTGACTACAATAAAGCGCAAGCATTAGCAACAAATAAAAAGGTCAAATTTGAATATTATTTGGGCACAGGCAAAACATTAAAAAATTCGTATCGACGACCTTTAGACTTAACCGGTTCGCAAAATCCCGCCGTAAGTTTTTTGAGCTGTTGGTCTGCCAACAGATGCACATATTTGGAAAACGGAAGAATATACCTTTGCGCTGTTTCTGCCTCAATTAAACACTTCAATAAGTTTTTTGATAAAAATGTCCGATTGTCCTTAAATGACAGTATTTCGATATACGATGCCGATAATATCCAACAGATATTGGATTTCTTACGAAAACCGGCACCGTTTTGCCGATACTGCAACACTAAAGAAATTTCGTACAAAAAATGGTCGCGTTCACAAAAAGATATTTCTGAATGGATTGTTCAAAACTGAATTATAATGTTTTAGGAGATATTAATAAGCAGATATAAACAAAGAATCTTCAAAGGAGGAACAAATGCTTAAGGTTAGATTTATGAAAAGCCTATTTATTATGTTTGTTCTTGCAGTGTTTATGATACAGCTGTTGCCGGCGGTTGCGGAAGATTGGATTATGTTTGACCAGAATTATTACAACGGTGAAAACGGTCAGCTCATTGACAGCAATGGTGTTTTTGTTGATCTTGATTCAGTGGTAACAGACAGCAGCGGACGTTATGAAGTTGTTCTCAAAGCAGGCAAAGATTATTTCGATGAAAGAATTAACTGCACAGATCGAACGGTCGACTGGTTTGATTATTGGGCGTTGGATTGGGTAAGACTGCAATATCCTAACGAAAATCTGATAAACATAGTTTGCACAAGGCAGAAGATTAAATAACCATGTCAGATGGTATAAGATTACCCGCGTCTTGCAACTCTTAAAAGTGTTATTTAATATTACTCGTCAAATAATGTGTACTCAACTACTGATGCTACATGTTTTAATGCATCTATGTTTCCCCATATAGGTCCTTCATTCAAATCTCTTACATAGTGGTTTTGAGATTGTCTGAATGATTCCATGAAATCGGGGATGGCTGATATCGCATTTAATAAACTCATAAGTTTCTCCTTTATTCCTCTGCAAAATATAACCCTCTATATTATTAAAAACAAACATTATAAAATAATTGCTAATTGGGGCATTTTTGTTACGGTAAATTAATTTGTTGAAGGGGTGGAATTAATGGAAAATGAAGAGTAACGGTGATATTATCGAAAATATTTATTTATCCAAATTACCGTATTTTTCCCGCATTGTAGTGCCGTCGGGTCCGATAATATCGCCAAGATTGATTTCCGGTAATTGGTCACAAAAACCATCAGTTGAAACGGAATATAATTTCGGTGTGTTGGAATCATTTAGCATTTCTTTATAACGCTTTATCCAGCTGTCCCATGATTCTTGACGTTTACTATCCCGTATTTTTAATTCTTCATCTGTTTTAGGCTGATTTTCAAGCTCTTTCTTAATATGTTGAATTAAATCCGCAGACAGCTCTTCGTTTTTGTCTGCCAATTGTTCCTCATCCAAAGGTATTAATAACTCGACTTTATGGTCGTTTTTTGATAGCGAAATTCTCATTAAAGGCATTTCAGCAGGAAATATAGTCAATCCGTAATTTAGTTCCTCTCCATGTCCCTGTCTTCTTAACTGATCATCAGTGTTTTTTGTCGAGAGAAAGCAGGATCCCTCAAAATATTTCCTGTATAATTCCACGTCAGAGGATTTAACGAAGAATTTATTACTGAATGATACTCTAACATCACCAATATTAGCCATTTTAAGCCGTTGAAGCAGAGGTTTTATACTTGCCAGATTCTTTTCACCTACATTTTTTATAATTTCAGAAGTTTTGAGCATATTATCATTACCTGACCAATATATCTCTGATAAAAGCTTGCTTTTCCTTAAGTATGCGTATAATTCAAACCCTTCCGGAGAAAACAGTTTATTAGTTTTAATTTTCTCATCAAGGATTTTGACTTCATTTTTAAATTTATCTAAATGTTCGAAACTGACCTTAATATTCGGACGCTCTATCCTTTTCCTTATGCCAAGCTCTGTATTTGCTTGAGAAAAATCATCTTCATCATCAATATCTTTGACTGGCCCTATCTCATAAACCCAGTAAGGATAACCTCCGTTAAAATCCAACGTTATGATGGCTTCATCTCTTAAACCCCCGGCAAACTTATCCATAGTACTTTCAAAACGGTCAACATCTCTTTCAACATCAGTTGAACCCGCTGCTTTCAAAAGATCTTCAATATAGTCCGTGTTTCTTCTGATGTATCTGCCGTTAAAATTAATATTACAGTTTTGCAAAGAAATTTTCATGTTTTTCAAATCAGTTTAATTAATTATTGAAAAACCAAACATGAAATTAATTGCGCTAGGATTCACACAATTATTTAAAATTAATCTTATATCCCAGTAGCTCTTCGAGTCTTGATTTGAATTTTTTAATCGGGAAAGTACCCACTATATACGTATGGGTGGTATGACCTTCGGAGTAGTCATACAGCAGATTAATATCGTCTTCGTGAATATTGCAGGTTCTTTTGCCTTCGGGTAATTTTTCTGTTTTAACATTTAAACATACAACTCTGTCTTCGGCATTAGGATTGCATTTTTGACAAAGCTGGGATTCATCAAGTATAACGTCAATCTTGGTAATCTTTTTAACTAACGTTCTTAAATACGCTATGTTATCTATCGGAACTGATGTGAATTCAGGGTATAAAGTCATTTCGCCGCATATGGGGCATACATACTCCACTCTGGGCGGGGGCGTTGCGACTTTATAACACATAGCTCCCACTGGTCTCTCTAATATATCCTCAAGAGGAGGTAGTTGCTCAAGCTTTTGGTTGTAGTCGATTTTAGAAAGCTGATCCAAAGCAGAGCCGGCAGGTTTGTTGTTTTCCTGTGCCGATGTGTATCCTGCATAGCCGATAAATACGGCAATAAACAAAGCCAGAATTAAAATAATGTTATACCACATATGATTTTCCTTATATTGCGCTTACCCCAGAAATAAAGGCTATGGTAGCCCATAACCTTTATTATAATATTAAATAAGTTTAATTTACGGCATTGGAGGCGGTGTTGTATGCAAACTTCTGTATTGTTGCGGGATATAGGGGTTGTCATTGTCATCAGAAGATCTTAAAAGTTGTGGTGTAGGATGATCTCCTGCGCCACTTAAATCAACAACAGATGAATCGCAGCTGTAATCAAATCCGCAACCGGATTTATATCTTGCTTCTTCGTCAGATTTGCTGTTTACTGCTTCATTTCCCCAGTAAGCCGCATTCTGTGCTTGATCCCAAGCGCTGTCAGCAAAAACTTTTGAAATTGTTAACATTGATGCTGCAATCAACAAACCTGCAATAAGTGTTTTTTTCATAAGACCTCCGCCGAAATTTAACCAATACATTATAGCTTATTATTGTTATACAGAAAAGATTATTTCAAGTTTTTTTTCATATA